>DATAZN010000138.1:0-7820 GCA_036272035.1 Mycobacterium sp. | reverse complement strand
GCCAACGCCGACGTCGTCACGTTGCAAGTGGGTAGCTCGGTTCGGCGCAGTGACAAGCAAAAGGATTCCGGTCTGCTGCTCGCACTGGTCGACACCGTCACCCTCAACCGGAAAACCGCTTCAGCGGTGTCCGACGACACTCACCCAGGTGGCGCGGTGCAGAAGCCGCGCGGGTTCAAGGATGAAAGCCCGGCCACCAACATCGCGTTGCCGCACGACGGCTTGTCCTATCGATTCCCGTTCCATACCGAGAAGCGCTCGTATTCGTACTTCGATCCGATCGCGCAGAAGGCGTTCGAGGCCAACTACACCGGTGAAGAAGACGTCAACGGCCTGTCCGTGTACAAGTTCACCCAAGATGTCGGCTACGACGCCGACGGCAAGCTGGTTGAGCCGATCAGGTACCCGTCCTTGTACGCCGACGATGCGGACAGCAAGGTCACCAACACCGCTTTTATGTGGGGCTTGCCGGGCGATCCGGACGAGAAGATCACCATGACCCGCTATTACGCGGCGCAGCGGACCTTTTGGGTGGACCCGGAATCGGGGACCATCGTCAAAGAAAAAGAGCGCGCCAATCACTACTACGCCCGCGACGCGCTGAAGCCCGAGGTGACGCTGGTCGATTACACGATCACCTCCAACGAAGGTTCCGTCGAGTCACAGGTCAACGCCGCGCGTGATGAGCGCGACCGGTTGGCGCTGTGGTCCCGTGTCCTGCCCATCACCTTCACTGCGGCCGGCGTGATCGCGTTGATCGGCGGGCTGTTGCTCGGCTCGTTCAGCTTGCGGACCGAGACCGCGCTGGCCGAACCCGACCTGGACGCAGCCGACCAAGGTGGCTTCTTCGGCCGCGGCGAGCCACCGCCCGCGCGAGTACCCGGCGCCGAAGCCGAGACCGAGAAGATTCCCACTCAGCCCAAGGACGTCAAGCGAGAGCAGGGGCCGTCGAGTTCGGGAGGTCCTTCGACGTCGGGTCCGCCCGACCTGTCCTAGCTAGCTGGGCGCGTGCGGGCGGCGGCAGCCCACTGGGCTCTGCGCTGGTCCCGTCCCGGGTACGCGCTGGCGCTGGCGCTGCTGATGGTGGCGCCGCTGCTGAGCCCCGGCTATCTACTGCTGCGCGACGCGGTCTCCACACCGCGGTCCTATCTCTCCGATAGCGCACTGGGGCTGGTTTCCGCGCCACGGGCCACGCCACAGGATTTCGGGGTTGCGCTGGCCTCGCACTGCATCGACGGCGGCCTGGTGGTGAAGGCATTGCTCGTCGTTGGACTGTGGCTGGCGGGCTGGGGGGCGGCTCGACTGTCGGCGCTGGTGTTACCGGAATCCGGTGCTGGCGGCCAATTTTCGGCGATCACGCTGGCAGTCTGGAATCCCTACGTCGGCGAACGGCTGCTGCAGGGACACTGGAGTCTGCTGCTCGGCTACGGCTGCCTGCCGTGGGTGGCCACCAGCGTACTGACGCTGCGGTCAACCGAGAAGGCGCCATGGGCAAGCATTTTCGGCCTGGCTTTCTGGATTGCCCTTGCCGGTCTTACCCCGACTGGCCTGCTCCTCGCCGCCACAGTCGGGTTGACGTGCATCGCGGTGCCGGGGACCGGAATTCCCCGCTGGCGTTGCGCCGCAATCATATTGGCCGAAGCGTTGGCGGCGGCGCTACCGTGGTTGACAGCGGCGGCACTGGGTCTGTCGTCGACGGATCAGATGTGGGCTCGCGCGCCAGGTATTGCCGCGTTCGCGGCACGGGCCGAACCCGGTCTGGGCACACTCGGCAGCCTGGCCAGCCTGGGCGGAATCTGGAACGGCGATTCCGTGCCAGCTTCGCGGGCAACGCTTTTCGCAGTTTTGTCGGCGGTTGTGCTGCTCGCGCTGGTTGCGACGGGAGTCGTCGCGCTGACGCGTCACCGGACGGCGCTGCCGTTGCTGGTACTGGCGATGGCATCGGTGCTGATACCCGCGGCGATGGCCACCGGCCCGGGTCTGGCCGTCCTGCACACGGTGGTCGACACCGCACCCGGCCTGGGCGTGCTGCGCGACGGGCAGAAGTGGGTCGCGTTGGCGATGCCCGGCTACGCGCTGGCCGGCGCCGGCGCGGTGCTGACATTGCGACGCTGGTTGCGGCCCGCCTCCGCCGCGCTGTTGTGCTGCGCCGCGCTGGTGCTGTCGCTTCCCGACTTGGCTTGGGGCGTAGGGGGAAAGGTCGAGTCGGTGCGCTATCCGAGGGACTGGCCGGCCGTTGCGGCGGCGATCAATCGCGAGCCCGCCGAGGTGGCGGTGTTGCCGGCCGACACCATGCGGCGATTCGCCTGGTCCGGTCCGGCACCGGTGCTGGATCCGCTGCCGCGCTGGCTGCGTGCTGACGTCCTGACCACGGGCGACCTGACCATTTCGGGGACGACGGTTCTCGGTGAGGGAAACCGCGCCCGCGACGTGCAGCAGTTGCTGCTGGCCGGTGGCGATCCGGTTGACCTCCGTCGGGCCGGCGTGGGTTGGCTGGTGGTCGAGTTGGGCACGGCTGGCGATATGGGTTCGGCCGCAGAGACATTCGGCCGTTTACCGGTGGCTTACCGCGGACGGGACTTGGTGTTGTATCGCGTTGGCGGCACAACTGCCGGTGCGTCGACGGCCCGGCGGACGACGGTCGTGATCGCGCACTTGACTTGGCTGGCCATGCTGATCGCCGGAGCGGTCGGCGCAACGGTGACTAGTCGGCGGCAACGGGCTGGTTCGGCAGCGCGGTGATGATGACTCTCCGCTACACCACCCCGGTGATGCGATTGCCGGCGACGACCGACTCCAGCACCATGCGCATCGCGTCCGCGCTTTGCTTCCAAGAGAATTCCGCGCTACGCGCTTGCGCCTTGGTGCCAAGCTGATCGCGCAGCACCGGATCGGTAAGCAATTGCCGAAGCCGACCGACCAGTTCGTCGTGGCCGTCGACCAGCACGCCGGTCACTCCGTCGATGATCGAGTCGGCCAACCCGCCGGACGACCGGTAGCCGATGGTGGGCACCGCGTGCTGGGCCGCCTCGATGACCGCCAGACCCCAGCCTTCTTTGCGTGAAGGCAGCACGTGCACCCAAGCCTGTTGCATGACATGGTGTTTGGCGGTGTCGTCGACGTGCCCGTGAAATGTCACCGCGTCGCTGATGCCCAGCCGCGTCGCGTGATCGGTCAGCCGATGAGACCACCACCCGCCGCCGACGATGTCGAGATGCAGATCGGGTATCGAGGGTCGTAGGTAGGCCACAGCGGTCAGTGCATCTTCAATCTGCTTGTGCGGCACCAGCCGTGACAGCACCAGCACCCGCGGTGTCACTGCCCGCGGGCCACTCAACGACGACGCGGGCGCCTCGTCCAGACCGTTGCGCACTACGGCAATTCGCTCGTTGTCCACCCCCAGGCCGACCAAGTCGCGGGCCGACGGCAGTGACACCGTCACATACTGGTTGCGGCGATGCAGCTTCGGCGACAACCACGATTCGACGAACCAGCCGAGCCTGCTGAAGAACCAGCCGGCCACCGGCCACTGCTCGCGATGGCAGTGGTGCACCAGCACCGCGACCCGTCGGCCGTAGATCAGCCGGGCCAGGAACGGCAAGCCGTTCTGGGTGTCGACGACCACGTCCGGCCGGACCCGTCGCAGCGGTCCGATGCCCAGCCTGGCCGCCGCCATCGCCAGCAGCGCCCACACGTAGACGGAGTACCGCCCGCCCGTGCGACGGATTCGCACGCCGTCGACGACTTCGCGCCGTGCCGCGCCTGGATAGCGCGCGGTCCGCAGCGTGACGTCGACCCCGGCAGCGGCCAGTTGGGCGCCGATCCGCTGCAGGTAGGTCTCACTCCCGCCGCCCTGCGGGTGTCCGGTATCGCGCCAGCACAAAAGCAGCACCGAGCGCACACCAGACATCCGGCCAGCCTAGCGATGCGCGGGCTTTAGGGTTGGTCCGGTGGCCGTGACTGACCTGTTCGCGCGGCGGGCGACGTTGCGTCGCTCGGTGCGGCTGCTGTCGAGCTTTCGCCACGAGCAGCTGGCCCCGGCCAGGTTCTACGGCCCGCTGGCCGTCGACACCGCGGACATGGTCGGCGACCTCTGGCAGGGCATCCACGGCGAGCGTCCAGTCGGTCGCCGCCTGCTCGACGTCGGTGGCGGGCCCGGATACTTCGCGACAGCCTTCGCCGCCGCCGGGGTCCGCTACATCGGCGTGGAGCCCGACCCTAGTGAAATGCATGCTGCGGGGCCGGTTTTGGGGCGCGAAAAGGCAGCGTTCGTCCGCGCGTCGGGCATGGCGCTGCCGTTCGCCGACAACAGCGTGGACATCTGCCTATCCTCCAACGTCGCCGAGCACGTACCGCGGCCCTGGCAGCTCGGCGGCGAGATGCTCCGGGTCACCAGGCCCGGCGGCCTGGTCGTGCTGTCCTACACCGTCTGGCTCGGCCCGTTCGGCGGCCACGAGATGGGCCTGACCCACTACCTCGGCGGTGCCCGGGCCGCCGCCCGGTATGCCCGCAAACACGGGCACGCGGCCAAAAACAACTACGGGTCGTCGTTGTTCGCGGTCTCGGCGGCGGACGGCCTGGATTGGGCCGCCAGCACAGGTGCGCTGATCTCGGCGTTCCCGCGCTACCACCCGAAATGGGCATGGAGGCTGACCGCAATACCGGTGGTGCGTGAGTTCCTCGTGAGCAATCTTGTGCTGGTGCTTCGGCCGCAGTAATGAAACGTGTTCTCGTTTCGCTGCGGCTTGGGTAGGGTGGCGGCCATGAGCCACGTCACAACGGAGCAAGTTACAACGGAGTACGACAAGCTTTTCATCGGCGGCAAGTGGACCGAGCCGTCGACGTCCGAGGTCATCGAAGTGCACTGCCCGGCCACCGGCGAGTACGTCGGCAAGGTGCCACTGGCGGCGGCAGCCGATGTTGACGCTGCGGTTGCCGCGGCCCGGGCCGCATTCGACAGCGGACCGTGGCCCTCGACACCGCCGAAGGAGCGGGCGGCGGTCATCGCCGGCGCGCTCAAACTGATGGAGGAACGCAAAGACCTCTTCGTCAAGCTGCTCGGCGACGAAACCGGCCAGCCCCCAATGTCCGTCGAGACCATGCAGTGGATGAGCGGGATTGGGTGCCTGAACTTCTTCGCCGGGCCCGCGGTCGATCAGGTCAAGTGGCAGGAAGTCCGCAACGGCGGCTACGGGCAGACCATCGTCCATCGTGAACCGCTCGGTGTGGTGGGCGCGATCGTGGCGTGGAACGTGCCGCTGTTCTTGGCGATCAACAAGCTGGGACCGGCGCTGCTGGCCGGCTGCACGGTGGTGCTCAAGCCGGCCGCCGAAACACCGCTGAGCGCAAATGCTTTGGCGGAGGTGTTCGCTGAGGCCGGGCTGCCCAAGGGCGTGCTGTCGATCGTCCCCGGCGGGATCGAGACCGGACAGGCGCTGACGTCCAACCCCGACATCGACATCTTTTCCTTCACCGGAAGCTCGGCCGTCGGCAAGGAGATCGGCAAGCGCGCGGCCGAGATGCTCAAGCCGTGCACCCTGGAACTCGGCGGAAAGTCGGCAGCCATCCTGCTCGAGGATGTCGACCTGGCCGCCTCGGTCCCGATGCTGGTGTTCTCCGGAATCATGAACACCGGGCAGGCCTGCGTGGCCCAGACTCGCATCCTGGCACCGCGCTCGCGGTACGACGAAATCGTCGACGCAGTAGGCAATTTCGCGGCATCGCTTCCTGTCGGCCCGCCGTCGGACCCGGGTGCGCAAATCGGCTCGCTCATCTCGGAGAAGCAGCGGGCCCGCGTCGAGGGATACATCGCCAAGGGCATCGAGGAAGGCGCACGACTGGTGACCGGCGGCGGGCGTCCCGAAGGCCTGGACAACGGCTTCTACGTCCAACCGACCGTGTTCGCGGACGTCGACAACAAGATGACGATCGCGCAGGAAGAGATCTTCGGCCCGGTGCTGAGCATCATTCCCTACGACACCGTAGAGGACGCGATCAAGATCGCCAACGACTCAGCGTACGGACTGGCCGGCAGTGTGTGGACCAGCGACGTGCCGCACGGCATCGAGATCTCCAAGCAGATCCGCACCGGCACCTATGCGATCAACTGGTACGCGTTCGACCCGTGCTGTCCGTTCGGCGGTTACAAGAACTCCGGCATCGGTCGCGAGAACGGGCCGGAGGGCGTCGAGCACTTCACCCAGCAGAAGAGCGTGCTGATGCCGATGGGCTACACCACCGACAGCTAGCGGCCGGCGACCGTCTCACTAGCGTGGCGCCGGGCGCCGTTCGGTCAAGCTTCCGCACCACGACGGCGTCGCCGTCGCGGACGAAAAGGGGCGAGTCCTGGACGCTTTTCCGTACCGCCAGACATGTTGTCGGAGAAGGTCTTCGCCGGACGAGAACCGCACACCTCAACAGGGGGTCCGGAGCATTCACCGACTAGCCCGACCGCGTCAACCCTCGACCGCGAACAGCCCCCACCCGCCTGCCACACCCTTGAGGCTGTGCTCACCGCGAGTGGCAAAACTCAGGCCCGACCCGGCGACCAGATCGACGACGATGCGCGACACCAACACCTCGCCCGCCGCAGCCGCTGCTGCAACACGCGCGGCGATGTGGACCGCGATGCCGCTGATGTCGTCGTCGCGCAGCTCGACCTCGCCCGTATGTACGCCCGCCCGCACCTCGAGGCCCAAGCTCCGCAGCACGTCGCGGATCGCCATGGCACACCGGATCGCGCGGGCGGGTCCATCGAACCGGGCGAGGAAGCCGTCGCCGGTGGTGTTGACCTCACGGCCGTGGAAGCGTGCGAGCTGGCGCCGGACCTGGGCGTCGTGCCTGGCGAGCAGCTCCTTCCATCGCTCGTCGCCAAGCTCGACCGCGCGCTTCGTGGAGTCGACGATGTCGGTAAACAGCACGGTGGCCAGGACGCGTTCGACCGCAGGCAGCGGCCGGACGCCGGTAAGGAACTCCTCGATCTCATCGAGCACGGTATCGGCGTCGCCCGTAAAGAAAAGGTGGTCGTCGCCGTCGACTTCCACGAACTTGGCCCCGTGGATGCGGTCGGCGAGGTAGCGACCCATCTCGAGCCACACCATCCGGTCGGTCCGCCGGTGGATCACGAGTGTCGGCACCTGGATCGCGGGGAGCACGTCGCGGATGTCCAGCTGCGGATAAAGCGCGAAGATGTTGCGGACCATGCCCGGGCTGGCGGCCACACGCTGTAGCCGCGCCCACCACCGCCGGAAATCGGCGTCGCCCCGCCGGCTCGGAGCCCATGCACCCAGTCCGACGCCCTCACCCCAGCCCTTGGCACTCACCTCGACCAACTCCGATAGCTGCTCCTCGGTGACGCCGAGCGGGTAGTCGGGCGCTCGGAGCAGGCGGGAGAACGTGCCGTATAGGACAAGCGCATTCACGCGGTCGGGATGGCTGGCCGTCATCAGCATCGCCATCGTGCCACCCTCCGAAACGCCCACGAGGTCGGCGCGTTCACATCCGGCCGCGTCCATGACGGCGCGTAGGTCATCGACGGACTCTTCCAACGTCGGCGCGTGCATCACCGGATCCGAGAGGCCAGTGCCCCGCTTGTCAAAGGTGACGACGCGACGGAACGAGGCAAGCCGCGAGTAGAAGTGGACGACCGACGGCTCCTCCCACATGATGTCGAGGTGGGAGATGAAGCCGGGCGCGACGACGAGATCGGGCCCTTCTCCGGTCACCGAGAACGCGATATTCAGGCCGCCGCTCTTGGCATAGTGAATATCCGGCACCCTGCCCGCGACGTTCATGGTCGAACCTTACGCCGCGTGCGCCAC
>DATAZN010000137.1:0-8998 GCA_036272035.1 Mycobacterium sp. | reverse complement strand
ATGAGTTTGACCGAAACCGCCGCCGCCGGACCGCTTTTACTCGCGCTGGCGGTGTCAGTGCTGGCCGGGTTGGTGTCGTTCGCATCGCCGTGCGTGGTACCGCTGGTGCCCGGCTACTTGTCGTATCTGGCCGCCGTCGTCGGTGTCGACGAATCGGACAGCGCTCCGCCGAATGCGCGATGGCGGGTCACCGGGTCGGCGGCACTGTTCGTCGCCGGGTTCACCGTGGTGTTCCTGCTCGGCACGGTCGCCGTGCTGGGCATGACGACCACGCTGATCACCAATCAGCTTGTGCTGCAACGGGTCGGCGGTGTGCTGACCATCCTGATGGGCCTGGTGTTCGTGGGATATGTCCCCGCTCTGCAACGCCAGCTCCGGTTCGCACCGCGCCAGCTGTCGACCCTGGCCGGGGCGCCGCTGCTTGGCGCGGTGTTTGCGTTGGGTTGGACGCCGTGTCTGGGCCCGACACTGGCCGGTGTCATCACGGTCGCATCCGCGACCGACGGCGCCAGCGTGGCGCGGGGCATCGTACTGGTGATCGCGTACTGCCTCGGATTAGGAATCCCGTTCGTGCTGCTGGCTTTTGGGTCGGCGTCGGCCGTCGCCGGCCTCGACTGGCTGCGACGCCACTCGCACGCGCTGCAGATCTTCGGCGGTGTGCTGCTGATCGCGGTGGGCGTCGCGCTGGTCAGCGGCGGGTGGAACGACTTCGTGTCCTGGCTGCGCGACGCGTTCGTGTCGGATGTGAGGTTGCCGATTTGAGCCGGCTATTCGCGTGGGCCCGCAACACCTGGCGCGCGCTGACCTCGATGGGCACCGCGCTGGTCCTGCTGTTCCTGGTGGCGCTGGGCGCGATGCCCGGCGCACTGCTGCCGCAGCGCAGCCTCAACGCCGGCAAGGTTGACGACTACCTTGCCACCCACCCGAAGATCGGGCCGTGGCTCGATAAACTACAGGCGTTCAACGTGTTTGGCAGCTTCTGGTTCACCGCGATCTACACGCTGCTGTTCGTGTCGCTGCTGGGCTGCCTGACACCGCGGATGATCGAGCACGCCCGCAGCATGCGGGCAACGCCGGTGCCGGCGCCGCGCAACCTGACCCGGCTGCCCAAGCACGTCGCGGTCACCGTCGCCGGTGAACCCGACGAGGTGGCGACGACCATGGCGGGGCACCTGCGTGGCTGGCGGACCGTCGTCCGCCGCGACGAGGGCATCGAAATCTCGGCGGAGAAAGGCTATCTGCGCGAATTCGGCAACCTCGTCTTCCATTTCTCGCTGCTGGGTCTGCTGGTCGCGGTGGCCGCCGGCAAGCTGTTCGGCTACGAGGGCAACGTCGTCGTGATCGCAGACGGCGGTCCCGGGTTCTGCTCGGCATCACCTGCGGCGTTCGACTCGTTCCGGGCCGGCAACACCGTCGACGGCACGTCGCTGCACCCGATCTGCTTGCGTGTCAACGACTTCAAGGCAAAGTATCTGCCGTCTGGGCAGGCGACGTCGTTCGCCGCGGACATCGACTACCAGTCCGGCCGCGATCTCACCGGCGGCAGTTGGCGGCCGTACCGGCTGGAGGTCAACCACCCGCTGCGAGTCAGTGGCGACCGGGTCTACCTGCAGGGCCACGGCTACGCGCCGACGTTCACCGTGGTCTTCCCGGATGGGCAGACCCGCAGCTCGACGGTCCAGTGGCGGCCCGACAATGCGCGCACGCTGCTGTCGTCGGGGGTGGTCCGGATCGACCCGCCGGCCGGGACGTACCCGGACGCCGTCGAACGTCGCAAACACCAGATCGCCATCCAGGGTCTGCTCGCGCCGACCGAACAACTCGAGGGGACGCTGCTGTCGTCGAGCTTTCCCGCGCTGAATGCCCCGGCGGTCGCCGTCGACATCTATTCCGGTGATGCCGGACTGGACACCGGCCGGCCGCAGTCGCTGTACTCCCTGGATCCGCGCCTCATCGACCAGCATCGGCTCAACCGGGTCAAGCGGGTCAACCTGCGCGTCGGTGACCAGGTGCGGATCGACCAGGGCCCGACGGCGGGCACCGTCGTACGTTTCGACGGCGCCGTGCCGTTCGTCAATCTGCAGGTCTCGCACGACCCGGGCCAGATCTGGGTGCTGGTGTCCGCGATCGCGATGATGGCCGGGCTGGTGGTGTCGCTGCTGGTGCGCCGACGGCGGATCTGGGTTCGGCTGCTGCCAGAAACGCCCGGTACGGTGAACGTCCAGGTAGGCGGTTTGGCGCGCACCGACAACGCCGGGTGGGGCGACGAGTTCGAGCGAATCGTCGAGCGCCTTCAGCAGGGATTGACGACGTCGGCCGCTGAGCCGGTCGGTACCGGGAGGAGCCTGGAATGAACCGCGCCGACGACGATAAAGCCGGCCCAGCCGGCGGTGTGGGGGTACCGCCCGCTTGCGGGGGAGAGTGGTGCCGATGAACACAGCGCACATCCACCTCGGTCTGGCGCGCAACTCCGATTGGGCGTTCACGTCCGCGGTGGTGATCATGGTGGTCGCCTTGCTGCTGCTGGCCTTCGAGCTCGCCTACGCGCGCAGCCGCAAAGCCGAGAGCGAGCTGGTGAGCGCCGGCCCGCATCGTCGTCGGTCGGAAGACAACGTGACCCCCGGCGTCGTGACCGACGCCCCGCGCCGGCCGTTCGATCAGCGGGTCGGGCGGGCCGGGCTGATCCTGGTCTACGCCGGAATCGGGTTGTTGTTCGCTTGCATCGTGCTGCGTGGTCTGGCGACCCAGCGGGTGCCGTGGGGCAACATGTACGAGTTCATCAACCTGACCTGCTTCTGCGGGCTGGTCGCCGGCGCGATCGTGCTGCGCCGTCCGCAATACCGTCCGCTGTGGGTCTTCCTGCTGGTGCCGGTGCTCATTTTGCTGACAGTGTCCGGACGTTGGCTCTACACCAACGCCGCCCCGGTGATGCCGGCGCTGCAGTCGTACTGGCTGCCCATCCACGTATCGGTAGTCAGCCTGGGTTCGGGAGTGTTCATGGTTGCCGGGGTGGCCAGCATTCTGTTCCTGCTGCGGACCTCCCGGCTGGGTGCGCCGGACACCCCGGGTGCACTTGCCCAGCTGGTCCAGCGGCTGCCCGACGCACAGACGCTGGATCGGATCGCGTACCGGACCACGATCTTCGGGTTCCCCGTCTTCGGCTTCGGGGTGATCTTCGGCGCGATCTGGGCCGAGGAGGCCTGGGGCCGCTACTGGGGCTGGGACCCCAAGGAGACTGTGGCGTTCATCGCCTGGGTGGTCTACGCCGCTTACCTGCACGCCCGCTCGACGGCGGGCTGGCGGGACAGGAAAGCGGCTTGGATCAACGTGGTCGGCTTTGTTGCCATGGTGTTCAACCTGTTCTTCGTCAATTTGGTGACCGTCGGCCTGCATTCCTACGCCGGAGTCGGATAAGCCCAGCTCAGAGGGCCACGGTCGGCGCTGCGATATGTTCGATTAGAGCACTGTTCATCAACCAGCGACCCGAGTGTTGCAACGAGGGGATTTTTCACGTGCCTGACCATCCGCCGTACGACGCGAACGCCGGCAGCCGCGGAGAGCATCCGACGACCGAACTGCCGCCACACCAGCCGCCACCGCCGCCCGCCGACGAACCGGCGACCCGGGTGTTCGCCGGATTCCGCACCGAACGCCGGTTCAGCGACAACGCGACGCAGAACGCACCGCTTCCGCCGACACGTGTTGAACCGCGGGCATGGGCAGAGACCCCCTACCAGGGACTTCCGCGGGTTGTCGAGTCCGCGGATGCGCCTCGGCGGGTCTACGGCAACTACGGGGGACCGCCGCCTTCCTTGTCGGGGGACACCGGACATCCGCAATCGAATTTGCCTCCGTCGCGCTACCCGGAGCTGTCCACAAGCACCCTGCTGCGCCAGGTCAAGCCGCCGCCATCGGAGGGCTGGCGCCGGCTGCTGTATCGCCTGTCAGGGCAGCTGATCAACGTCGGCGAAAGCCCGCGAACGATGCGGTACAACGACCTGACCGTCCAGGTGAACAGGCCGCTGCGGGGTTGCTACCGGATTGCGATGCTCTCGCTGAAGGGCGGGGTTGGCAAGACCACCGTCAGCGCGACGCTGGGCGCGACCTTCGCGTCGATCCGGGGTGACCGGGTGGTGGCCGTCGACGCCAACCCCGATCGCGGCACGCTGAGCCAGAAGGTGCCGGTGGAGACGCCGGCCACCGTTCGGCACCTGCTGCGCGACGCCGAGGGCATCGACCGTTACAGTGACGTCCGCGGCTACACCTCGCAGGGGCCGAGCCGGCTGGAAGTGCTTGCGTCAGAAAGCGATCCGGCAATGTCGGAGGCATTCAGCGCTGACGATTACGCGCAGACACTGGAGATCCTCGAGCGGTTCTACGGTCTGGTGTTGACCGACTGTGGCACAGGGCTTTTGCATTCCGCGATGGCGTCGGTGCTGGACAAGGCCGACGCTCTGGTCGTGGTCAGCTCGGGTTCGATCGACGGCGCGCGCAGCGCCTCAGCCACGTTGGACTGGCTTGACGCGCACGGCCACGAGGATCTGGTCAGCAATTCGATCGCGGTGATCAACGCGGTACGGCCACGGTCAGGCAAGGTCGACATGCAGAAAGTGGTCGATCACTTCTCGCGGCGCTGCCGCGCAGTGCGATTGGTGCCGTTCGACCCACACCTCGAAGAAGGCGCCGAGATCGACCTGAACCGGCTGAAGCGGGAAACCCGGGAAGCGCTGATCGAGCTGGCAGCAGTTGTCGCCGAAGGTTTTCCGAGCGATCAGCGCCGATCCAACGAGCACTTCATCTAGTCAACGCGGGTTGTTGTCACCATGGGTCAACCGCCACAGGAAGTCCGGATCGTCGTCGGGTCCGATGACGCGGCTCTTCGGGCGGTTGATCTGTGAACGGGCCGCGCGCCAGCCAACGTAGACCACCGTTCCGAGAATCAGGGCCAGGAGCAGGTACAGCACTCAAACACCTCCTTGGTCCGAATATACGCGGCGACCTAGGCTCGCAGTGTGTCAACCGGACAGAGCTCCGCCGGCCGGGCAGTCGTCAGCGTTTTGTTGTACGTGGCGGCCCGCCTGGTGTTGGTGATCGCGCTCACCGCGGTGATCTATGGGACCGGCCGAGGCCTTGGCGTGCATGATTTTCCGCTCGTCGTCGCTCTGCTGTTCGCGCTCGTCATCGCGATGCCGCTGGGGATGTGGCTGTTCGCTCCGTTGCGACGCCGGGCCACCGCCGGCATCGATGCCGCCACCGAACGCCGTCGCCACGACCGTGCGCAACTGCGGGCCCGACTGCGTGGTGAGACCCCGCCCGACGACAACCCCGACGCCGTTGACTGAAACGCGCGCGTCAACGTTCCTTGACACGTCGTTGAGTGTCAAGTTATCTTGACGCTTGTGAGTGAGTTACCCGACCTGTCGCTGAATCCCGCCGCCGATGCCGCGGGCAGCGCCGACCCGGCTGAGGGTTTGCGTTCGGTGCGCGCCCTGCAGCGTCTGCAGGAGCGGTTAGAGGCCATCCACGTCGCCAATGCCCGCGAGCAGGGCTGGAGTTGGCAGGCCATCGCCAATGCGTTGGGCGTGAGTAGGCAGGCGGTGCACCAGAAGTACAACCGGAGGAGATGACCAATGGCGTTCGAGAGGTTCGCCCGCAATGCCCGGGTCGCGGTCATGCTGGCTCAGGAAGAGGCCCGCGAACTGTGCGACCGTGAAACCGGCTCGCGGCACTTGCTTCTCGGTATTCTGCAGACAGCTCGCGGGGACCTCTCGTCGGTATTGACGGATTACGGCCTGACCGCCGAGGTGATGCGGGCCCGGTTGGCCGAAACATCAACTGGTGATCAGTCGTTCGACGAGGACGCCGACGCACTCAGCACTATCGGCATCGATCTACGGGCGGTTCGCGACAGCGTGGCCCGCACTTTCGGCGCCGACGCGTTCGACAACGCGCTATCCCGTTCGGGCCGCCGCCGTAGGCGGCGAGGGCATATCTCGTTCAGTCACGATGCCAAGAAAGTCTTGGAACTAGCACTGCGAGAAGCGTTGGCGCACAAGGACGACGAGATCCGCTGCGAACATCTGCTGCTGGGCATCCTGCGAAGCGGCGATAGAGCGGCCATTGCCTTGATTACCGAGCACGTGTACACCGCGCAGTTGCGCGCCGCGATCGTCAAGCTGCTGGATCGGGCCGCCTAGCTCCAGGCCGTCAGCGTCAACGCGGCTGCCACCGCGACCGACCAGACCAGCATGGTCAGGCCGGTATCGCGCAACACCGGGATCAGCTCGGGCCCGGTCCGCCCGGTGCGCACCGGAGCCGCGGCCCGCACCGCCAGCGGTGTAGCCACCAATCCAGCCGCACACCAGGGCGTTGCGGCTGTCAGCGCCAGCGTGAGCACGGCGGCGACGGCCAGCAACGCTTGGTACAGAATGCGTGTCCTTTTGTCGCCCAGGCGCACCGCCAACGTGATCTTGCCGGACTCCCCATCGGTCGGGATGTCTCGTAAGTTGTTGGCTACCAACACCGCCGACGACAACGCGCCCGTCGTGACCGCCAACGCCAGACCCACCCAGTCGACCCGCAGTGCCTGCGTGTACTGGGTGCCGAGCACCGCGACCAGACCGAAGAACAGGAACACCGCGACTTCGCCAAAGCCCGCGTAGCCGTACGGTTTCGAGCCGCCGGTGTACAGCCACGCCCCGGCGATGCACAACGCGCCGACCGCGATCAGCCACGGCGCACTGGTCAGCGCGAGCGCCAGTCCGGCCACCGCGCCGACAGTCAGGCTGGCCAGCGCCACCGTCAGCACTGCCCGAGGCGTCGCCAGTCGCGAACCGACCAGGCGCACCGGGCCCGCCCGGTTGTCGTCGGTGCCGCGGATGCCGTCGGAGTAGTCGTTGGCGAAGTTCACCCCGACGATCAGCGCCAGCGCGACGCCCAGCGCGAGCAGCGCCTTCCACCAGACCGCCGCGTGCAGCCAGGCGGCGGCACCGGTACCGGCGATCACCGGTGCGATGGCGTTGGGAAGTGTTCGCGGTCGCGCGCCGGCGATCCACTGCGCAAGACTGGCCACCCCCTAATCGTTCCATGCGCGTGCACAAGAATGATCACCGTGCCCGCCAACGACGATGCAGAGCGGAGCGTTGAGGAGGAGTGGCGTAGATGCTTGGAGTGATTGGCGGCAGCGGCTTCTACACCTTCTTCGACTCTGCCGCGCGCAGCGTCAACCTGGACACGCCCTACGGTGAGCCCAGCGCCCCGGTCATGGTCGGCTCGATCGGGGAGCACGAGGTGGCATTCCTGCCCCGGCACGGCGCCGACCACCGGTTTCCGGCGCACAAGGTGCCCTACCGGGCCAACATGTGGGCGCTGCGCGCGTTGGGGGTCCGACAGGTCTTCGCCCCGTGCGCGGTCGGCAGCCTGACGACCGATCACGGCCCGGGCGCCATCGTGGTGCCCGATCAACTGGTGGACCGGACTCGTCGTCGCGCCGACACCTACTTCGACTCCGGCGCGGCGCACGTGTCCTTCGCCGATCCCTACTGCCCGACGTTGCGCTCGGCGGTTACCGGCCTGCCCGAAGTGGTTGACGGCGGCACCATGGTCGTCATCGAAGGGCCGCGATTTTCCACCCGAGCGGAAAGTCAATGGTTCGCCGCCGCGGGTTTCACGTTGATCAACATGACTGGCTATCCGGAGGCGGTGCTGGCTCGCGAGCTCGAAATCTGCTATGCGGCAATTGCTTTGGTGACCGACCTGGACGCCGGTATCGACGTTGGCGGCGGGGTGAAAGTTGACGACGTGATCAGCGAGTTCGCGAAGAACATCGAGCCGTTCAAAAATCTCGTGCGCGACTCGATCGGCCGGGTGGACGCCGAACATGTCTGTACCGAGTGCCTATCGCACGCGGGCGTCCCGCTTCCGTTCGACGAGCCGTGACAGCTCAGCCGGTCTTCGCTTCGCGCTTGCGCTCCTCGTCGGGGGCCGGGCGGGGCGGCCGGCCTTTACGCAGGGTGTCGATCAGTTCCCGATACGGCCCGACCAGGTAGACGGTGTCGTCGGCGTGCAGCCGCGCGTCACGCCGGGGGTGCAGCTTGACCAGGCCGTTGGACGTCGTGATGGCGATGACGCGGGCTTGACTGGACATCTCGAACATGCGCAGCCCATCGAGCTCGCTACCGGCGGCCACCTGCATTCCGCCGACCACGAATGAGTTCTGGCCCACCGAGAATGTGCCCAGCACCTGCAGGCCGATCGCCGCGCCGATGAACCACGGTGCGGCCAGCTCGACGGTGGAGCGCACGTTCTCAAATCCGAACCGCTGCGCCACCGCGAAGCCCAACGCGCGGTCATAGACCCGCAGCACCAGCGGGATAGTGGTCCAGTGCTCTCTGGTCGCTGTCTTCTTGCCCAGCATCTCGCTCAGCACGATGCCGGTCTCGATATTGATGATGTCGTCGCGGGTCAGCACCGCCACCGCTCGGGCCCGATCCACCCGCGCTGCCTGCAGCGTCTGGCGCAAGGTGGCATCGCCCAAGATGACCGGCACGTCGAGATCGCGCACCGCCGACAGGAAGCGGTTGTCCTCGTTGCGCTCGATCACCGCGACGTCGTACCCCGCTGCGGTCAGGTCGGTGACCACCCGCATGCCGAGCCCGCTGAGCCCGACGACCACGATGTGGTTGCGCAGATGCCCCACCCGAGGGCGTGCCGACGCGAAAATAAAACGGCGCGAAAGCAATACGTCGGCGACGAACGAGACCAGCAAAGCGGTCGTGGTCACGCCACTGAACATCAGTAGCGTCGAGAACGTGCGCAGCCAGGTGGGCTGGTTCACGAAGCTGAAGTCGCCGTAGCCGGTCGTGGTCATCGTTTCGACGGTGAAGTAGAACGCGTCGACCCAGCCCATCTTGGGTGGGGGACGGTACCCGAATCGCAAGATAATCGTGGCGCTGATCAGCACGACCAACGTCGCGGTGAAGACCGGATAAAACGTCGG
>DATAZN010000136.1:0-4298 GCA_036272035.1 Mycobacterium sp. | reverse complement strand
GTCAGCGCGCCTGCGCTGCATCGGCGTTGGTGGGCCTCCGCCGGCGCCGGCGCGTTCGTGGCAGTCGGCGACACCGCGGGCCGCCGACTCTCGGTCTCCTCAGTGGCGCAACTGAACTCCGCCAGTTTGTCGTTCTCCAGCCTGTCCGGATGGAAGGATCTCGGTCTGCGGGACCGCTTCCTGGACCTGACCGATGAGGTATGGCGGGTCCGCGCCTTCGGCGATTTCCTGTCCTATTGCTTTGTGGCCGAGGGTGCGGTCGACATCGCCGCCGAGCCGGAGGTCTCGGTGTGGGACCTGTCGCCGCTGGACATCCTGGTGCGCGAGGCGGGCGGGACGTTCACCAGCCTCGATGGCAGCCCTGGCCCGCACGGTGGCAGCGCGGTGGCGACCAACGCCCTGCTGCACGACCAGGTCTTGGCCCGACTGGCCGCCACATAACCCAACCTGTGAACTAATTAACAATTGCCTGTATCTTACTCCGGAGTAAGATACAGTTCATCGCACTGCCCCAACGACCGAGGCTGCTGTCAAATGACAAACACTGTCACCTCCGCAAATGGCTCCCATAATGGCTCGAAGCCGCGTCCGAAGCGCAGCGGCAAAAAGTCCGCCATCGGCGAGCACAAGCACAAGCGCACAGGCATCGACGTAGCGCTGGGCCTGCTCACGCCGCTCGTCGGCCAGGAATTCCTGGACAAGTACGGCTTGCGCGATCCGCTGAACCGGACGCTGCGTTACGGTACCAAGACGATCTTCTCCACCGCCGGAGCGACCGGCCGCCAGTTCAAGCGCGTCCAGAACCTGCGCGGCGGAGCGACCCGGCTGAAGACCAGTGGCAAGGACTACTACGACCTGACGCCGGACGACGACCAGAAACTCATCGTCGAGACGGTTGACGAGTTCGCCGCCGAGGTGCTGCGTCCGGCAGCGCACGACGCCGACGCGGCGACCACCTATCCCCCGGACCTGGTCAAGAAGGCCGCCGAGTTGGGGATCACCGCGATCAACATTCCCGAGGACTTCGACGGCATCGCCGCGGAGCGCTCCAGCGTGACCAACGTGCTGGTCGCCGAGGCGCTCGCCTACGGCGATATGGGGTTGGCGCTGCCGATCCTGGCGCCGGCCGGCGTCGCAGCAGCGCTGACCCACTGGGGTAGCGCCGGTCAACAGGCGACCTACCTCCAGGAGTTCGCCGGCGAGAATGTCCCGCAGGCTTGCCTGGCCATCGCCGAGCCGCAGCCGCTGTTCGACCCGACCGCGCTGAAGACCACCGCGGTCCGCACCCCGAGCGGATACCGGCTAGACGGCGTCAAGTCTCTGGTCCCGGCGGCGGCCGATGCCGAATTGTTCATCGTCGCAGCCCAACTCAACGGCAAGCCGGCACTGTTCATCGTCGAGTCCTCGAGCGACGGCCTGACCGTCAGGGCCGACCCGAGTATGGGCATTCGCGCGGCCGCGCTGGGCCGCGTCGAGCTCGACAACGTCTCGGCGCCGCTGAGCGCGCGGCTGGGCGAGGACGACGCCACCGATGCCGACTACTCCGAGGCGATCGCGCTGTCCCGGCTGGGCTGGGCCGCGCTCGCGGTCGGCACGTCGCACGCCGTACTCGACTACGTCATCCCGTATGTGAAGGAGCGCGAGGCATTCGGCGAGCCCATCGCTCATCGGCAGTCCGTCGCGTTCATGTGCGCCAACATCGCCATCGAACTCGATGGGCTGCGGTTGATCACCTGGCGCGGTGCGGCGCGGGCCGAGCAAGGCCTGTCGTTCTGCCGCGAAGCCGCGTTGGCAAAGCGGCTCGGCGCCGACAAGGGCATGCAGATCGGCCTGGACGGCGTGCAACTGCTCGGCGGCCACGGCTTCACCAAGGAGCACCCCGTCGAGCGCTGGTACCGCGACCTGAGAGTCCTCGGCGTCGCCGAGGGCGTCGTAGTTATCTAGCAGTCATCTAAGTCCCCCATTCCACAGGCAACGTCTCACCGGCAACGAAAGATCAATCATGGCAATCAATTTGGAGCTGCCCCGCAAGCTGCACGCGGTGATCGACAAGGCGCACCAGGGCGGCGCGGAGATGATGCGGCCGATCGCCCGCAAATACGACCTCAAAGAGCACGCCTACCCGGTCGAGCTCGACACTCTCGCGGAGCTGTTCGCCGGAGCCGCCGAATCCAACACGGATATGGCCGGAGCCGATGGGCTTCGCAGCAGCGAAAGCAACGGGGAGAACCGCAACGGCGCCAACATGGCCGCGGCGCTGCAGGCGCTGGAGGCCAGCTGGGGCGACGCGGCGATGCTGCTGTCGATTCCCTTCCAGGGCCTCGGCAACGCGGCCGTGTCTGCGGTGGCCACCGACGAACAGCTGGAACGGCTGGGGCGGGTCTGGGCCGCGATGGCGATCACCGAACCCGGATTCGGCTCCGACTCGGCGGCGGTGTCCACCACGGCCAAGCTGGACGGCGACGAGTACGTGATCAACGGCGAAAAGATCTTCGTCACTGCAGGTTCGCGAGCCACCCACATTGTCGTCTGGGCGACGCTGGACAAGTCCAAGGGGCGCGCGGCGATCAAGTCGTTCATCGTGCCGCGCGAGCACCCCGGCGTCACCGTCGAGCGGCTCGAGAACAAACTGGGAATCAAGGGGTCTGACACCGCCGTGATCCGGTTCGAGAACGCCCGCATTCCCAAGGACAATCTGCTGGGCAACCCCGAAATCGAGCCGGGCAAAGGCTTTTCCGGGGTGATGGAGACCTTCGACAACACCCGGCCGGTGGTGGCCGCCATGGCGGTTGGGATCGCCCGCGCCACCCTGGAAGAGCTGCACAAGGTCCTGACCAGCGCCGGCGTCGAGATCTCTTACGACAAGCCCGCACAGGTGCAAAGTGCCGCGGCCGCCGAGTTCCTCCGGATGGAGGCCGACTGGGAGTCCAGCTACCAGCTGACCCTGCGCGCGGCGTGGCAGGCCGACAACAACATCCCTAACTCCAAAGAAGCATCGATGTCCAAGGCCAAGGCCGGCCGGGTGGGTAGCGATATCACCCTCAAAGCCGTCGAACTGGTTGGCACCATTGGCTATTCGGAGGAGACTCTGCTGGAGAAGTGGGCCCGCGACTCGAAGATCATGGACATCTTCGAAGGCACCCAGCAGATTCAGCAGCTGGTGGTCGCACGTCGGCTGTTGGGTCTGTCGTCGTCCGAGTTGAAGTAGGCAGCTCAGGCCGCGATCAGCTTGAGCGGTAGGCTTTCGTTTCGCCGGATGATGTTGTTGAGCGCCCACGTGGGTGGTGAGGTCAGCTCGATCCGGTCGACGCGCTCGACAAGTGCATGCAGCATCGCCTGGGTTTCCATGCGTGCCAACCCTTGTCCTGCACATGCATGTGCGCCCTGACCGAAGCCGAGTTGCCGGGTAGCGTCGCGGCGGATGTCGAAGGTGTCGGGTTGATCCCATTCGTTCTCGTCACGGTTGGCCGAGGCGTAGATGACCAGGACACGCGACCCAACCGGAATTCTGGTGTCGCCGATTGTTGCCTCCCGAACCGCTCTTCGTGAGAACGCGCGCAGCGGTGACTCGTAGCGGACGACCTCGTTGACCGCGTTGGGAATCAGATCGGGATTGCCTTTCAGGATCTCCCACTGCTCCGGAAAGATCGCGAACAAATGCAGGGCGCTGGAGATCGCGCCGATGGTCGTATCCAGCGACGGAGCAACGTAATCGACCATCAGTGGATGGCACTCGCGGTGCGGCAGTTTCCCGTTGTCGGCCGCCACCAGCACGTCATGACCCAAGCTGCCCTCGATCACGCTGCGGTGACGCACGACGCGGCGCGCAAAGCGCAGCATCTGCACACTCGATGGCGATGCCTTGACCCAACGCAGGTTGAGCGGACCCAGAATGTCGAACGTCGCTCCGCCCCAAGCGAGTAGATGCTCTCGCTGATCGCGTGGCCAACCCACCAGGTCGGGCACCACCGCAAGCGGCAACGCGGTCGCAAGATCGGCCACACCGTCGATCTCGGCCTTGACCAACGCGGCGTCGACGACGCGCGCCGCCTGCTCGTCGACACTGTCGCTGATCGCCCGCAGCGCACGCGGCAGTATGCGGTGCGCCACGAGTTTGCGCCGCTGATCATGTTCCACGCCATCACTGTTCAATGTTGTGCCGCGGGACAATCGGTTGGTGATGGCGTTGAGCGCTACTCCGCTACCGGAGACGAACGTCGCATCATCGCGCAGCACGGCCTTGCATTCGCCGAATCGCGGCAGCGCATAGACCCGGTGCCGCGGTAGCCACACCACCG
>DATAZN010000135.1:0-2336 GCA_036272035.1 Mycobacterium sp. | reverse complement strand
CGCTCGACGATCGGGGCGAGCGCCGGGATGATTTCGCCCACCTGCTGGCCGACCACGGAAATCTCGTCGCGACCGAGCATCTCGGCGGCGCGGGCGTTGAACAGCGTCACCGCGCCGAACGCGTCGAGCCCGACGATGCCGGCCGACACCCCTTCCACCACCGCCTCGGTGAACTGCCGCCGCTTCTCGTTGGTCTCGTTGGCGGCCACCAGCGCGACGCGCTGCGTCCGCAGTTGCCGCGTCATGGTGTTGAAGCGGTTGGAGAGGTCGCGCAAATCGCCCCTGCCCGGCTGCACTGGCACCTGCACGTCGAGGTCGCCATCCGACACGCGCGACGAGGCGATCATCAAATTCCGGATCGGATCGACGAAGCGGTTCGCGAGTGCGATGCCGATCCACAGCGCCGCCAGCAGCAGCACCAGCGCCAGGCCGAGATACATGATCGTGAAGGTGATCTGGAACACCAGCCGGTTCGACGCGTACTGCCGGTACTCGGTGACGTTGTCGTCCGTGAGCCGCATGAACTCGAGGACTTCCGGGTTCACCGGCCGCGACACGAACAGGTACACGTTGTCGTAGCCACGCAGCTTGACGATGGCGCCGACGAGCTGCGTGTCCCCCGGCGAGATCAGCGTCGGCACCCCCTCGACCACATGCGGAATCAGTCCGTCGGGCAGTTGCGGGGCCACGCCCTGGGCGTTGATCTGCGCCGTCATCAGCGTGTCGCCATTGGCCGAAACCAGCGACGCGAATGGCAGCGAGCGGGTCACCGCAAGCGCCGTCAGGATGCGCTGGTACTGCACCCGGTCGGTCTCGAACGTCTGGTGCGACTGCTCGAGCTCGCCGGCCACCCAGATGATGTCGTCGCGCAGCACCTGCGCGTGCTCCAGCATGTAGGACCGCGCCACCTGCCGGGAGCTTTCGACCATGGTCTTGGTGCGCTCCGAGAACCATTGGTCGAGGCCCTGGTTGAGCGAAATGGTGGCGACGATAGCGACGATGATGGCCGGCACGGCGGCAGCGGCGGCAAACATCGCGACCATTCGCAATTGCAGTCCGGAGCCGGCCTGCCCGAGGAACCGCGACTGCACCAGCAGCATCGCCTCGGTCACCACCAGCGCGATCACCAGCAGCACGAGCAGCCCGTTGGACGCCCAGATCAGCGTCCAGACCTCGGGCGTCGGCTCGATGCTGGTGGTGCCGGTCATGATCAGGAACGAGCCCGAGGCGACCAGCACCGAGAGCACGACGACGATCAGCCCGACGGCCCGCAACGCCTGCCGGCCGCGATGCGTGAACAGCGCGCCACGCACGTCGGTGGGGGGAGTATCCGGAACGTCCGGGAAGCCATCATTGGCCAGTGCTGTGTCGCTCATGTCACAGACAATTTCCCGAAGTGCCGCAGGGGCGAGCAAGGTGACCGAATCCGCCGGACCCTTCAAGACAAATGTTGCCGAAATGTGACACCCGGCCGCCGCGGTCGCTCCAGCCTCCGCCTCCGTGGAGAACGACCGGCCGCGTCAGGTCATTTCCATGATGTAGAGCCCGGCGTTGGTGTCCGTCACATACATGAGCTGGTTGCGGTCGACATAGACGTCCGAGGTCTGGACGATTTGCGCCCGGTTCGGCCGGGTATCCATCAGCCGTTGCGGCCGCGGCGGCACCAGTGCCGCGATCTCCCTGGGCTCGTACGCGTTGGAAATGTCGAACACCCGCACACCGGCATTCTGGTAGGTGACGAACACCCGCTCCGAGCTGACGAAGCTGCCCGGCCGGTTCTCGTGGATGTTGTGCGGCCCGAAATGCGCGCCCTTGTGGGCGTAGTCGATCTCCGCCGGCGTCGGCAGCGTCGAGATCGAAACCGGGTTCTTCGGCTCCCGCACGTCGAAGATCCAGGTGTACTTGACCCCGTCGGCGATCTCGTCGCGCACCGCTTCGTCGACCACCACCACGAGGTTCCGGTCGGGCAGCGGCAGGGCGTTGTGGGTACCGCCGCCATAAGGCGGGCACCAGTTGGTGTGCGAGATGGTGCGCGGGTTGGTCCGGTCGGCCACGTCGACCAGCGTCATCCCGCCGTCGCGCCACGTCACGTAGGCGGTGTCCCCGGCGACGATCGGGTGGTGGCAGGAATAGCGCAGCTTCATGTCCCACGACGGGACCTCGCCCGCCGCCTTGTTCATGCCGGGGATCCAGCTTCGGCCGGCGATCTTCGGGTGGGTCGGATCGGCCATGTCGATGGTGATCATCACCGCGTCGATGAAGCCGTCGAGCAGTGCCGAGGCATAGGCCCAGCGGCCGCCCGCATACCAGATGCGGTGCACGCCCACTCCGTCGAT
>DATAZN010000134.1:0-2276 GCA_036272035.1 Mycobacterium sp. | reverse complement strand
CACCAGCGGTTGGTGTCGATCGGCGCGCCCGGGCCCGCGATCCCGTCCCACCAGCCCGGAGTGGGATGCCCGGGCCCGGCAGGCCCGGTGATGTGCGAGTCGCCGGTCAGCGCATGCAGGACGACGACGACGTTGTCGCGGGTCGGCGACAACTCGCCCCACCGCTGCACGGCGATGCTGACGTCGTCGAGCATCACGCCGCTTTCCAGCGTCAGCGAGCCGACGTCAACAATGCCGACCCCACCCTCGGCAGGCAGCGTCTGTGTCGGCACGTCAGAGATTGTCACCTGCGGCTCCTCAGAACGCCGCCACGGCGTGCGGATCGCCGGCGTGCGTGTGAGCGGCGGCGAATCCGAGTTCGAGGTCGGCCAGGATGTCGTCAATGCCCTCAATACCCACCGCCAGCCGCACCAAACCGGGGCTCACCCCGGCGGACAGCTGCTCGGCGGGGCTGAGCTGGGCATGGGTGGTCGACGCAGGGTGAATCACCAGTGATCGCACGTCTCCGATGTTGGCGACGTGGCTGTGCAGCTTCAGCGCGTCGACGAACGCCTTACCGGCGTCCACGCCGCCGGCCAGCTCGAAGGACAGCACGGCGCCAGTTCCCTTGGGCGCCAGCTTCTTTGCCAGCTCGTACCACGGAGAGCTGGGCAGCCCGGCGTAGTTGACTGACAGCACGTCGTCGTGACCGGCGAGGTATTCCGCGACGCGCTGCGCGTTGGCGACGTGGCGCTCGACCCGCAGGCTCAGGGTCTCCAGGCCCTGGGCAACCAGGAACGCGTTGAACGGCGACGCCGCCGGACCCAGGTCGCGCAGCAGCTGCACCCGCGCTTTGAGGGCAAACGCGGGCGGCCCCAGCTCCGCGTACACCACACCGTGGTAGCTGGGGTCCGGCGTGGTGAAGCCGGGAAAACGGTCCTGTGACCAGTCGAAGGTGCCGCCGTCGACGATCACCCCGGCGATCGCGGCGCCGTGACCACCGAGGTACTTGGTGGCCGAGTGCACCACAATGTCGGCGCCCTGCTTGATCGGCTGGATCAGGTACGGGGTGGCGACGGTGTTGTCGACGATCAGCGGCACACCATGCTCGTGGGCCACCGCGGAGACACCGGGGGTGTCCAGGATGTCGATCTGCGGGTTGGAGATCGTCTCGGCGAAGAACGCCTTGGTGTTGGGGCGCACCGCGGCGCGCCACGAATCCAGGTCGTCGGGATCTTCGACGAAGCTGACCTCGATGCCAAGCTTGGGCAGCGAGTAGTGGAACAGGTTGTACGTGCCGCCGTACAGCCTGGGGCTGGACACGATGTGATCACCGGCGCCCGCGACATTCAGGATCGCCAACGTCTCGGCGGCCTGACCTGAGGACAGGAACAGCGCCGCCACTCCGCCCTCCAGCGCCGCGATCCGCTGTTCGACGACGTCGGTGGTCGGGTTGCCGATCCGGGTGTAGATGTTGCCCGGCACCTCCAGCCCGAACAGCGCCGCGGCGTGTGAGGTGTCGTCGAAGACGTAGGACGTGGTCTGGTAGATCGGCAGCGCGCGGGCGCCGGTAGCCGGGCAGGGCTGCTGACCTGCGTGGATCTGCTTGGTCTCGAATGACCAGTGCGCGGTCGGATCGGTCTCGGCTTCGGTATCGGGGGTGGAATCGGAAGTCACGGTCGAATGCTTTCCGGGAAGCAACGTCAGCGATGCACGATGGGTCGGCCCACGTGGGTGCGCGTCAGGTTTCCCTGTCTACTCCGGGGGGCCCATCACGGCGGACCCGCGCTTGCCGCGTAGCCGCTGCTGGCTACGAAACCTGGTTGTCACCCGGGGCACCCCACCGCGGTTGGAGGGTTGCCGGCCAGCAAGCCGGGGCTTGACGCTGGCGCTCATGACCAAAATGAAGCTTAGCTCATCAAGGCGATCGCGTGCCAGCGACCACTGGGTGCACCCACAGGTAGCGATCGCGTGGAGCAAATCCCGGGTACCCGGTTCAGGGCGACCCAGATCGAGGACGACATCAGCGAAAACACGCTTGATAACGTGGCAGCCAGATTCACCGCGAACCCCCGTCAGGATCTAACCGATACCGGGAGAAACACCGTGTGCGCCGACCAGCCGACCGTCATCTACACGCTGACCGATGAGGCGCCGCTGTTGGCGACCTACGCCTTTCTGCCGATCGTGCGGGCGTTCGCCGAACCGGCGGGCATCACCATCCAAACCAGTGACATCTCGGTAGCGGCGCGGATCCTGGCGGAATTCTCCGACTACCTGACCGACGAGCAGCGCGT
>DATAZN010000133.1:0-9390 GCA_036272035.1 Mycobacterium sp. | reverse complement strand
AGAACCACCAGAACCATCGGGCCGACCCAGCCGCGGTGCAGCACATAGGCCGCCGGATCGAGCTGGCGCCCGAGCGCCGCGGACTTCGCTGAGCGGGGAATGTCAGCCGATCGGGCGATCACGGTGACCGGCAGGTGCGCCTCGCCGGCCCATAATTCGACTCCGCCGTCACCGGCAGTAACCCGGACCTCGACGCGGCCCAGCCACAACAACGCCCCGGTTGCCACCACGAACAATGCTGCGAACGGGAGCCAGTCCGGCAGGCTCGGCACCCCCATGTTGACCTCGACGGCGATCAGTCCCGCCAGGCCGAAACCCAGTGGCCACCACCACGACGGCACCCACAACCGCTCGCGATACCGCACGCTTTGCGGCGTGACTGGCGTCCCTGACACCGGGTCAAGGGTAATCTGTGCCCCCGTGTCGACCAGTCTGGCGGTTGTTCGTCTCGACCCCGGGCTTCCGCTGCCCGCCCGGGCCCACCACGGTGATGCCGGCGTGGACCTCTACAGCGCAGAAGACATCGAGCTGGCGCCCGGACACCGCGCGCTGGTGGGAACCGGGATCGCGGTAGCCATCCCGGTCGGGATGGTGGGGCTGGTGCATCCGCGATCCGGATTAGCTGCGCGGGTGGGACTTTCGATCGTCAACAGCCCCGGCACCATCGATGCGGGTTACCGTGGTGAAATCAAGCTTTCGCTGATCAATCTCGACCCTGCGACGCCGATTGTCGTCAACCGCGGCGACCGGATCGCCCAGTTGCTGGTGCAGCGCGTCGAGTTGGTCGACCTGGTCGAGGTGTCCTCGTTCGACGAGGCCGGACTGGCCGATACCACGCGTGGCGACGGTGGCCACGGCTCCTCGGGCGGACATGCGAGTTTGTGAGCGCCGGCGACGATGCAGTGGGAAGCGATGAGGAGGAGCGGCGCGGCTGATGGCATTCGGAAGACGTAAACCCAAAGAGCAGCCAGTCGACGAGCCGGAATCCGTGGGTACACACCGGAAGCCGGAAGCCCCGGTCGAGAGGCCGGTTGCCGACGACCTCGACGGCCCCTTCGACATCGAGGATTTCGACGACGCCGCGGCGGCCACGGAGGCCCGCCTCGATCTTGGCGCGGTGCTGCTGCCGCTGCCCCCGGCGGCCCAGCTACAGGTCGAGCTGACCGAGACCGGGGTTCCGAGCGCGGTGTGGGTGGTGACGGCCAACGGTCGCTTCACCATCGCCGCATATGCCGCTCCCAAGACCGGCGGTCTGTGGCGAGAAGTGGCCGGCGAATTGGCGGAGTCGCTGCGCAAGGACGGCGCAGAGGTGAGCATCCAGGACGGCCGCTGGGGCCGTGAGGTGGTCGGCACCGCCACCGGTGTGGTGCGGTTCATCGGGGTCGACGGCTACCGCTGGATGATCCGCTGTGTGGTGAACGCCTCGGCCGAGACCGTGGACGCGCTGACCGAAGAAGCGCGGAACGCGTTGATGGACACGGTGATTCGTCGCGGCGATACCCCACTGCCGGTGCGCACGCCGCTGCCGGTGCAGCTGCCCGAGCCGATGGCGTCGCAACTGCGTGAGGCGGCGACCTCCCAAGGCGCGGCGGGCGGAGAGCAGGTCGCGCCGACGGCGCCTGAGGTCGCGGACGAAGAAGGCGCGCCCGCACCGACCGAGCGCCGCGGTGCTTCAGGGTCGGCGATGCAGCAGTTGCGCGGTACCAGCGGCTAGCTCAGGCCTCGTCGAGCGCCGCCAAACAGGCGGCTCCGAGCGTGGCCGGGTCCGCTCCGATCTGATCCAGGGTGACCGTGCGTAGTGCCGCGTGCGGCGCTACAGCGGCCCAATGACGCCCGACGTCGAGGGGATGGATGGGGTCGTCGTCGGCCGCAGCGAGTCCCATCGGCGCCGCCAGTCGCCGGAGTTGCGCGTCGGTCGGCGCCACGTAGCCGGCCGCCTCGTCCATCGCGTCGGGCAGATGCGGCCACTGGCTTCGCCACGACCGGGTCAGCTCCTCGGCCAGCCACGGCGGGCTGGACGCGCGCATCTGCGTCGTCGTCGCTTCCAGGCCGTCCTCGCGCATCCGTTGAGCCGAATACCGTGCCGCGATCGCGGCCGGCGAACTGCCCGGCGCACCCGACCAGGCCGGCAGCGCGGCGAGCACCGCGACGGTGCGCTCGGGATGCCGTAGCGCCCACGCAACGGCCACCGCGGCGCCGATCGACACACCGCCGACCACGATCGGACCCTCGCGTGCGGCGTCGTCCAACGCACTCAGGTAGCCGCCGATCAAACGAGTCGGCTGCGGAGGCGGCGCCAGCAACGTAGCGCCGGCGTCGCGCAGCGGTCTGCCGAATGCCCGGGTGATGTAGTCGTCGTCGGACCCCGTTCCCGGCAGCACGACGGCGCGCACTGCACGCAGGTCGATAATCACCCCTAGATATTGCCTGGGCGCCGCTTGGCGTTTGGGGAACCATCGGGTCTAGGTTGTCCGTTGTCGTGAGAAGATCGGCATCACCCGGTCCGAAGTGCACTACCAGCAAAACGCTCAGGAGAGGCCATGGCGGCGGAAGGTTATCTGCGCCGGCTCACTCGTCGGTTGACCGAGGACCCTGAGCAGCGTGATGCCGAGGATCTGTGTGACGACGCGGTGACGACCGGCGCGCAGCGGGCCATCGATTGCGAGCGCGGTCAAGAGGTCACCGTGGTTGGAACGCTGCGCAGCGTGGAATGCAACGGCAAAGGTTGCGCCGACGGTGTTCGCGCCGAACTGTTCGACGGCACCGACACCATCGAGCTGGTGTGGTTGGGACAGCGCAGGATTCCCGGCATCGAGTCGGGCCGCACACTGCGTGTGCAGGGCCGGCTCGGCAAGCTGGAAAACGGCGCCAAGGCGATCTACAACCCGCACTACGAAATTCAGCGGTGAGGCATTCTCAGTGAACCGTGCGACAGACGCCGGCGACACGGCTGATGCCGTCGACGGCGAAGTAGAGACTGCGGACGTCGACCGCACCCCGGCCGACCGGGTGATGGAGCAGCTGGGCGGCGTAGCCGGGATCATCTACTCGTCGGCGCCGGTGCTGGTCTTCGTGGGCACCTCGCGGGTGATGGGCCTGGCGGCGGCGGCCGGCGCGGCGATCGGCGTCGCCACGCTGATCCTGCTGTGGCGACTGCTGCGGCGCGAGTCGGTCCAGCCGGCGGTGTCCGGGCTCGTCGGCGTCGCCGTCTGCGTGCTGATTGCCTACCTGCTGGGGGAGTCCAAGGGGTATTTCCTGCTCGGCATCTGGACATCGCTGATATGGGCCGCGGTGTTCGCGGTGTCGATGCTGATCCGCCGGCCGGTCGTCGGCTACCTGTGGAGCTGGCTGCACGGACACGATCGCCAATGGCGCGACGTGCGTCGCGCGGTGTACGCCTTCGACGTCGCCACGCTCACTTGGGTGCTGGTGTTCGGCGCCCGTTTCGTGGTGCAGCGGGTGCTCTACGACACCAACCACACGGGCTGGCTGGTGGTGGCACGCATCGGGATGGGCTGGCCGCTGGCCGCCGTGGCGGCGCTGGTGACCTTCCTGGCGATCAGGGCGGCGCAGCGCGCCATAGAGGCCGCGTCCGTCAGTGCTGCGGCAGTAGAAGCTGGCGCAGTTCCACTTCCGCCTCGGTGACGGCGACGAACAACAGCTCGTCGCCTCCTTCGAGCGGCTCGTCGTCCTGCGGCACGATCACCCGCGGTCCACGCAAAATCGTCACCAGCACCACGTCTCGGGGCAGCTGCAGCTTGCGCACCGGCTTGCCGCCCCACGGGGTGTTGTCGGGCAGCGTGATTTCGACCAGGTTGGCCTGACCCTTCCGAAACTCCATCAGCCGCACCAGGTCTCCGACTGCAACGGCTTCCTCGATCAACGACGCCAGCATCCGCGGGGTGGACACCGCCACGTCGACGCCCCAGGCGTCGGTGAACAGCCACTCGTTGCGGGGATCGTTGACGCGGGCCACCACCCGGGGCACGGCGAATTCGGTCTTGGCCAGCAGGCTGAGCACCACGTTGGCTTTGTCGTCGCCGGTGGCGGCGACCACCACGTCGAATTCATGTAGCTTCACCAACTCGAGCACGCTCACTTCGCAGGCGTCGCCGAGCTGCCAGTGCGCCGCCGGGATGGCGTCGACGTCGATGTGTTCGGGCTTGCGCTCGATCAGCGTGACGTCGTGCTCGTTCTCGATCAGCTCGCGGGCCACTGAGCGGCCGACCGCGCCTGCGCCTGCGATAGCTACTTTCATTTGCGCCACTCTCCCCCGCAAGCGGGTGGGGGTACCCCCAGCCGCGTAGCGGCGATGGGGCGTACCCCCACAACCCCTGCGACACAGGCGTCGCAGACATGGCTGTCGTCGGCGCGTTTCATGCGAGGTCCTGGCTCGGTGGCAACGCCGCGATGGCCACGGCCTCGGCGGCACGCCCGGAGATCGCGGCGATGTAGACCTGATCGCCGGCCTGGATGACCGTCTTGGGTTCGGGAAGCACGCCGGTACCGAATCGAATCAGGAATGCCACCCGCGCGGCGGTGGCCGCCTCCAGATCGGTGGCCGGGTGGCCCACCCAGTCTTCGTGCAGGACAACCTCGACCACGGCGACGGTACCGGTCGGGTCCCGCCACCTGGCCGTCTCGCTTTCCCGGGTGAGTGCGTGCAGCAGCCGATCGGTGGTCCACGGCACGGTCGCGATGGTGGGAATGCCGAGACGTTCGTAGACCTCGGCGCGTTTGGCGTCGTAGATCCGCGCGACAACCCGCCGGACGCCGAAGGTTTCCCGGGCCAACCGGGCCGAAATGATGTTGGAGTTGTCACCGGATGACACCGCAGCGAAGGCGTCGGCGTCCTCGATCCCGGCTTTCAGCAGCACATCCCGGTCGAATCCCAAGCCGAGCACGCGTTCACCGGCGAACTCGGGACTCAGCCGGCCGAACGCGCTGCTTTCACTGTCGATCACCGCGACGTCGTGCCCGATCCGCGACAGTCCGTCGGCGACCGACGAGCCCACCCGGCCGCACCCCATCACAACCACTCGCACTTGAGGTCCTCTCGGCCCGGTCAGCCGCAGTGGCCAGCCGGTTTGGGAGACATTCTCGTCTACGGAACCGTACCGGCAGGCCCGGTTGCGCTTATTGTTGGCTCTCGTGTCCAAACTTTCGACCGCGGCGCGTCGATTGGTTTTGGGTCGGCCGTTTCGCAGCGACCGGCTGAGCCACACCCTGCTGCCCAAGCGGATCGCCTTGCCGGTGTTCGCCTCCGATGCACTGTCGTCGGTTGCGTACGCCCCCGAGGAGATCTTCCTGGTGCTCTCGGTGGCCGGCCTGGCAGCGTACTCGCTCGCACCGTGGATCGGCGTCGCGGTGGCGGCGGTGATGCTGGTCGTAGTGGCCAGCTACCGACAGAACGTGCATGCCTACCCGTCCGGGGGCGGCGATTACGAGGTGGTCACCACCAACCTCGGCCCCAACGCCGGCCTGACGGTAGCCAGCGCGCTGATGGTGGATTACGTTCTGACAGTTGCTGTTTCGACGGCATCGGCGATGTCGAACATCGGATCGGCTATCCCGTTCGTAGAGCATCACAAGGTTCTTTTCTGTGTCGGCGCGATCCTGCTGGTGATGGCGCTGAACCTGCGCGGGGTGCGCGAATCCGGTTTAGCTTTTGCCATCCCGACCTACGCTTTCATCGCTGGTGTGGGGATCATGTTGGCATGGGGCCTGTTTCGGGTTTACGCCTTGGGCGAGCCGATCCGGGCCGAGTCTGCCGGTTTCGTGATGCATGCCGAACGCACCTCGATCACCGGCTTCGCGCTGGTGTTCCTGGTGGCGCGGTCGTTCTCCTCGGGCTGCGCGGCGCTGACCGGTGTCGAGGCGATCAGCAACGGGGTGCCGGCCTTTCAGAAACCCAAGTCGCGCAATGCCGCAACGACGCTATTGCTGCTCGGCACGATCGCGGTCGGCCTCTTCATGGGCATCATCATGTTGGCCAAGGAGACCGGGGTTCAGGTCGTCGACAATCCCGCTGCGCAGCTGGCCGGCATCCCGCCCAACTACCAGCAGAAAACTCTGGTCACCCAGATCGCCCAAGCCGTCTTCGGCAGCTTTCACATCGGTTTCCTGCTGATCGCCGTCGTGACCGCGCTCATCCTGGTGCTGGCGGCCAACACGGCGTTCAACGGGTTTCCGGTACTGGGCTCGGTGCTCGCGCAGGACAGCTACCTGCCTCGCCAGTTACACACCCGCGGCGACCGATTGGCGTTCTCCAACGGAATCGTGTTCCTGGCGGTGGCGGCCCTCGCGGCGATCATCGCGTTCCGGGCGCAAGTCACCGCGCTGATTCAGCTCTACATCGTCGGGGTGTTCATTTCGTTCACGTTGAGTCAAATCGGCATGGTCCGGCACTGGACTCGGTTGCTGCGCAACGAGACCGACCCCGCTGTGCGGCGGACGATGATGCGCTCCCGGGTGGTCAACACGATCGGGTTCGTGGCGACGGGCGCAGTGCTGCTCGTCGTCATGGTCACCAAGTTTCTCGCCGGAGCCTGGATCGCCGTCGTCGCCATGACCTTGCTGTTCGCGCTGATGAAACTGATCCGCAAGCATTACGACACGGTTAGCCGGGAAATCGAGCAGCAGGCCGACGACGAAGACGTCGTGCTGCCCAGCCGCAATCATGCCGTGGTGCTGGTGTCGAAGCTGCATCTGCCGACGTTGCGCGCGCTGGCCTACGCGCGTGCGACGCGGCCCGATGTGCTGGAGGCCGTGACCGTGAGCGTCGACGACGTGGAAACCCGGGCGCTGGTCCGCCGCTGGGAAGACAGCAATATCAGTGTTCCGCTGAAGGTCATCGCTTCGCCGTATCGCGAAATCACCCGTCCGATACTGGATTACGTCAAACGGGTCAGCAAGGAATCGGCGCGAACAGTGGTGACGGTGTTCCTTCCCGAATACGTGGTGGGCCACTGGTGGGAACACGTGCTGCATAACCAGAGCGCGTTGCGGCTGAAGGGCCGGTTGCTGTTCATGCCCGGAGTAATGGTGACATCGGTTCCCTGGCAACTCACTTCATCGGAGCGGCTCAAGACCATGCAACCGCATGCTGCTCCCGGCGATGCCCGTCGAGGGATATTCGATTGACATCGGAATCCACTGCGGCGCCACCACCGGCCCTGGAGCAGCTGACGTTGACCGTTGGGGCCCCGGCGAACGGGGGCAGCTGCGTGGCCCGCCACGACGGCCGGGTGGTGTTCGTCCGCTACGCGCTGCCCGGCGAGCGGGTGCGGGTCCAGGTTACCGCCGACCGGGGGTCGTACTGGCACGCTGAGGTCATCGAGGTGATCGAACCGTCCGACGACCGGATCGCGTCGCTGTGCCCGATCGCGGGGGTAGACGGTGCCGGCTGCTGCGATCTGGCCTTCATCGACCCGGCGGCGGGGCGCGCGCTGAAGGCCGAAGTGGTGTCCAATCAGCTTGCCCGCCTTGGCAACTATCAGTGGAACGACGCGGTAGCGCCGGTCTCGGCCGCCGGTCCGACCGGCTGGCGCACCCGGATCAGGCTCGACGTCGGGGCTGACGGCCGCGCGGGTTTTCATCGCTACCACAGCGATGAACTGGTCGCCGATCTCAACTGTGGTCAACTGCCGGCCGAGATGATCGACGGCCTGACCGACGTCGCGTGGCCACCGGGTGCGCACCTGCATGTCGTCGTCGATGACGATGGTCAGCGGCATGTGGCGCGCACGGTGCGCCACGGCCGGCGCAACTCGACCGACGTTGTCGAGGGCAGCTACCAGGGCGTGCAACGAGCCGGTCGGCACAGTTGGCAGGTGCCGGTGACTGCCTTCTGGCAGGCCCACCGCGACGCGGCACGGACGTACAGCGACCTGGTGGGCGACTGGGCCCGTCCCGACCCGGGCATGACCGCGTGGGATCTCTACGGGGGCGCGGGGATTTTCGCCGCGGTCCTGGGCGACGCGGTGGGGGAGTCGGGGCAGGTGGTCAGTGTTGACAGCTCGCGGTCGGCGACGCGGTCGGCCCGCGCCACATTGGCTGATTTGCCGCAGGTGAGTGTGATCACCGATTCGGTCCGCCGGGCGCTGACCGCGCAACGTGGTGGCGCCGATGTGGCCGTGCTCGATCCGCCACGGGGTGGCGCAGGGCGCGAGGTGATCGATCTGCTGGCCGCGGCCGAGGTCCCGAGGCTAGTTCATATCGGTTGTGAGGCAGCGTCCTTCGCTCGCGACATTGGCCTCTATCAGCATCATGGATATGCGGTGGACAAGATCTCGGTGTTCGACTCGTTCCCACTGACCCATCACATCGAGTGCATCGCGCTGCTGACCCGCTGACCGCTTACGCGAAGACGAAATACCGCAGCCACAGATAGAGTGCGCACAAGACGGTAGACATCAGGGTGACCACGATGCCCTTGCGGGTGAATTCCCAGAACGAGATGGAGTACCCGGAACGCAGCGCGATGCCGATCATCACAATGTTGGCGCTGGATCCGACGGCGGTGAGGTTGCCGCCCAAGTCACCGCCGAGCGCCAGCGACCACCACAGCACGTTGTGATGTTCCTGGTGCGGCATGGACGAGGCCAGGTGGGTGACGATCGGCGTCATGGTCGCCACGTACGGGACGTTGTCGATCAGGCCCGACGCCAGTGTCGACACGCCCAGAATCAACATCGTCGTGAAAAGCATGTCGCCCCCGGTGGCGCCAGCCGCCAATTCACCCAGGTGTTTGATGAAGCCGGTCTTGAGCAGTGCGCCCACCATGATGAACAGCCCGACGATGAACAGCAAGGTGTCCCACTCGACGCTGGCCAGATAGTCCGACTTCTCCATCTTGGACACCAGGATCAGGGCACCGGCACCCAGCAGCGCAACCAGCGACGGCTGAATGTGGATCGAGGGGGACACGATGAACCCGACGAACACGACGCCCATAACCGCGCCGCATCTAACCAACAGCCGGCTGTCGCGCAGAACGTGACGCTCTTCCAGCGACATCACGTCAGCAACCCGTTCAGGGGAGACGGTGGCGAAGCCACGAAACAGCAACGGCGAAACGGCGACGAAGGCCAGCATGATGATAATGACGATCGGTGCCATATTGAACAGGAAGGCGTTGAACGACAGTCCCTTACGTGCGCCGATGATGATGTTCGGCGGGTCGCCGACCAACGTTGCCGCGCCGCCGATGTTGGAGGCGAATACTTCGGCGATCAGGATCGGCACCGGGTTGATCGCCAGGCGGTCACACACCAGCAAGGTGACCGGTGCGATCAACAGCACCGAGACCACGTTGGGTAGCAGGGCCGAAGCCACCGCCATGACCAGGGTTAGCAAGATCATGATGCGCACCGGAGACCCGTTGGCGCG
>DATAZN010000132.1:0-2710 GCA_036272035.1 Mycobacterium sp. | reverse complement strand
GCCTGGTGCGCTGACCCTGGTCAGCCGGGCAGTGCGTCGGCCAGCGCTGTGCCCGACCGCCACGTCAGGGGAGGAGCGGTTCGTCCTCGACGAACCGCCGCACGCGATCACACAGTTCGGTCAGGTCGGGGTGTCGTGTGTTGGAGGTCCGGATCGCTTCGCCGACGCGCGCCACCGATTGGCGGATGCTGAACAGGCGTGCGTCGGCCGGGATGTCGAGCAACGGGGTGAGGACCGTGCGCGCCCGGTGGTGGGCGCCTCGGACCATCATGGCCAGCGCCGTGAGGGCGTCGACGCACACGGCGGAACCGAAGTCCCAGTCCGGTGCCGCCTCGTCCCGGTAGCCTGCCGCCGCCTGCTCGTTGTACTCCTCGACCGAGTCCATCCGGTCGGGCAGCCAACTCAGCGCGTCGGGGATGAGGTAGGACAGCTCGGGTCGGGCAGAGCAGCGGTCGCTGCGATGGGGTGGCTGAACACCGGACTGTTTACCCCTGCCCCCACCGCGATGCCGCTCAGCAAGCTGGCGAGCGGCCGGATTGCGTTCAGCGACAACAGTTTGTTGCGTCGCCGCCGCTACAGTATCCCTTGAATTTTCCATTGAAGATCTTTCGGTAATAGGGTGAGTTGCGGGAGCGGCGGATGCGGGCCGCGGAGATATTCGACCGCGGCAAGCGGCAGGTCGACGTGGTGGCAGAGTTGGAAGTCTCGCCGCAGACCGCCTCACGGTGGCACCAGGCATGGGCTCCGGTGGCCGGCGGGCACTGGCCGCGGCGGGTCGCGCCGGGCGGCTGCGCAAGCTGTCCGATGAACAACTCACCCAGGTGGCTGACGTGCTCGCGCTGGGACCGAAAGCGAACGGTTTTGCCACCGATATGTGGCGCTGGCGCGGGTCGCCCAGGTGATCGAGATGGTCACCGGGGTGCGGTACTCGCCAACCCAGACCTGGACGATCCTGCGGGAGCGGCTGGGCTGGAGCCGGCAGCGTCCAGCCCGCCGAGCCACCGAGCCACCGAGCGCGATGAGGCGGCCATCGAGCAGTGGGTGACACACGAGTGGCCGCGCATAAAAAAGCGCCCGGCGCCGAGGAGCCTGGATCTGCTTCCAGGATGAATCCGGATTCTCCCTGCTGCCCGTCGTGAGGGCCATCTGGGCGCCACGCGGTCAGACCCCGGTACTGACCCATCGGTTCTCGTGGAAACGCTTGTCGATGTCCGGCGCGCTGGCCTACCGGCCCGACCGCAGCCAGGCCATGTTCGTGTTCGGCATCCAGGAAGGCGCCTACAACACCGCCTCGCTGATCGAGTTCCTCGCCGATCTGCGCGATCATCTCGACGGCCGGAAAGTCACCCTGATCTGGGACGGCCTGCCCGCCCATCGTTCCGCGGCGATGAAGGAATGGCTGGCCACCCAGCGGCGCTGGCCGACATGCGCGACCTGCCCTCGGTGCTTGACCACCCCGACACTCGGCGCTTGCTCGACTTCACCCAGCCGGTCGGGCTGCTGATCGTCGGGGTGCTGCTGTACCTCCCGGACCCGAACCGGCCAACCTGATCCGGGATTGCTGCGCGCACCTGGCACCCGGCAGCCTGGTCGCGGTCTCCACGCTGACCGACGAACACGCCGATCCCGACCTGCGCGCAGAGATGGGCCGATTGCGCGCCGCCTATGAGCAGGCCGGCGAGCCGGTGTACCCGCGCGGTCATGCGGACATCCTGACCTGGTTCGACGGCTTGGACTTGGTCGAGCCCGGTCTGGTCACCCTGCCCGAGTGGTACACCGACGACGCGGACGAACTGAGCGATGGTGCCCGGCCACTGGGCTACGGCGCGGTCGCGCGAGTCATCGCGTAGCTCTCAGAGTGTTAGCCGGCATTGAAGATGAGCATCTGGGGGTAAGCATCCGGCCTTGAGGGTGAGCACGGACTGGCGCCCGGCGTGTGGTGGTTGCTGTTGATCGTGTCCGGCGGCACCGTGAGCACGTCGAAACAGGCGACGGCCCTTATCCTGCCGTCAGGCACGCCTTCGTCGCCCTGCGACTGTTGCCAATGACAGGATGTCGAGATCGTCGTCCTACGCCGTCAGCTGACCGTCTTTCAGCGACAACTTGGCGACCAGCGTCCACAGTTGCGGCTCCAGGATCGGGCATTGCTCGCAGCAGTGCTCGTACCCTTGGCTCGCACGACGTTGCGCCGGTTGCGGCTGTTGGCCAGTCCAGACACGGTGCTGCGATGGCACCGTGACCTGGTCCCGATCACTCGCCGCAGCACCCCCTGGGAACCCTGCCTCAGCCCCTGCAACTCGACCGACACGTCGCTTGAACTGCCCGGATGTCTTTCTCGGCACGCACAGGGTTGCCTCGGGCCGACGGCGTGCACAAGCTCCAGTTCGGCGACACGGTAGGCATATCTGCGCCGCACCGCCCAGCGCGGCCGCCGAGCCGACTGAGGTCGTGTGCGACACCGAACATCCGTCCGCACCAGCGGATCCGCCTGGCAGCGGGGCGAATGGGGGAATTTCCGTGGCGCGCGGCGTTCTAATATCGAATGACTTGTTCGATCACCCAGCCAGCAGGGAAGGACGCAATGAATCGATTAGGATTTCGTACGGCCGGTTTCGGGGTGATTTTCGGAGCGGTCGTCGCATTGATGATCTTGGGTCAACCGGCGACGGCGGCGGTGTCCGCGCCCAGTGACGCGGCTCGTCCGGCGCCT
>DATAZN010000131.1:0-13660 GCA_036272035.1 Mycobacterium sp. | reverse complement strand
TCGCCGTGGCCGGTGGTGCTGTGCTGGCTGCCGGCTGGGCCCTGCTGACCGGCAGGCGCTGGGGACGCGGGCTCGCGGTGTTCGCCGAGCTGTTGCTGCTGCCGGTGGCGTGGTACCTGACCGTGGGCTCGCACCGCGCGCTGTTCGGTGTCCCGCTCGCTGCGGTGGCACTGACGTCGTTGGCGTTGTTGTTCAGTCCGGCTACATTGCGTTGGTTATCCGACCGGTCATAGGCGCCACTCGCCCGCGCACGCGGGTGGGGGTCCCCCCAGTCGCGTGGCGGTGAGGAGGCGCATATCGTCGCCGGCGCGGATCAGCCCGGTTCGGCCAGCCCGGCCAACTCGGGACCGGACAGCCGGTAGGTGGTCCACTCGGTCTGCGGCGCAGCGCCGACGGCCTGATAAAGCGCAATCGCGTCGGTGTTCCAGTTCAGCACCGCCCAGGCCAGCCGGGTGTAGTTGTTGTCGACGCATTCTTGGGCAAGCGCCGCCAGCAGGCTGCGGGCTAACCCGAGACGGCGGAATCGACTACGCACGTAGAGGTCTTCCAAGTAGATGCCCTCGACGCCGTCCCAGGTCGAAAAGTTGAGGAACCACAGTGCCATCGCGGCGACTTCGCCGTCGACCTCGGCGACGTGCGCCCGTAGCGTCGGGTTAGCACCGAAAAGTGCTGTGCTGATCTGAGTCTCGACGACGCTGCATTGATCGGCGGCATGCTCGAAGCTGGCCAGGTCGTGGATCATCGCGGTGATAGCCGCGGCATCGGGTGGTGCGGCTCGACGGATGCGGACGGTCACGGTTGAACCCCCATCGCGGTCAGGATGGTGATGAATTTTGTTGTGGTCTCGGCGACTTCGCCGTCGGGGTCGGATTCGGCGACGATGCCGCCACCGGCGTGGGCCAGCGCAGTGCGACGATCGGCGGCCAATTGCGCGCCACGGATGGTCACCACCCAGCGTCCGTCGCCGGCGGCGTCACACCAACCCACGGCGCCGGCGTAGAACCCGCGGTCCCCTTCCAGCGTGCCGATGAGTTGGGCGGCGGCGTCGGCGGGCACCCCGCCGACAGCCGGGGTGGGATGCAAGGCAAGCGTCAAATCGATTGCGGTGGTTGATGTGTCGCGCAGGCGCCCAGTGATCGGCGTGCTGAGGTGCCACAGCGCGGTGGTGCGGCTCAGCGTGGGCGCGGGGGGAAATGTCAACTCGCTGCACAGCGGGCGCAGGGCCGCGGCCATGGTGTCGATGACCAACTGATGCTCGTGGCGATCCTTGGCCGAATCGGCGAGCGCCGCCCCCGCGGCGGCGTCGACTTCGGGGTCGGCTGCACGCGGCGCCGACCCAGCGAACGGCTGACACGTCACCCGGTCGCCGTCGCGCGCCACCAGCAATTCCGGACTTGCGCCGACCAGCGCCATGCCCGCGTACGGTTCGCCCGCCGCAGACAGGTCGACCAGGTAGCCGTAAGCGGCCGCGTCGTTGTCGGCCAACCGGCGCAGGATCATCCGGGCGTCCAGCGGAGCATCGGCGGCCAGCCGCAACGCGCGCGCCAGCACCACCTTCTGCAGCGTGCTGCCCGCGGCGGTCAGCACATCGCACGCCCGCCGAACCCGGTCGCGGTGCTCGTCGGGCGCAGGAATCGACCCGGCGACGTGTACCGCGGGCAGCGGCCCGGTCGGCCAGTCGGGTAGTTCATCGGCGTGGCGCACCGAGCGTGGCGTGATCAACGCCGCCGGCCCATTGACGTCGAAAGCTAACGCGCCCAACACTATTGACGCTGAATCCGATCGCAACGCCAACTGTGCGCTGGCCACATCGCGATAGCAGGCCTGCACGCCGTCGGCGATCAGCACGCCGGCCGGCCCGCACAGCACAAACGGCGGCTCAGTCGTCATTCGGCTCAGTCGTCGTGAGGACGGGGAAGTCCCAGCGCGCTCAGCTGGCGGATCCCGTGTTCGAACCCGCCGACCGCGACGGAGGCCGGGCCCATACCGAAGCGGCTGCCCTCGACGAGTGGCAGCTGCACCCAGCGGGTGATGACGGCGCGAGAAAAATGGCCATGCCCCACGAACACCACGTCACGGGTCGCCATCAGCTCCAACGCCAAAGCGACGGCCTGGTCCGCGCGCTCGCTGACTTGGGCGACGGATTCGCCGTCTGGGCCGCCGTGTGTCCAGATCGACCAGCTGGGATGGGATTTGTGAATCTCCGCGCTCGTCAGGCCCTCGTAGGAGCCGTAATCCCACTCGGCGAGCAACTCGGACTTTTCGTCGACGGTCAGGCCGGCCAGTTCGGCGGTCTCCACCGCACGCCGGCGCGGGCTGCTGATCACCTTCGGATCGACAAGGCGCAGGTCGGTCAGTGTCGGACCGGCGGCGACGGCCTGCGCGCGACCGTTGTCGGTGAGGTCGAGATCGGTGGACCCGGTGTGTTGGCCGGACAGCGACCACTCGGTTTCCCCGTGGCGCAACAACACCAATCGATGGCTCTCGACGCCCATGCTGACCGATTCTGCCTGACACACATAGCCATCCGCGCGCGGGCACCATGCTGTTGGTGCCAGGATGGGAGTTGTTAACCGCCAGCGAGACACACGAGACACATAGGAGGAGCGGCGTCTGATGAAGGGGACCCGAGTGCTGGCGGTGGCCAACCAGAAGGGCGGGGTGGCCAAGACGACGACGGTCGCGTCGTTGGGTGCGGCGATGGTGGAAGCGGGACGGCGAGTGCTGCTCATCGACCTGGACCCGCAGGGATGTCTGACGTTTTCGCTCGGCCAGGACCCGGACAAGTTGGTGGTCTCGGTCCATGAGGTGTTGCTCGGCGAGGTCGAGCCGAACGCCGCGCTGGTGGACACTGCCGAGGGAATGACGCTGCTGCCGGCGAACATCGACCTGGCCGGTGCGGAGGCGATGCTGCTGATGCGGGCCGGCCGCGAGTACGCGCTCAAGCGCGCACTGGACAAACTGGGCGACAAGTTCGACGTCGTGATGATCGACTGCCCGCCGTCGCTGGGCGTGCTCACCCTGAACGGGCTGACCGCAGCCGACGAAGTCATCGTGCCGCTGCAGTGTGAAACGTTGGCGCACCGCGGCGTCGGACAGTTCCTGCGCACGGTCAACGACGTCCAGCAGATCACCAACCCGGGCCTGCGGCTGCTGGGTGCGCTGCCGACGCTGTACGACCCGCGCACCACGCATACCCGCGACGTGCTGCTCGACGTCGCTGATCGTTACGACATGCCGGTACTTGCGCCGCCGATCCCGCGCACGGTGCGTTTCGCCGAAGCCAGCGCGTCGGGCTCGTCGGTGTTCGCCGCACGCAAGAACAAGGGCGCGTCCGCCTACCAGGAGTTGGCTCAGGCGCTGCTCAAGCACTGGAAGTCAGGCAAGGCGCTGCCGACGTTCAGCATCGACGCGTAGTCAGCCCAGCGCGAAGAGGGTGTTGCCGCGCTGCTCGAGCAGCTGGGAACCCGCCACGGTCGGGATCACCGCCGAGTTCGTCGGCTGCCGCTGCACCGGCAGGAAGTCTTCGCCGACGCCGGTGACCGGATCGCAGACGGCGATGCCGTCGGTGACCGGGACGAGCAACTTGCCCGCCATCAAGGTCGCCGGACCCACCGGGACAGACGAGCCGGCGGGCCCGATCGAGTAGCGGTAGGTCAGGTTCGCGGAATCGAAGACCATTACCCTCTCGCCGGTCCACCAGGTGATCAGGTTTCCGGGCCGGGTCACCACACTGGACGACGACGGCGGCTTGGGCAGCAACGTGCTTCCCACCGTGGTGCCCGATTCGTCGATGACGTCGACCCTGGGCTGCGGCGCCGGCAAGTAGACGGCCGTCTTGGTCTCGGCCAGCGCCAGCACCCGGGCACCGGAATCCGCGCCGATGCCCGGCTCGGGCACGTCGCGCTGTTCGGGTTCGTCCTCTTCCTTGGCCGGACGCAGCAGCTTGAGCCGTAGATCGGCCTGCCGGCCGCACGCCTCGAACACCGACACGGCCGACGAGCTGGCTGCCGCCGACGTCAATCGGCATCCGGTGTGCAAGCCCTTCGACGACGGCTTGACCCGCGCGTCGATCTCGCCGTAGGACAGCATCCGGACCATGTCCGAGCGCCACAGCTCGAGGCGGGTATCGCCGGCCGACAACACCGTTGTGCCGTCGGAAGACAGGGTGACCCGCTTGTCGGCATAGCTACTCCGGGTGGGCCCGCGGCTCCCGTTCGATCCTTCGATCGTGCTGGCCTGACCACAGCCCCGATCGTCGCGATAGACCGCGACCGCGAAGCGGTACACCCCGGCGACCCCGCACAGATCGCTGTCGCGCGAGTAGGTCCATCGCACCTGGCCGGTGACCGGATCGCGCCCTTGCACGGTACGACCGTCGGCGGTGACGACGGTTCCGGCGACCACGACAGGCTGGTCGGTCGGCGCGTTCGGGGCGGTCCAGAGCTGCTTGAGCGAGGCCGGGACCTCGTGGGCCAGCCTCGGGCTGGGGGCGGGCCCCGTCGCGGGCCGGCTGATCGTGGCCCGGGCGTCGCTGGTCCACCAGATCAACGCCGCGGCCGCGGCGATCACGGCGACGATTGCCGTTGCAGCCAAGAGATCCGCTTTGGTGCGGCGTTCCGGCTTGACCATCGGGCGGCAGCGGGCTCCGGCTTAGTTGGCGCCGGCTGTCGCGCCCGCCGACTTGCGGGGGCGACGACGACGACGACGCGCCCGCGTGCCGTCGCCGGTCGCGGCGTCCGCGGCCGGGGCCGACCCATCCGCGTCGGCGTTGCCGTTGGCATCGGCATGACCGGCCGCCGACTGGCCGCCGCGGGTGCGCCGTCGCTGCCGGTTGGCATTGCGCTGCTGCGCGGGCTCGTCGCCGTTGCGGCCACCGGACGTGGCGCGCTTGACCGGCGATTTCTTCGCCGCCCCGATGGAGCCCTGGACGTCGGTCGGAATGTCCATCTCGACGTAGACGTGCGGTGAGTTCGAGTACGTCTCGGCCGGGTCCGGGCAGCCCAGCCCGAGCGCCTTGTCGATCATCGTCCAGCGGGCCAGCTCGTCCCAGTCCACCAGCGTGACCGCGATACCGGTCTTGCCGGCCCGACCAGTGCGGCCGATGCGGTGCACGTAGGTGTTCTCGTCGTCCGGGCACTGGTAGTTGATCACATGGGTGATGTCATCGATATCGATCCCGCGGGCCGCCACGTCGGTGGCGACCAGCACGTCGATGTCGCCGGCGCGGAACTGCTTCAGCGCCTTCTCGCGGGCGATCTGACCCAGATCGCCGTGCACAGCCCCGACGGCGAAACCGCGTTCGGCCAGCTCGTCGGCGACCTTCTGCGCGGTGCGCTTGGTGCGGGTGAAGATCATCGTGGCGCCGCGTCCACGCGCCTGCAGCACCCGGCTGACCAGCTCGACCTTGTCCATCGCGTGCGCACGGTAGACGTACTGCTTGGTGAGGTCGTGCACCGCCGAGGAGTGCGGCGCCTCGGCCCGGATGTGAGTGGGCTGGTTCATAAAGGTGCGGGCCAGCGTGATGATCGGGTCCGGCATGGTCGCCGAGAACAGCATCGCCTGCCGCTCGTCGGGGATCTGGCGCAGAATCCGTTCGATATCGGGCAGGAAGCCCAGATCGAGCATCTCGTCGGCCTCGTCGAGCACCAGCACCGACAGGCCGCCGAGCTGCAGGTGTCCCTGCTGGGCCAGGTCGAGCAACCGCCCGGGCGTGCCGACCACGACGTCGGCGCCGGCGCGCAGCGCCTCGATTTGCGGCTCGTAGGGCCGGCCGCCGTAGATGCACACCACCGACAGCTTTCGGCCGTCCTCGGTGGCCAGATACTTCGCGGCGGTGGACAGGTCACCGTAGACCTGCAGGCAGAGTTCGCGGGTAGGCACCACGATCAGTGCCCGGGGGATGCCGGACAGGGGCCGATCGGGACCCGCGGTGGTGATCCGCTGCAGCAGCGGCACGCCGAACGCGAAGGTCTTGCCCATCCCGGTGCGGGCTTGCCCGATCAGGTCGTCGCCGGTGAGTGCCAGCGGCAACGTCAGCTCCTGGATGGCAAAGGGATGTTCGACGCCTTCCTCTGTCAGTGCCTGCACGATTTCGTCGCGGACACCGAGGTCGGCAAAGGTGGTTTCGGAAGCGGCCCGGTTGGGTGTGATGAGTGGACTCATGCGTGATGCACGTATGCCTTTCGGTTTCGTATTCGATTTGTCAATCGTTGCGGTCACGCGCGCACCAGTTGACGGCCGAATACGTTGCCGATTCGCGGGCCCTGCGCTTACTGAGGCGGGCCAACTGCGTGCACGCACATTGCGTGGGCAACGGTGGTACGGAGCTACCGCCGTTACCCGGATTGATTGTAGCTGGTGGGCCGCCGAGGCCCGGATTGGCGGCTCTGTGGCGCGCAGCGAGTCGCCACAACTGACACCCTCGTGGTGATCGCCAGCGCGGCGCTGCCGCGCGCAGCGGGTCGCCACAACTGACACCTAGAGTGTTGGCATGACTCCGCTTTCGCCGGGCGACACGCTGGCCGACCCGCCTCCGTCACGCCTGTCCGCGGACCATCCCGGCGTCAACGAACTGTTCGCGCTGTTGGCCTACGGTGAGGTCGCGGCGTTCTACCGGCTCACCGACGAGGCGCGGATGGCACCGGATCTGCGCGGGCGGATTTCGATGGCCAGCATGGCCGCGGCGGAGATGGCCCACTACGAGGTGTTGTGCGAGGCGCTGGAGCGCCGAGGCGTCGACGTGATGCCGGCGATTTCGAAGTACGCCTCCGCACTCGACGGCTACCACCGGCTGACCACGCCGAGCACCTGGCTGGAAGCGCTGGTCAAGACGTATGTCGGTGACGCTCTGGTGGCTGACTTCTACTTGCAGATCGCCGATGGGCTGCCCGACGAGATCGCCGACGTGGTGCGCTCGACCATGTCGCAGACCGGGCACTCCCAGTTCGTCGTCGCCGAGCTGCGCGCAGCGGTGACCAAGAGCGCCAAACAGCGCAGCCGGCTGGCGCTGTGGTCGCGCCGTCTGCTCGGCGAGGCGATCACGCAAGCCCAATACGTGCTTGCCGAACACGACGAGCTGGTCGATCTGGTGGCGTCGAGGACCGACGGGCTGACGCAGCTGACCGTGTTCTTCGACCGACTGCAGGGCGCTCACGACGAACGAATGCGCGAGCTGGGTCTGGCCTAGCGGCTACAGGTCGCGATCATCGTGCTGCTAGTCGAGATCGCCACGGGCTGACCCACGCCATCGCTGATCGAGCAGTTGAGGTGGCCGGTCAGGCTCGTCGCCACGACGGATCGCAGCCCTACCCCCGGGTTCAGCACGACGGTTCTCGACCACGGCAGCGACACGTTGAAATCGGTCTGCGGCGAGCCCTGCGCGTCGGTGTAGACGACGGTGACCAGATCGAGAAGCCCTTTGGTGCCGGCGACCCGGTAGATAAATGTGCGAGCGGCGACGTCCGATGGCGTCGAGGGGACAGCGGCCGGCGGCGGGATGTCGATGGGCGCTGTGCTGGTGGCCGTCGGGCTCGGTTGACGCGAGGGCGGTGTAACGGTGGTGATCGTCTCGGGCGGCAGGACCGGCACCAAGCTGGGCCGCGGTGACGCGCTACGGCTCGGTGGCACCACCACGGTGGCCGACGTCGACGCGCTGTCGCCGCCGTTGACGATCACCACTGTGGCGATGGCGGCGAGCACGAAGACGATCCCGGCGATGGCCGCGATCGGGCGCCACCGTTGATCGGACGGCGAGTAATCGCCGTCGGCGTAAATGTCGTCGACGGTGTCATCGGGGTAATCCTGGAGATCGCCATCCAGGTAGTTTGTGGTGCTGATGATGCAGATGTTATCGGTGTGATACCTGCTCGAGGCCGAGTGCGTGGGCGTGTCAGGTCACGATTTGCCAACGAGGCCGGCCTCCCCGGCGCCCGCGAATCCTTGGCGGCGACCGGCTTTCCGCATACTCACCGGGCGTCCACTAGCCTTGTCGAAGCATCGACTAACGAGGATTGGGAAGGGATCGGCGTGGAGGTCAAGATCGGGATCACGGACAGCCCGCGCGAGCTGGTCTTCACCAGCACGCAAACGCCCAGCGAAGTCGAAGCACTCGTCAGCGCCGCGCTCGGCAAAGATTCCGACGTGCTTGGCCTGACCGACGACAAAGGCCGCCGCTTCCTGGTCAATTCCGCCAAGATCGCCTACGTCGAGATCGGTGCCGCGGACTCGCGTCGCGTCGGCTTCGGGATCGGAAGCGGCGCCGCTAAGAGCGGGTAAGCGGCACGTGTGACAGGCCGCCCCAGGCGAACTGCACGGTGCCGTCCACGGCGTCGTCCTTGGTGATCGGCCGATCGGAGTCCAGCCAGTATCTGGCGCAGTCGACGCTGACCCCAACCAGACCCACGGCGACCATTCGGGCGCGGTGCGCCTCCAACCCGGAGTCGGCGCTGATCAGGTCGAAAACCGCGTCGATGCACGACTCGGTGGCGACTCGTACCTGTACGGCAACCTGAGGCTCGGTGATGTTGTCGTTCTCGAAGATCAACCGGTAGCCCTGGCCGTCGTGCTCGATGAAGTCGAAGAAGGCCTGCACGGCAGACCGCAACCGTTGCCGGTTGTCGGTGGTGGTGCGCAGGGCTTGACGCACGCCGGACACCAGATTATCGACGTGGCGTTGCAAGACCGCTAAGTACAGCTCCAGTTTGCTCGAAAAATGTTGGTAGAGAACGGGTTTGCTGACGCCAGCACGTTCGGCGATCTCGTCCATCCCGGCGGCGTGGTAGCCGCGGTCGACGAAAATGTCGCTGGCAGCCATGAGCAATTGACCCCGACGCTCATCACGAGGCAGTCGGTTGCCGCGCCGAGCAGACGTGCCGGGCTTCACCCCACTCCTTCCGGCGTTGGCAAGATCGCTCATCCATTCCTCAATCTGCTTGTCATAGCGCCAGTGTTGCAAGTGCACTCTTGATCGCAACGACACTACTACCCGCCTCGCATTTTCGATCATCATCTACGGCCCTAATGTCGGCATGGCAGCGTCTTACGAGCGCCTGCGGGCGCGCCGAGAGTCCCAGCTAGCCGGCTGTTGTGCCATCCTGGGAAAGTGACCTTCGACCCCGACCGGCGCGGGGGCAACCGGACACCGGTTCTTCGCGACGACTGGCGAGAACCGCTGCGCGCCCAACGGGACCCGCTGGCGTGGGGCGGCGAAGGGCGGGCCCGGTCGAATCGGGACACCAACCGTTTCCGGAAACAGAGTTGGCTCGGACGTTTCGTGTCGACCTACGGCTGGCGCGCATACGCGCTGCCGGTACTGGTAGCCGTCACCGGGGTGGTGCTCTACCAGACCGTCACCGGTACCAGCGCGTCCGCGCCCACCTTCGGGCAGCCGATTCAGGGCCCGCCGAAAATCGGCGCGGTGGGCACGGTGATCATCGATGCCCCGCCACGCGGTCTGACCCAGTTCGACGCCAGCCTGCCGACCGGGATGCTGCCCAACGGCGGCCCGTTCACCGACGCGGCTGCCAAGTCCTGGCACATGGTCCCGGGAGTCACACCGCAGTTCGGCCAAGGTACAGCGAAGGTCTTCAAGTACACCGTCGAGGTCGAAAACGGCATGGACCCCACCGCGTTCGGCGGTGACGACGCGTTCGCCGCAATGGTCGACCAGACGCTGGCCAATCCGAAGAGCTGGACCCACGACGCCCAGTTCGGGTTCGTCAGGATCGACGCGAATGGCCGAAACAAACCCGATATCCGCATCTCGCTGAGCTCGCCGATGACCCTTCGGGAAGGCTGCGGGTACGAGTTCCCGCTCGAGACATCCTGCTATAACCCGTCTTACGGGGCCGGGGTCGAGCCGCGGGTCTTCATCAACGAGGCACGCTGGGTGCGCGGCGCGCTGTCCTTCCAGGGCGACGTGGGTTCCTACCGGCAGTACCTGATCAACCACGAGGTCGGCCACGCCATCGGCTACCTGCGCCACGAACCCTGCGACAAACAGGGCGCTCTGGCTCCGATCATGATGCAGCAGACGTTCTCCACGTCCAACGACGACAACGCGAAGTTCGACCCGGAATTTGTCAAGCCGGACGGTAAGACCTGCCAGTTCAATCCCTGGCCGTACCCGATCGCCTAGCCGGGCGATCTGGCCTAGCCTCGGTGGGGTGTTGCCGCCGCTAGTTGAGCCGGCTGCCGAGTTGACCCGCGACGAGGTTGCCCGCTACAGCCGTCATCTCGTCATCCCCGATCTGGGTGTCGACAGGCAGAAGCGGCTGAAGAACGCGCGGGTGCTGGTGATCGGCGCAGGGGGCCTCGGCGCACCCACGCTGCTGTACCTGGCCGCCGCGGGCGTCGGCACGATCGGCATCGTCGACGACGATGTGGTCGAGGAGTCGAACCTGCAACGCCAGATCATCCACGGCGTCTCCGACATCGGCCGGCCCAAGACGCAGTCCGCTCGCGACTCGATAGCCGAGCTGAACCCGCTGGTCGACGTGCGCCTGCACGAGGTTCGGCTGTCCGCGGCCAACGCCGTCGGGATCTTCGAGCAGTACGACCTGATCCTCGACGGCACCGACAACTTCGCCACCCGATATCTGGTCAACGACGCCGCGGTGCTGGCGCACAAGCCCTACGTCTGGGGGTCGATCTACCGGTTCGAAGGTCAGGTGTCGGTGTTCTGGGAGGACGCTCCCGGCGGCCGCGGCCTGAACTACCGCGACCTGTACCCCGAAGCACCCCCGCCGGGCCTGGTGCCGTCGTGCGCCGAGGGCGGCGTGCTGGGCGTGCTGTGCGCCTCGATCGCATCGGTGATGGGCACCGAGGCGATCAAGCTGATCACCGGACTCGGTGAGCCGCTGTTGGGTCGGCTGCTGCTGTATGACGCCTTGGCGATGGGCTACCGCACGATTGCGATCCGCAAGGACCCGGCGGCGCCGGCGATCACCGGGCTGATCGACTACGAGCAATTCTGCGGGTTGGCGTCCGATGACGCGGCCGCGGCCGCTGCCGGCTCCGCGATCACCCCTCGTGAGCTGCGCGACTTGCTGGATGCCGGCAACAAAGTCGCGCTGATCGACGTGCGTGAGCCCGCGGAGTGGCAGATCAACCGCATCGATGGCGCCCAGCTGATTCCGAACTCGTTGATCAGCTCCGGCGAGGGCCTGTCTCGGCTGCGCCGCGACCTTACGCCGGTGCTGTATTGCAAGACGGGGGTGCGGTCCGCCGAGGCGTTGATCGCGGTCCGCAACGCCGGGTTTGCCGACGCGGTGCACCTGCAGGGCGGCATCGTGGCGTGGGCGCAGCAGATGCAGCCCGACATGGTGATGTACTGATCCGCCACGCCAAACTGCGAGTTCGTGTCTAGTCCCGGGACTTCGCTGGGCCCGTTTAGGCTAATCGCGTGAGTGTCGACCCGCTGCCGGAGCACGTGCTGTCGGCGTTCGGCTTGAGCGGTGTGCGACCGGAACCCCTAGGCGCTGCGTGGGAGGGCGGCTGGCGTTGCGGTGAAGTGGTGCTGTCGATGGTCGCCGAGAACGCCCGCGCCGCGTGGTCGGCCCGGGTGCGCGAGACATTGTTCGTCGACGGTGTTCGGTTGGCTCGGCCGGTCCGCTCGACCGATGGACGTTACGTGGTCTCGGGTTGGCGAGCAGACACTTTCGTGGCCGGCCAGCCCGAACCGCGGCACGACGAGGTGGTGTCGGCCGCGGTGCGGCTACACGAGGCCACCGGCAAGCTGGAACGGCCGCGGTTTCTCACTCAGGGGCCCACCGCGCCGTGGGCTGACGTCGACGTCTTCATCGCCGCCGACCGTGCCGCCTGGGAAGATCGGCCGCTGCAGTCGGTTCCGGCGGCGGCCCGCTCGGTATCTCCCACCGCGGACGGGCAGCGGTCGGTCGAGTTGATCAATCAGCTTGCCGGGCTGCGGCGGCCGACAAAGAGCCCCAACCAGCTTGTCGACGGCGATCTCTACGGCACGGTCCTGTTCGCGGGTGCCGCCGCCCCGGGGATCACGGACATCACGCCGTACTGGCGACCCGCGTCGTGGGCGGCGGGAGTGGTCGTGGTCGACGCGTTGTCGTGGGGCGAGGCCGACGAGGGCCTCATCGACCGATGGAACGCGCTTCCGGAGTGGCCGCAGATGCTGTTGCGCGCGTTGATGTTCCGGCTCGCGGTCCATGCGTTGCACCCGCGTTCGACAGCTGCGGCCTTCCCCGGCCTGGCGCGCACTGCGGCGTTGGTGCGACTGGTCCTCTAGTCGGGGAACTCGTAGCGGACGTCGTTGAGCGCGATCTTGCCGTCGACGGCGAGAATCCCTTCGGCTCGAAGCAGTTCCAACTGCCGGGTGGTCAGGTGCCTGGCTGGCCGTCCCGATGCGGTGATCACCCGATGCCAGGGCAGGTCGGAAGAGTCGGTGCGCATGATCCATCCGACAATGCGCGGGTTGGAAAGCTTTGCGGCAACGGCGATATCGCCATATGTCGACACCCGGCCGGCGGGTATCGAGGCGACCAGCGCGCGCACTCGCTCGACCTGATCGTCGGTCACCGGTGCCACGGTCAGCCCATCCGTTCGCGGATCAATGCGGCGACTTCGGCCGGTTTGGTCTCGGCCACCATGTGATCGCATTCGAACGTCAGAAACCGAAAATCGCCGCCCAACTGCCCGTGCAGTGCGTCGATCAGCCGGTCGGTTACATACGACGGCGATGTCCACGCCGCCCGCACAAGGGTCGTGCCAGTTCTCTTGGGCGGCAATGTGATCTCGCGAGCCAGCTCGCTCCAGTAGGCCATCATCGCGGGCAGGCTCAGCCGCCAGGTGCACCGCCCGCCCGGCAGCTCGACGAGGTGCTCGTCGAGTTCGGCATCGACTACCGGAGGGTCTACATCCGCCCACGAGCCGTTGGTTTTGGCCGCCCGGGCTTCGGCGGCATCGGAGTAGTCCGGGGAGGCCAGCATCGCGTCGGCGATCTCACGCATCCACGCGCCGTCCAAACCGATGGCGGCGTCGAGTAACACCAGTCCTGCGATTCGGCCGGGATGGGCAGCAGCCAGGTGCATCGCGACCGCGCATCCGAACGAATGCGCCACCACCACGACGGGGTCGTCGGCCTGATGTTCGAGCAGTTCGGCCAGCGCGGCAACGTTGGCGTCGATCGTCCATGGTGCCGCCCATGATGACCTGCCGTGCCCGATCAGATCGGGTGCGGCAACAGCGATTTCGGGCAGGTGCTCGCTGGCCAACGTTTCCCAGCGCTTGCCGTGCCCGGTCAGCCCGTGCAGCGCCAGCAGTCGTACGGGACCGGGCGGGCCGAAGCGGTGCACGTGCAGGCGGGTCACGCGTTGAATGGTGCCAGCCGGGCCGTCACCCATCGTCGGCCGGGCCGACTTGTCGGACCCCCGTGGTGTCATTCGCGCTATGTCTTACCGCTGGGGCCCGCAGGCCCACACTGTGCTCGATCCGGGTCTGCGCGCGATGATGCGCGTGCTCGGTGGGCCGGGAACGGGTAAGAGCTCGTTGCTGATTGACGTCGCGGCCACGCGCATCCATGCGGGCGCCGATCCGGAATCGGTATTGCTGCTGACCGGTTCGGGCCGCATCTCGGCGCAGGCGCGTAGCGCCTTGACGGCGAAGCTGCTCGGCTCCCAGAACGTCGGTG
>DATAZN010000130.1:0-9039 GCA_036272035.1 Mycobacterium sp. | reverse complement strand
GCTCTGGTTGACAGACTGCGACATTATCGGCATGCCCCGATCGACAGGTCTGTCAGCGGTGGGCGACGTCAACCGGTCGGAGCTAGCAATATTTGTCGAACGCGCGGCGGCCGGTGGCGCCGGCCTGTGCCCGATACCTCTCGTGCGCGCAGCGCACCGTACAACGGGCGAACGCTTCGACCCTGACCGTGATTCAGTTCGACTTGCACTGATTGCCGAGCTACAGCGTCTTCAACTGCTGAACTCGGATATCGGCGTAGGCCCCTTCACATTTGGACTGCAGTGTCGGGTCCTTGGTCATCGTAGCTGTGTAGCCCTCCGCGACGCGCAGGATGTCGGCGGCGAACGCAGTCAGCTGTACATTGAGTGCTTTGACCCCGACGACCGTCCCATTCACGGCCTCCTGCAGCATGTCCTGATATTGCGGGTCCTCAGCGGTGAGCGTGTAGTGCCTGACTGAGGTTGGAAAGGTGTCGCCGAAGTGGATCCTCCACGTGTAGCCCGTCTCGGTGGTCTTGTCGTACAAGAATCGAAGCGCGCCGGTGTGCATGAGAGTGTGCCGCATGAGCTGGATCGCGACTCGATGCTCATCAGCCTTCTGGGCGTCGAGGTACCGCTCCATGAAACCCTGCATACGGGGTGTCTGGTTTCGCGTCGGTTCGACCGGACCCCACTCGCATTTCGACATGAGGTCGATCTGGCCCATGCACGTCATGAGATAGCCGTAGTGCGCGTGCGGGAAGTTGCGGTTGTCACCAAGAAACGCAGTCTCAGAGAACAGCTTCGCGAGGCTGGATACCTCATCGTTCAAGGCGGTGGCGTTCGCGACCAGCTCGTCGGCGATCTCCGCGTATTTCATACCGACCAGTTTCGCATCGCTCTACGGTATCGGGCCAACACCAGCCGGGGCCGGCTCTATCGGCGCAACTGCACGTCAATGTGCACCAGCGGCCTAGGGTTCGATGTCGGTGGGCGACGCTATCGTCGGAACGGTGAGCGAGGGACTAGAGCAGGCTTTCAGACGACTCGATGAACGGGTCGTACGAGATGCCGACGTACGAACGAGCCACTGGTACGGGCCGCCGCCCGAGGACGACTGTCCCTGCGGCTCGCGTCGACAGGCCACCCGCTGTCACCGGGCGAACGACGGATCGTGGATCGCCGAGCCGCCGCCGGCCCTTCTGACCGGTCCACGCACCGGCTATGCGAATCCCGGCTGCTATGCCCGTGCGAGTAGGGATTGCGACGAAGAACTGACCCGCGAGCATTTCATCACCGACGATGTGCTCGGAGCGATCTCGGCCGACGGCAAGGTCGTCGTCGTCGAGGGCGCCGCATGGCAGGACAAAACCGAGCGGCGCAAAACAATTGGTCGCGCATCGCTGTCGCGTAAAATGCTGTGCCGCCGCCATAACAACGCCTTGTCGCCGCTGGACAAGATGGCTGCCGAGTTCTTCCGGTACTTCCTGCAGGACCACCTCGACATCTTCAAATACCTGGGAAACGACGACCGCGACAGCTTCCTACGCGGTTTCACCATGGTCAGCGGCCCCTACATCGAGCTGTGGATGCTCAAAGTCATCTGGGGCGCCATCGAAGCCGGCGCGATCGAAGCAGACGGTCAGACCGCGTACCGCTTCCGACTCGGCGTGACGGCCCAGCAGCTGGCTGAAATCCTCTGGCGCGGAGCGGAATGGCCCAAGACGTGGGGTCTGTACGTTCTGCTTGACCACGACCGCGACCATCCGTCGATACCGAAGGCCATACGCCTTCGTCCGGCCAGCATGGGCAGCGAGATCCTCGGCGGCTACGTCCAAATCGCGGGGTTCGAGTTTCTCATCAGCTTTGAGACGCCGCCGGTGCGGCGGATCTACCGCCCGTGTGGCATCACCTTCACACGGGTCGGATTTCCAACGAACAGTTACAAGATGATCGCGTTCGCGTGGCCCGAGATCGGACACCCGATCATCAACGTTGTATCGCAGGTGCCGCCCAACGAGGACTACTCGGTGCCGAGCAACCCGCGAGCCGCCGCTCTTCACGGTCGGATTGCGGCTGGCTCGCTCAACGTGACCCCGGTTCCGAGCCAGCCGAGAAGGAGCTACCGGAAGCCGTCGTGATCCCGGTACGCATGACCGCCAGAAGGAAGCGTGAGGTAACCGAAGCCAGAATCGGTTGTTAGACGTCCTTGAACATCTTCCGCAGATCCGAAGCCTTCCTTGCATTTGTTGTCTTCCTTAATCTGTAACGTCGATTTGACGAAATATGCTCAGCCCTAATCTCATACGCTGAGCCAACCGGAAGCAAGCACACTCGGAGAGCCTGCTTTGCGCCCAAAGAGGGGCATTCCCAGCACTTCTCGTGTCCAGGGTGCGTGAGGACCGTATGCCATTGACGCCCTCGGGCCTCTGCTGTACGAGCTGATCCCAAGTCGGCATAGAGGCCGGTGGCGGTCTGGTGCCGGTCGTTTGGATCGCTTGCCATCGCTTTGGCAACGACACGACACGTGTAGTCACCTAGGTGGGGAGCAACAACCTTAAGCGGTATCACGTTGCCGGCCACGACAAAGTCGCGAGCCTGCTGATGGGTCATCCCTGCTGGAATAGGCGGAACGCCTGCGAGCAACCAATAAAGGGTCGCGGCAATTGAATAGACGTCACTGGTGACCGAGGCAAGGGGCTGGCCCGTAAGGGCACCCGTGATCGCTTCAGGCGATCCCGTCGCGGGAGTCGTCCCGATCACTCTGGCCATCCCAGTGGTGGGATCTATCAATGTCGCGAACCCGAAATCGCCAACCATGCATCGGGCAGTTGCTGTCAGGAAGAGATTGGCTGGCTTAACGTCGTTGTGGAGCAGCCCGTCGCTGTGGGCTCTATGCAACCCGAGACAGGCGTGTCTCACCCAATCGATTGCCTCGAGCGGAAACAGGCCACCGCCTTGCTGGAGTCGATCATCGACGGTGCCGCCCTCCGCGATCTCAGTCACCAAAATCGGCTGACCCAGGTCTTCGAGCGCGTTTCGGATGGGGAGAATATGCGGATCCGTCAGTTGGCGAAGGTACCGCGCCTCGTCCCACTGGCCGATCCTGCCTCCAAACGTGTCGATCAACTTGACCGCGACTTCATCGCCTTCGTGGATGTCAAAGCAACGCACCGTTTGTCCACACAGACCATTCCCCAGCGGTCCAATCTCGCGGTAACGACTCGCGATGATCCGTGGAGGCGGTGCGGCTCCGGTTGGGCTTGCGGCCACGCGCGGAATAGTACTGTCCGAAGGCATGCATTACGTCGGAGTTGCGATTGACGCGTCGGCGCGCGCAGTGCGGATTGTGGTCATAGACGGAAACGCCATTGGCGATCCACCCGATTTCCGGGTCTGGAATTACGGTGGGGGCGACGAGCTACCATTGGCGCTGCGGGACTTGCACACAGCGACAGCCAACATGCTTGGCGAGCTTTCTGTTCAGGCATTTGGTGTACGTCGGCAGGAAGTCTTCGAACGCGGACCATTGCGCAACGCGACGATCGATCGACTCGCCGCCGAGGGTGCGATTCTGGCCTCTGCGCAGGACGCCGTAACTGACGTCCGCCACCTGACCGGCGCTGACGCCGCTGATCTGTTGGGCGTGTCGAAAGCGCAATCAATCACGGATGCCCGCGGTCTTTTGACAGGATACGGGAAGCCGCTGTACTGGAAAGAGGCGTTGATCGTCGCTAGATCTCTCCTGTGAGACGCCCGCGTCCTCGTCGCCGATGTCTTTGCCATGCGGCATACTCCCCGTATGGAGCTGTCTTCCGTCGAGAAGGAACCCAGGTCGGCACTCGGTGCTTACCTTGATGCGTGTGATCTTGAAGATGCGATTCTTAATCCCAGGAATGTTAAGGAGTGGGCCGATGAGTTCGCGGGCCATATCAGCTATGAAGGAAGCGATTTCGTACTCCGTGGCGTCGGCGGTGGAGGCGAACGTCTGGTTGGAGCCCTGTCGTACCTAGGGACGTTGCCGGGGGAGGTCGCCGCACGGAATACCGATTATGTCGGGCGAAAAGTCGTGCTGGTTTTCACGACCGCCGTTTCACCAGTTGGACTCGATAGAGTTGCTGCTGATTGTCGGGCACTCGGCGCGGAAAAGGTTGAGGCGTGGGGTTGTTCGACGGCATTCGAAGAACGTCAGACAGATTGGATCGACGCCTTGCGCATCATCGATAGGCGCGGCGTTCGCCGAACTTTCTAAGACGTTTCATACCAGAGGATGTGGTCGTCACGACGATTGCAGCGGGGCTCGTCCCAACGGGTCGTTCAGCGTCGAGCACTTCGGCGATTCCGTGGGTTAGAAATTACGGAGGGCCGCATGACCGTTACGAGGCACTGAAATGCAACCTGGCCAACGCATTTCACGACAATCGTGAGGCATACGCCGAAGCCAATACGGCGTGTACCCACCACGTCTTGCGTCAGAGCGGGATCCAGCCGCATCGCCGGCCTGAATCAGGCTAGCTCCCGGGCGGCAAGGCCATCCGGATTTCTGTGTTGATGGCATACCTGCCCGCTCGGGGGTCCGTGGGCGACCAGTGGAGATGCTATGAGGCCGAGTCTTGTACAACCGTACGGTTCTAGGATTCGCCACGAAGATGAGAAAATCACGTCCGCCATTTCGATGAGAATTCTGCAAAGCCGCAGGTAGAGATCACGCTATCCGCCACGTAGGATGAGAACCTACAACTGTAGACGGCGCCTCTCTGTGTCAAGAGACCGCTGTCCGTGAGTTGTAGGGTGGTCGTCGGTGGGTCCGGGAAGTGACTTGTCCGAAGCGTCAGTGTGCGGGGTTTGAGCTGGCCGCGCTGGACGATAGAGCCGCCCCCGAGTGTCCTCCCGGGCCTGCCCCTAACCCGTCGGCGTCGTGGCGGAGTTGTCGGTAGACGACGTCGGAGAGCCTTCGTTTGAGGCATCGCATCGCTTCCTTGTGGCCCTTGCCGTCGGTTCGCTTCCGCAGGTAATAAGTTCTGCCCGGAGTGTTCTGCCGAATCTGGGTAAGCGCCATGACGTGGAGGCAGAGGTTGAGTTGACGATCGCCTGCCCGCGAAAGCCTATGCCGGACAACATCTCCAGAAGAGACATCTATCGGGGCGGTACCGGTGTAGGTGGCGAACGCCGCAGCGGAACGGAATCGATTGATCGTGCCGACCCGCCCCAGGATCTTGCCGGCCGTCAGCGCGCCGATACCGCACAGGTCGGTCAGAGTGGTGCCGGATTCGGTCACTGCGGACTGTATGTCAGCGGCGGCTTTGGCGATGCGGCGGTCCAACTGGCGTACCTCAGCAACGAGGTCGACGGCCAGGCCTCGCAGGGTTTGCCGGCGGCGTCGCGGGGACGAACACCGCGCAGGAGCTCGGCGGCCCGCTCGGCCGTAAGGTCGCGGTTGGCGCCTGCCGGAATGAGGTTGGTGAGCACAACGTGGAGGCGATTGACGGTCTGGGTGCGGGTTTTCACCAGGTCGTCGCGGTGCTCGACGATCGCGCGCAGGGCAGTCACGGCCCCGTCGACAGCAGCGGAATTCAACCGAGGTGCGCTTCGGGCGGCGATCGCCACGCTCACGGCGTCGGCATCGTCGTTCTTGCGTCCGTGGCCGGTCGACAGCATCCGCACCCGGGCGGCGAGCTTGGCGGGAACGTCGACGACATTGATCCCGTCAGTGCATAGCCGCGCTGTCAGCGGTGCGCCCAGGCCAGACGCGCCTTCGATCGCCCAGGTCGGATCCGGCCAGCGATTGGCGAAGCGGCGCAGTGCACGGTAGCCGTCGCGGCTGACTGGGACTCGAATCGTTGCCACAGGCTGCAGCGACGCGTCGACCACCGCGGCAGTCCAGGACGCCTTGTGCGGATCGATCGCAATCACCATGTGTTCTCGGGTTGTCGATGTCGTCGACATTTATTGTCTCCTCGCTTCGATGCTGGGATTAGAAAGCGAGGAGGGCACACCAACTTTCGGCTTCGCAGGCCTCTCTTCAGCCACTTCTCGCGCGGGGCGCACCGATCCGAGGCGCAAGCCGTCTAGGAGTCAACCCACACGGTCATGGGCGACAGGTATGGGGCGAGCGATCTCGAATCGGTGCTCGGTGATCATGGCTGCAGACCGCGATCACCTACCGCCTATTACACAAGTTGGTATGGGGGCTAGCTGAGGCCGAAGGCCTCGTGCTGCAAAACGATTCGTGGGTTGCCGGCGTGGGTGAACACTCGCGCTGGTAGAGCCACATTTGCAGATCAGGAGGCCTCCGGTGATTGTTCAGGGTACGAGTGTCGGGTTGGATGTGCATGCGCTTTCGGTCGTGGCACATGCCGTCGACGAGGAAACAGGAAAGTTCGCTCGGGCGCGACTGTGCCCGGATTACGGTGAGATCCTGGGTTGGTTGCATCAGCTGCGGGCCCCGGTGCGGGTGGCCTATGAAGCGGGTCCGACCGGCTTCGGGTTAGCACGGGCGATCAACGAGGCCGGGATGGAATGTGTGGTTGCCGCGCCGTCGAAGCTGCAACGCCCGGCTGGGGACCGGGTCAAGACTGACGCCCGCGACGCCGCGCCTCTGGCCAGGCTGCTGCGGTTGGGTGAGATCACCGCGGTGAGGGTGCCCGACCGGGACATCGAGGCGGTCCGCGATCTGGTGCGTGCCCGTGAAGATGCCCGCGCCGATCTGATGCGGGTGCGCCACCGGTTATCGAAACTGCTTCTCCGGCAGGGGATCGTCTATTACGGGGGCACACCTTGGACTTGTGTGCACGAGCAATGGTTGCGCCGACAACGCTTTGACGACATCCACCTCAAAGCTGCCTACGACTACAGCTTCGACGCCGTGCTGGCGGCGACCGCAGCCCGCGATCGCCTCGACGAGCAGATCATGGCGGTCGCCGCCTCACCACGGTTCGCCGACCCGGTCAACCGGCTGGGCTGCCTGCGGGGCATCTCGGCACTGACCGGTCTGGCGTTAACGGTGGAGATCGGCGACTGGTCGCGCTTCACCGGGTCCACGATCGGTGCCTACGTCGGCTTGGTGCCCTCTGAGTACTCCTCGGGAAGCTCCCGGGTGCAGGGGTCGATCACCAAAGCCGGCAACACCCACGTGCGTCGGCTGCTGATCGAATCGGCCTGGCATCACCGCAAGTCCTACAGCACCTCGGGCCCCACACTGCGGGCACGGTGTGCCAAGGTCGATCCTGCGCTGCGGGCCCGTGGGCATGCCGGCAACCGCCGCCTCAACAAGCGGTGGCAGACGTTCACCGAGCGGGCGAAGAATCCGCTCGTGGCCAACGTCGCCATCGCCCGCGAACTGGCCGGCTGGTGCTGGTCACTGGCGACCATGCAATAGACAGCCAACCCCGAAACTTGGCTGACCCAGGTGATCAAAGTGTTGGCGCGGTGAGTGAACCAACCTGCAAAGAACCTATGAGCCACAACGTGATTCAACGAAGAACGTCCGTGATGCTCGCCTGTAGACAGCAGTAACGTTCACATCCGAATCATCGTCCTGCGGTACCCAACCCGCGTATATCAGCCTGACATCACCGTCGTGAGCAACGACCGCCGACGCCCTCACCAGGCCAGCCAAACGAAAGCCGCCCCGGCCATTCGTCGGGGCGGCTTTCCCCTACCCTCTTGACAAGACCGCCTCCATATCAGGTTCTCATTTTGCGTGGCGAACTTCTCACAGGAATGGCGAATGAGTGGCGAATCCGCCAAGAAGTTGAGAAAGTAGTTAGTCGTGCTAGATGGTTCTGGGCCTTTTCTGGCGCCGTTCCCGTGCGAGGACCCGCACAAGGTGACACGCTAGGTTCGCGGTTCAACCGCGTGGTGCGTCGATGTCGGATGTAGTCAGCGTTGACTTGAGTTCCGCGGCCGTCGCCTATCGGCCAGCGGCGGGGGAGCAACGCTGTGTGCCGGCTGGCGACGTGTCGCCTGCGGCACTGTTTCGCGCAGCGCCTTGGCGCACTTTCCGCTGGTACTTCGGTCAGCGCCACTACTCGGGCAGCTATTGGTCGGCGACTGAACGCGACCACGTCATCTACGAGTCACGCCTGGAGCTGGCGAACCTTATCCTCGCTGATTTTGATCCGACTGTGCATCACATTGTGGCGCAGCCTTTTCAATTGACCGCCAACGTCGACGGGGAGGAGCGTCGGCACATTCTGGACTATCTCTGGGGCAGCGATGAGGGACCCGTCGTGGTGGATGTGGTGCGTGCCGAAAGGATGACGAATCCACGCATCGTGAGGTTGTGCGCGTGGACCAAGGAGATCGTCGAATCTTTGGGCTGAAAAACCCCTAAGTTGTTGATCCAGTCGTCCAGTAGCGCGGGCCCGGGCTGCGCCCTGCTGCGTGGTCATGGGCCCGCCGACACCTGCTCTGCTATGAGGCTGCCCCCGCGTGGGGTGAATCGTCATCACCCCAACCGTCTGTTCGCCCGGGTGATTAACGCGAGGCGTTCTCAGACGCGACGATTCGTGACCGGCCGCATCTGGCGGGGTGCCGGCGGGCGTACCGCACCAAGGTGAAGCTAGGAGCACAGCGCGTGCCCGGGGTCCGGGACGATTCAGGATCGGCACCGTCCGGCAAGGCCCAGGCAGGCGAATTACAACAGGCCGAGTTCTCGCGCCCGGCTGACCGCCGCGCTGCGGTGCGCAACGCGGAGCTTGCGGTACACGGCGCGCTGGTGGGTCTTCACGGTATTGAGCGAGACGTACAGCCGCGCACCGATCTCACGTCGCGATAACCGGGTGCCGAGCAGGCGAAGAACCTCAAACTCCTTGGGGGTCAGCTCCTCACCGACCGCGCACCCCTCGTTGCGCGAAGTCACGGCGACGCCCGCGCTCCGCTCGGCCGAAGCGAGCAGCGTCGAGGCGATGCCAGCGTCCGCGCAACCCCGCACCAGGGTGCCGACCTCTTCGAGGATGGCCTTCGCGGTCTGGTGGTCGTCGAGATGCTCGAACATCTCCGCTTTGACCAACAGCGTCTTGGCCACCTCGAGGATTGCGCCACCTTGGCGGGCCGACA
>DATAZN010000129.1:0-1698 GCA_036272035.1 Mycobacterium sp. | reverse complement strand
GAAGCGCGTACCCATGAAAGTCTGGCGCGCCGACTGGCCCGTGAGGTGCCCGACGTGACCGATCAATGGGATGGCGACGGAATCGGTGACAGCGCCGACAGCGATGGCGAGCGAATCGACGATCAGGTCGGCGACATGCGCGCAGGTCGACTTGTCGCCTTCGACGTCGACCCGACGGATCCAGGTACGGATTACCTTGCCCACGACGTCGGCATTGACGGCGGCGCCGCCTCGGCTGAGGAAGCCGCCATACATATCGTCATTGATGACGACACCAGCGCCGGTGAGGGATGGCGTCTTTGATGACCTGTCGTCCGGCCAGTTCGTGAGGTTTGAGCTGTGGTGACCCGCATTGTGATCCTCGGCGGCGGCCCGGGCGGGTACGAGGCGGCACTGGTCGCCGCCGCACGCGGTCCCGAGGTGGCCCAGGTTACCGTCGTGGACTCCGACGGTATCGGCGGTGCGGCCGTGCTGTGCGACTGTGTGCCGTCAAAAACGTTCATCGCCTCCACCGGGCTGCGCAGCGACCTGCGCCGAGCGTCGCTGGGGCTCGACATCAATATCGATATTGCCGACGCCAAGATCTCGTTGCCGGCAATCCACCAGCGGGTCAAGATGCTGGCCGCGGCCCAGTCCGCCGACATCACCGTCGACCTGCTCAGCATGGGCGTCGACCTGATCGCCGGTCGCGGTGAGTTATTGGACGCGACGCCCGGGCTGGCGCGCCACTGCATCAAGGTGACCGCGCCGGACGGCACCACTACGATGCGAGACGCCGACGTCGTACTGATCGCGACCGGCGCCAGCCCGCGGGTCCTGCCGTCGGCGCAGCCGGACGACGAGCGCATCCTGACCTGGCGCCAGCTTTATGACCTGGCCGCACTACCCGACCACCTCATCGTCGTCGGCTCGGGGGTCACCGGCGCCGAGTTCGTCAGTGCCTATACCGAACTCGGTGTCAAGGTGACGGTGGTGGCCAGCCGGGACCGGGTGTTGCCGTACGAGGACGCCGACGCCGCGTTGGTGCTGGAGGAGTCGTTTGCCGAACGCGGGGTCCGGCTGGTCAAAAACGCCCGCGCTGAATCGGTCACACGCACTCGCGACGGGGTTCTGGTAACGATGACCGATAACCACGCGGTCGAGGGTAGCCATGCCCTGATAACCATCGGGTCGGTGCCGAACACCCGTGGCCTGGGCTTGGAGCGGGTGGGCATCGACCTGGGCCGCAGCGGCTACCTGACGGTGGACCGGGTGTCACGGGCCTCGGTGCCCGGTATCTACGCAGCCGGGGATTGCACCGGCCTGCTGCCATTGGCCTCGGTCGCCGCAATGCAGGGCCGGATCGCGATGTATCACGCGCTGGGGGAGGCCGTCAGCCCGATCCGGCTGCGCACCGTCGCGGCGACGGTGTTCACCCGGCCCGAGATCGCGGCGGTCGGCGTTCCGCAGACGGCGATCGACGACGGCTCGGTGCTGGCCCGGACCATCATGCTGCCACTGGAAACCAATGCGCGCGCCAAGATGTCGGAGCTGCGTCACGGCTTCGTCAAGCTCTTCTGCCGGCACGCCACCGGCGTGGTGATCGGCGGTGTGGTGGTCGCCCCGATCGCCTCCGAGCTGATCTTGCCTATCGCGGTGGCCGTGCAGAACCGCATTACGGTCAACGAGCTGGCGCAGACGCTCGCCATCTACCCGTCG
>DATAZN010000128.1:0-2861 GCA_036272035.1 Mycobacterium sp. | reverse complement strand
GCCGCGGTAGAGCCGCACCCGCTGCTCGCCCAGCTCTCGGCGCTGCACCAATTCCGCATCCAGGTCGACGTCGCCGTCGTCGTGGTGGTGCTGGCGTGCGCGAACTTGCTGGCGCACTTCACCACACCCTGGGCAGGTGTCGTGACGGTGCCGGTCGTGGCGGTCGGACTGGTTACCTGGTTGCGCATCAACGGCTTGGGTTGGGCCGAACTCGGGTTGGGCCGCGAGCACTGGAGGTCCGGGGCCGCCTATGCAGTGGGCGCCGTTGTGCTGGTGGTGTCGGTGATCGCGATCGGTGCGCTACTGCCGTGGACGCGGCCCATGTTCATGAACCACCGTTACGCGACGATCTCCGGGGCGCTGATCGCCTCGATGCTGATCATTCCGCTGCAAACCGTCATACCCGAGGAGCTGGCGTTCCGCGGTGTGCTGCACGGCGCATTGAACCGGGCGTGGGGGTTTCGCGGCGTCGCGTTCGCGGGTTCGCTGCTGTTCGGTCTGTGGCACATCGCCACGTCGCTTGGTTTGACGACTAGCAACGTCGGCTTTACCCGGCTGTTCGGCGGCGGAGTCGTCGGGATGCTGGCCGGGGTCTTGCTGGCGGTGGTCGCGACCGCGGCAGCCGGGTTTGTGTTCAGTTGGCTACGGCGACGCAGCGGCAGCCTGCTGGCACCGATCGCGCTGCACTGGTCGCTGAACGGGGCGGGGGCTGTGGCTGCCGCACTGGTGTGGCACCTGTCGAGCTGACGCCTCGCTACACAAGCAGGACGGCCGCCCCAGAGATGCGGCCGGCGCTTAAATCTGACAGCGCCCGATCCGCTTGATCCAGTGGGTATTCCGGCGTGGTCACCGTGATGTGGTGTTTGCCGACGAAGTCGAGGAATGCCCGCGCATCGGCGCGGGTGTTGGATGTCACCGAGCGAATCTGGCGCTCTTGAAACAGGTGGCGCTGGTAGTTGAGCGCGGGAATATCGCTTAGGTGAATTCCCGCGATCGCCAGCGTGCCACCGCGATCCAGCGCTTCCAGCGCCGGCAGCACCAGCTCGCCGACCGGGGCGAACAGGATCGCGGCGTCGAGAGGTACCGGTGGCGGATCTGCGGCTCCCTGCGCCGATGCGGCACCTAATCCCACGGCCAATTCCTGGGCTGCAACGCCCCGTGTCATCACGTGCACCTCGGCGCCCTGAGCCAGCGCGACCTGCGCGGTGATGTGCGCGCTGCCGCCAAACCCGTACAGCCCTAGCCGGCCGCCGGGCGGGAGCGCGGCCCGCTGCAGCGACCGATAGCCGATGATGCCGGCGCACAGCAGCGGCGCCAGCTCACTGTCGCTGTAGCCGCTTGGCAGATGATGGGCGAAAGCCGCAGGGACCGTTGCGAATTCAGCGTAGCCGCCGTCGCTATCCCAACCGGTGTAGCGGGAATTCGGGCACAAGTTCTCGTCGCCGCGTCGGCAGTACGCGCATACGCCGCAGGTGTACCGTAGCCACGCTATCCCGACCCGGTCGCCGACGTTGAACTCGTCGCCTGCGTCGGCGCCCACCTCGACGACCTCGCCGACCACCTCGTGTCCGGGCGTCACCGTTTCCCGGTGCACGGGAAGATCGCCCTCGGTGACATGTAGATCGGTTCGGCACACGCCGCACGCACGCACGGCAACCAGGAGATCGGACGGCACGGGCCGCGGTACCGGCGCGCTGACGTATTCCAGCGGGTCGGTGTTCATCGGACCGGGCCGACGCACCCGCCACGCACGCATGGTTGGGGAGGTCATGGATACAGCGTGCCGCTAATCAATACGGCCGCAACGGGTTAGCGTTTGGCGGCGCTACGCAGTAGCCGCACCACGAATAACAGAATGATCGCCCCGAGCAGCGCGGTGAAGAAGGTAAACCACCGGCGCCCATGCTCGACGTCGACGTTGAGCCAGCTGAGAAGCGTTCCGCCGATATAACCGCCGATTACGCCGACGACGATGTCGATCAGAATGCCGGAGCCACCGCCTCTAATGATCTTGCTCGCGAGCCAGCCGGCGATGCCGCCGATGACGATGTAGGCGAGCCAGCTGACGGCGGTCGGTGTGGACAATGCGAGAAATTGAGTAGCGGCAATCCCGTTCATCGGATCTCCTTGCTGTCGTGGTAAAGCCCGTTGCTGGACCGGTGGGCTAATCAGTTCAGCGTAATCACGTGAACGGGTCGTCGGACACGTTCCCGATCAACGTTTCTCAACAAGTGCTGGCGTTGGGAGCTGGCGTCTCGCTAGGTAGAGATCGCGCCCGGCGCCGGTGCCGGGCCGCTCCCCCCGGCAGGCTGTCCGGGTGTCGGTGGCGCTCCCGGCGCCGGAGCCGGAGCGCCCGGAGCGGGTGCCAGGGCCGGTGCCCCCGGAGCGGGTCCCGGGGCCGGTGCCCCTGGGGCGGGTCCCGGGACCGGTGCCCCTGGGGCGGGTCCCGGGACCGGTGCGCCCGGGCCAGGCGCTGGTGCAGCCGGGGGCGCCAGCAGCGGAAGGACGGATTCGGCCAGCGTCATGGCTCCCGCCTTGTCCACCTGGTCGTTCCCAGTGCCCAGCCAGACCACGAACCAACGCTGGTTCGCCGCGGCCGGCGGGACGTTCGGCCCCGACGGACCAACCACTCCGGCCCAGATCTGGCCGTTCGGCTTGCTGGCGTCGCTGAACTTCACCTCGTAGAACGACGCACCCCCGGACATTCCCTTGGCGCTCAGGGCGGTGGTCTCCTGATTGACCCGTGTGCCCGGGTAGGGCATGAAGAACTCACCCATGTCCGACGCCAGCCGGGTGGCGGCCTTGGTGTTGTCGGGTTCAGCGCTGGCGTACAGCTTCTGGTCCAACTTGCCGAGCACGAC
>DATAZN010000127.1:0-10775 GCA_036272035.1 Mycobacterium sp. | reverse complement strand
GGCCTGCCGCTGCCCACCCGAGTTCTCGTGCACGACTACCTGACCGTGGACGGGGCGAAGATCGCCAAGTCGGGCGCTCAAGCGGCCGACCCGACCACGCTGGTCGCCGACTACAGCGCGGACGCGGTGCGCTGGTGGTTGCTGCGGGACCCGGCACCGGTCGCTACGACCGACTTCACCATCGACCGGCTCGTTTCGGCCTACAACCGAGACCTGGCCAACGCGCTGGGAAACCTTGCCTCCCGGGCCCTGACCCTGTCCCGACGCGACGCAGCCTGGCGAACCGTTGCTACCACCGGTGTCGGTGACGACCTACGCGGGCAGACCGCGGCCCTGCCCGCTACCTGCTCTGCGACATCCGGCACGACTGGGACGACCAACACGCCCAACAGATCCTCACCCGCTGCGCCGACGCGGCCCGACCCGACAGCCGCATCCTGGTGATCGAAGCGGTCGGCGACCGCCACCCCCACACCGCACACGACCTGGCCATGCTCGTGTTCTACGGCGGCCGCGACCGCCACCTCCACGAGCTCTCGGCACTGGCCGAGCCGCTCGGCCTACTCATCGACGCCGTCACCGACGTCAGCGACCACCGAACCCTCGTCGAACTCCGCCCGTCAGCCGACACCGCACGGCGGTCGAACCGCGGAGCTGCGGCTCGCGCCGACTGACAAATGACGGCCGGCGCACTGTTCTTCGACCGCCGTTCCACACCGGTGTCGAGCGACACGTAGATGTCAGAGGCTTAGGCCCGTCGTCGTGGGCAAGTGAGAGCGCGGATCGCCTGGCGACGGTGGTACCGCCACGCAGACGGCGCGTGCCTACCCCGACGAGGTAGTGGCGGTGGTGGTGGGCGGCCTCATCCAGGAAGTGGAGCACCATGGTTGGAACGAGCTTCGGGAACGCGACCGCTCACAGGCGTAGTCGCATGATCCGCTCTGCAGGGTCGTCCAGCGACGGACCGGCATCGGTGAATCCGTGGCGGACGTAGAGCCGCCTTGCGGGCTTGTTGTGCTCTTTCACGCAGAGCACAACTGTGTTTCGACCCTGCTTGCGGACCCAGTCCACGACACAGCTGACTGCCGCATCGCCCAGTTCTCGGCCGCGGGCGAACGGCGCGACCCAGAGCGAGATCAGCTCGATAGCGTTGTCCTCGGCGTGCGACATCGCGCTGACCATGCCCACAAGCTCGTCGTTACGGAGAAGCACGACGTTCAGCGCGGCCCACGCGAGGCGCGAGCGCCAGCGTTCTTCGGTGTCGCCCGAACCGCTCCAGTCCGCCAACGTCGAGCCGAACGCCCAAGGAGACTCAGCCAGGGCGGCAAGCCTCATCTCCCGCCACAGCCTCCAGTCGTCAGGACCGACCACTCGGACAGCGATCACAACCAGATCATCTCGGACGGGACCGTCGGTGGATCCGTCACGACGCTGCCCCGTATCTTCCCGACACGCTGGGCAGTGGGGAGCGGTCCGCCCGCCCAGATGTCGATCGTGTTGGGAAGGTTCCCTTTACAACAGTGTGGTCGTCGCAGCAGATCCGCGCGGGCAAGTTGTCAGCGGAGTCGGAGCGGAAATCTCTCAGCTCGGGTCCAGCGGCCGGTTGACAGCTCGGTCATGAGTGCGACCGAACGGGCGGTCGAGCTAATCGGCAACGCGATGTGCAGCTGCCGTTCGGCTGCATGCATGGCGTCGGCCGGCCCGTGGTCGCCGATGGTTAGATGCGGCACCACGTCGGCAAACTGCCCGCCGTACGGCGGGCAAGCAGGGAACGCCTCGGTGACGGCCCGGGTGAGCGCGCGAAACGGCGCGGCGGGGTCGGGTGCGAGCCAGAGGACGTTCTGGTCGAACCAGCGGGTGGTGACCAGGCGGAAGTCGAACACGGTGATGGCGCCGAACAGTGCACGCAAAGCGTCGCGGGTCGCCTCCTCGATGCTGGTGGGTGGCGCGAACGGGAACAGGACCGTGATGTGCGCGGCGACACCCAGCGCGGCCATCGGATCAAGCTGTGATCGCCAGAGGCTGACGGCCGGTTCGGCTTCGGGCACTTCCACAATCAACCCACTGCGCAACACCACCGCAGGTTTGTCAACCGGTCTGGGCTGCCGACTGTCGCTCCACCGACGATCCACAGGACACACTCAATCCTGACTCAGAGCATGACGCAGGCGTGCCGCGATCTCCGCTCGCTGGTGACGAGGAGCGGTTTGTCCCTCGGGGTTGGGGATGACGAACTGGTCGCCATGATGGCGAGGGACGACATGGACGTCTAGATGCTCCAGATCCTGGTCCGGTGCCGAGTTGTTGTTGAAGGTGGTCGTGCCGACTGCGCCGAAGGCCGCTGGCGAGACAGCGGCAATGCGGGCGACGACCGTGAACAGCTCACCGAGAAGCACGGGCTCAGCCCCGGGCAGCCCGACGACGTGGGCACGAGGAAGCACGATGACCTGACCGGGATTCGCACGCCGTTGCGTGAGCGTCGGGATGACGAACACCGCCGACGTCTGAAGCACGACTAGATCTTGATCGTGCTGCCCGCTCGCCAGCGAGCAGAACGGACATGTTGCGCCCATGTGGCCCGTCCCTTGCTGTCTTCACGGCCCCAGTACTTGTAGATGTTCCGCGATCATGCCCCGACTTGTCCGAAACCGATCTTTTCCGCGCTGCGAGGACGACGCGCGCCTGCGTCGGATTGCATTCAGCGGTCACCGGAGATGGGTAATGCGCGTGGTGGCGATGTTGATCCGCATGCCGCACGGCAGACGGTCATCGACCAGCAGCGCCGAGGAGTCGGCAACAAACGCCTGGCGCAGCTGCGCAAGCTGGTCGGTGTCGAGCATCACGACGTCGTAGAACATCGAGAGGTTGGACTGCCACACCTGCTCGGGCGTGCCCGACTGGTCGATGACGATCGACTCCCAGGACACCGGTGCGAAACCGACCGGCGCCAGGATCTGGTCCAGCCCCTCCCGAGTGCGGGTCTCGCGAGAGCCCAGCTGCGGCATGCGTCGCCCGGCAGTGGCGGCGGCCTGGAAGTGCGGTCGGGCCAGCGACAGGAACAGCTCCATCGCCTCGCCCACCACCGCGCCGCCGCCCACGGCCAGGGCCAGCGACGCACCTGGGACCAGTACCCGGGCTGCCTCGGCTGCGACCTGCTCCGGGTCGACCATGAGCATGAACGCAATATGCGAGACGACCGCGTCAAACGCAGCGTCGGGGAAAGGCAGCTCCTGTGCCCGCCCGCACCGCAGGTCGGCACGAGCCAGGGCGGGCCGCTCCTGAGCGAGTGCGAGCTCGGCCTCGGACAGGTCGATACCCGCCAGAGTCCGCGCTCCGCTCCCGGCCAATACCTCGAGCAGGGCACCGTCGCCACAGCCCAGGTCCAGCACTCGCTGCGCACCGATCACCCGGCTGGCGAGCTCCTGATAGCTGGTCTGGCCGTTGGCGGTTCGGGTGGCCTCGACCAGTGCTGATTGTCGGCCCGGTGCCCGGTCGTGGAAGGCACGCAGAAACTCCTCGCCCGACCGAGGCGCGGCCCCTGAGACATCAGATGTCGACGACACCAGCAGACCGTAGGGCAGGGTGGTGGTGCTGCTCCGGTTCTGGACACGGGATGCCCACTCTCTGCCGGCGTGGCGCCGGCGGCGGTGGACATCCCGCAGCCGATCGTTTCGGACCGTTGTGGTGTGGGTTGTGGATGTTCGGAGAAAGGCGTGGCACTCGGGTCTCAACCGGTTGGGACCCAGTAGCGGAGCTTGTGGCCGCGTTGGTTGTGGAAGAGGCCGCCGTTGGTCTCGATGACTTTGCGCGAGGCGATGTTGTCGGTGTCGCATGTCAGGAGCAGGCAGTCGATCTCCAGTGCTGCGGCTACGGGCAGGGACGCGGCGAGCATCGCGGTGGCGTGCCCACGGCGGCGGTGTGGCGGCACGACGTGGTAGCCGACGTGGCCGCCCTCGTCTCGAAGGGACGGGGTAAGTCGGTGGCGAATGTTGACCCGGCCGAGGAACTCGTTGCCTTCGACCCACCACAGATGAGTGGAGGGCACGTACCCGGCGGGACGGGGCGACCGTTCCCGGGTATCGGCTAACAGTGTCTCGACGTAGCTGGACAGCTGATCATCGGAGAGACCGGCAACGGTGGCGCTGTCGGCGGAATGCGGATCGCCGTGTTCGATGGCCGCGGCTCGGACCGATGGAGCGACGGCCAATCGGGGGATGATCAATCGGGGCACACTTCGCATGGTCCTACAGTCCCGGGAACAGGCAACCGGATTCCCCCTTGAGCAGGCCCAGGTCGAACGGGCTCGACCTCGCAGCCTGGAGCAGCTTGGACCTGCTCGTCGGTGGCTGAGCGCTAAGTGCCGCCGGCAGGCTTCACAATGTCGACGGGGCGCTCGTCGGGGTGGCGGTATCAATGATCGGCTCCAGCTGATGGCGCGCAGCGTTGCGCACCAGCCCGTGGACGCGGAGACGGTCGTCGCGCTGATAGTGGGCGCGACTGTCGGCGGCGGTATCGGGGTTGGCGGTGATCTCGGCGAGCTCGTCGAACAGCGTGGTGATCTCCGGGGTGATCTCCTCTTCGGGTGTGGGCATAGCGCCCCAGACGTCCCAGGGCAGCAGCTCCAGATTCGACAGCGCGGCCACGTCGCGGACCAGGTTGGCCGCGATCCACCAGCCACCGAACTCGTTGATGGCGCTGAGGCCGTAGCGGTTCGGGTCGTCGCGTCCGGCGCGGCAATGTTGCCAGGCGAGGCCGGCCACGACGAAACGGTCACGGGGGATGTCGGTGAGATCGAGTTCGACGCCAAATAGTTCGCGCTGGCGGGCGTCGATCTGGGCGTCGGCGAGGACCCACCGGTGTTCGTCGGTACTCCAGTACTCGGCGACCCAGTGGTCTTCCATCGTGTCGCCGGGAAAGTAGTCGCCGAACCCGCAGCGGGCGCGGGCCGGGACGTCGTGCGAGCGCAGGGCGGCGACGGTGAGTGCGGTGAAGTCTCGGCAGGTGCCGCCGAGGCGCTCGGCCGGCGCTCGAGCCTCGGTGAGGGGCCGGCCGTCTGAGAGGAGCAGGTCGAGGAACCGCTCGATGGATCGCACGTTGCTCGTGGTCTCGTGCTCCTCGGTGAGCGGAACGTCGTAGGCCCAGGTGAGGTGCTTGTGGATGAGGAGGCCCTGTACGGCTTGCAACAGGTCCGGAACGGTGCTGGGAAGTTCGCGGAGCGCCGCGTGGTGGACTCCTGCCGAGGTCAGCGGACCGGGGCGGGTGTAGTAGGTCAGAACGTCCTCGGTGATCACGTCAGCTCCCGGCGATACGGGGTTTGGTGTGAGACGACGGTACCGGCCGCCTGCGGCTCCAGGCGCTGTTCTGCGCGCGCCGTACGACCCACCACCGAGGTTCCCGGCTCGGCTGCTCCACGTCCGTGCGCTTGCCTGACGGCAATTCTCGGCGACCATGGGTGTTATGGATGAGCGGCCGCCGGGAACGTCGAGCGACGATGTGAACGAGCCGATACGAGTAGTCAGCTACGACCCCCAATGGCCAGCGTTGTTCGAGCGGGAAGCCGCGCTGTTGGGGGAGGCGATCGGGGTGTGGGCCATCGGGGGTATCCACCACGTCGGCAGCACCTCGGTGCCCGGGCTGGCGGCCAAACCGACCATCGACATAGCGATCGGGGTGGCCGACCTGTCCACCAGTCGCCCCTGTATCGACATCCTGGCGGACCTGCACTACTGCTACTGGCCTTACCGCGCAGAGGTCATGCACTGGTTCTGCAAACCACACCAGCGCAGGCGCACCCATCACCTGCATCTGATCCCCACTGACTCTCCTCGGTTCCGCGAGGAGATCACCTTCCGCGACTACCTGCGCACCCACCCCACCAGCGCCGAGCGTTACCAGCTGCTCAAGCAACGCCTCGCCCGCAAATACCCACGTGACCGTGAGGCCTACACCCAGGGCAAGGCAGATCTGGTCGGCGAACTGACCACAGCCGCGCTCGTCTGGCAGGACTCCCGGCCGCGTTAACGAGACCGCGCGCAAGGAGCCACCGAATTGTCCGTTCGCCGTCTGCCGCCAGGTCATCCGGGCCGCCCGTTCGATCCCGCGCCAGCGGCCGGTCGGATGGCCCGCCGGCACCGCGCATCGCGAGGTCGTCTTTGGGCTACGGCTGGCGCATAAGGTCAACCTGGGCCCGTCCGGCGGCGCTAATCTGTGCAGCGGCACGGACGGCTACCGTCCCCAGCTCGGCGAACATGCTCTTGTGCACCCGGTCGTGTGGACCCCAGATGCTGAGCACCGCTACGGGTCGTCGGGTGTGATCGAGCACCGGCGCCGACACGCCGTAGAGGGATGGCTCGAGTTCACCGGCGCAGATGCCGTAGCCGCGGGCTCTGGTCGCGGAGAGCTCGGCCGCCAGCGCCTCGGGGTCGGTGATCGTGGTAGCCGTAAAGGACCGCAGCTCGCCGCCGAGCGCCCGACGCACCTGCTCGGCGGGCATGAACGCGAGCATGGCCTTGCCCGTCGAGGTGGCGTGCACCGGAACCGAGCGACCCAACCAGCTGGCGGTGAGCACAGCAGCCGGTGTCACCTCCGCCACGTAGCAGAGGCCACCGACTCCCATCACTGCCAGAGAGGCGGTCTCCCCGGATTCCCGGGACATCCGCTCCAGCACTGGACGGGCCACGGCGATCAGCGCGTCGGGCCCGGCGGCGTTGCTGAGCTCCACAGCGGTCAACCCGATCGAGTACCGCCCCGTCGCCTCGTCCAGGGCCACCAACCCGCGAGCCTGCAGCGTCTTGAGCAGCCGCCAGGCCGTCGCCCGGTTGAGCCCGCAGGCCCGCGCCAGTGCGGGTGCGGTGGCCGTCTCGGGTGCCGCGGCGGCCATCGCCAGTAGTAGATCGATCGCGCGGTCCACCGACTGGATCCGAACGGAGCCCGCGATCTGCTGGTTACGCGCACTCATCGCATGACCTCCGATCATCCCGTTACCAAGCCGATCTGCCCCGAGAACTGGCTTGGGAAATCAATCACGAATGAGCTGAACCATTCCTGCAAGTCCCACAACTACCACAGAAACGCGAAGGACTCGCGCGGACAATCTCCGACTAACCCGAGCACCAACCTGTCCGCCAGCTATTGCACCCACGGCAATAAATCCAATTGCGACCCAATCGACGTGCATGGTGAAGGAATAGATTACGGCAGCCACAGTATTGTCGACCGCAAGCAGGACATTCCTGAGCGCGTTCACGCTCTGAAGCTCCTCGTTCATCAGGATCGCCATGAGCGCGAACAAGATTGTCGATTGTCCGGCACCGAAGTATGCGCCATACACCGAAGTCATAAGGACGCTGAGCATAATTTGCCACGTGCCGCCTGAGTCGGCGTCATGACGGGCCGTGAAGATTCGGTTCAAACGAACCTGAAAGATGACGAGCACCACTGCGATACCGATAATCGCCGGCGCGACCAGGGTAAATACCTGCGGGGGCAAGAGTAGCAGCAGTGCTGCACCTCCGACTGCCCCAAGAGTCGCCGTGGCAGAGAGTGATACCACTCGCTTACGGGGTGGCGGTACACCGCTCCAGTATCCTACAGCCGCACTGATAGATCCTGGGGCGAGGCCAATATTTGTTGCTATGTTGGCCGCAATGGGAGTCATGCCCGTCAACAGGAGAACCGGGAATATGATCAGGGTTCCCGAACCGACCATCGTATTGATCAGGCCCGAACCAAATCCGGCCATGGCTATCAATAGGAGATGTAGGAGATCGTTCATCGACCAAAATTCGTCCGCTCGGAGCAGTGGTTCGCCGCAGTCGAACTTGGCGCGCCGGCCAGATTGTAGTCAGACAGGATCATGCCCTGCCTTCTCATTTGTCTTCGATTCTCGTTGCTTTTCGCATGGCTGTGAGACGCCTGTCGTCGAAGAGGGACGATCACGCAAATGGGGGCTGGTCTAAATATCGCTATATTGATGCGACGACTTCGGCGACGGCTTACTGATCGTCTCCTCGATAAACTTGTAAACATGTCTGCGCGCCGATAACGTGGAGCTCCCGGGGGTCTCAGTGAACACTCGGACGCCTAAGCCGTTGATCAATGCGGACAATCGGATTGCGGCATCGTCGGGGTCTTGCTCGCGGAACACGCCTTGTTCTTGGCCTAGTCGGATTGTTATTGCTACCATGCGGTACCAGTGATTGTACGAATCGACGTGTAGTGATCGCACTTCGGCGTTAAGCGGGGCCTCGTTCCAGATCTGCAGGCAAACCGACCACTCGTCGCGCAATAACCCCGCGGCGGGAAACTGGAGATCGACCAGGCGCTTCAATCGCTGCAGGGCGTCGTCGATGGTGTCTAGCTCGGCGACCTGTCGATCAAAAGATAGCTTCGCATTGCACCGCAGTGACTCGTTGAGTACGTCATCCTTAGTGGCAAAATGGTAGTGGACTGTACCGGTGCTGGTACCGCAGGCTGCGGCGATGTCGGAGATGCGCACGTTTCGATAGCCGCATTTGGCGATAAGTCGCCACGCCATCTCCAGAATCATCCGGCGCGTCCCTGCTTGAGCTGCAGAGTCTGTCCGATTTCTCGAGCGGATGATCTCAGAGGAAGTCGCAGGCGCTGCGACGACGTCGTCGCTCCCATTGATGAGCCAGTTTACGGTGACACGGGAATGTTCAGCGATTGCCATCAGTTCGCCGGCCTTGAATCGCCGGTTGCCTCCGAGCGACTTGGACAACTTGATCTCGTCCAGGCCGATTGCCTCAGCGAACGCGCGTTCCGCACCGGGGACGGGACGGATCAAGCTGCGTACCCGAGCCCGTAGATCTCCGAGATCGGCCATGCCAACCGACGGTACTCACTTGTTGCGATAGTCGCAACATTCGAATCGAACGGTGGGGTACTTCTTGCAGATCAGCCCGCATTGGCACCAGTCAGATTGACTGGTCAGTTAGTTTCGAGAGGTCGTGCGAGGCTAATGATGAAGTTGGGGTGGTCCCAGGTATTACGAGCGCCACCGGTCACATTCGCAGCGTCGGCACTCGTGACACTGAATCATGTCGTCAGGGGAATGCTCTGACGTGCCAGCCAGGGGGCACCTACAACGTGCCCGTCCTCTCGCCGCCTCGCCCGCTCGGCTCGGGCCGCCGCCCAAGGACGCGAGGATCGTCTCTGTCAGCGTGCCCGCATGACTCTTCAACGGGTGGCCGCCTACGACGCCACCTCCGGTGCGTCCAGCGCGGTACTCGTGCAGGCGCCCAGTCGGACCAGTGCCGCAATCGCTACTGGCTTGGACGCGGACGTCGTGCCCTTGCGGAACCTGCGGGACCGACTCGTCGACGTTGTTGATCGCTCGGCCAAGCTGATCCTGAGCCGCTCCGGGCGGTCGCCGCTCGTCACCGGAGTGCACACCGTGTGGGTGCCGGCACTTTCGTCGACCTGGGCGAACATCTTCCGCCCGCGCAAGCCCACCAGTTGTTCGAACCAGGGCCAGGCCTGCTGGATGCTAGACAGCTCGTCGGTGGTGGAGCGTCCCATCACGGAGACGTCATGTCGTTGGATGCGATCGGGGGGGCGAACAGGACCGACACGGACACGTCGACCACTCCGTCACATGGTGCGGTTGCGAACCAGTTCTGTGATCGCGCGCCAACCCGAGCCGAGGCCGATGATCGCGCGGCCGTGGCTCCGGCCAGCGACGAGTCGGGCTTGCTTCGTCCGGCCCCGGTCGTTAGCCCACCCGGCTGCCGGGCAGTCACCGATCTGGAGCGGTCCGTCACGATGAGTCGACCTGGGAGTTAAATCCAGCGGGGCCGGTTGTTGCCATCATGGGTCGTCCTTCGACGAGCCCAGCGATCATAAATGATCGAGAGGAGATACGCAGCTAGCCGGCCGCGAGAATGTAGAGCGGCGGCGGGGACCTCTGGCGCCAGCCCGTCGCGGTCGCAGCTGGAATCTACTCAGATCATGTCTCGGGGCAGTCGGTGGAAGGCACTCTCCGCCAGACGACACGGTAGAAGCCCCACAGCACCAGACTCATGCCGATGTAAGCAGCGACGGCGATGACTCCCAGCAGTCCACCAAGTACTGCGGCAACGAGAAATAGCAGCAGGACCGCGACCGCTGTGATGATCCGGATGGCCCGTCGGGTCTCCGCGCTACTGGTCTCGTCGGCCTCGAGCTGACGCTGAAGCTGCTTCCAGCGTCTGCGTTCGAGCGGAGTCAACTGTGCGTCGTGGGCCATGTCACCGGGTGCCATGAGAGCCTCCACGTAGAAGGCTACGACCTGGGGGTAGTGAGCGGAACCGTCTCGAGTTCCAAACGTTCGAGGACCGGAAGACCAGTGGCGGTGGTTGTGCGCGGTAAGACGTGAGCGGGCGCCCTGCGCAACCACGGAGGGCAGCGCCGCTTGCCCTCTGATCGGTCAGGCCGACCGGTCTCCTCGAAGCAGTAGGTAGAGCGGGACGCGACGGCGACGGGCTAGTTCGCCGGGTTCATCGGCGCATCGGGTGGGAATGGGTTCGCACTCGCGTAGCGCGGTCAGAGTGAGGCCGGTGTGGAAGAGGGCCTGTGCATACTGCTCGACGGTTCGGTGGTGCCAGAGCGTCTCGCTGCCGAACCAGGGGCGGGTGCGTGGTCCGGGTTCGAAGTAGTGATCGACGGTCCGGCTTGTGCGGGGACCGTCGGGCCGGTTGTCGGGGGATGTGATGACCGGGTGCGTCGATGCCCAGGTAATCGGCCGCGCCGGCGGCCAGCACCATCTCCCCGAAGGC
>DATAZN010000126.1:0-3852 GCA_036272035.1 Mycobacterium sp. | reverse complement strand
ATTCAGTGGCCGTCAGTGCGACGAACGCACAGACTGGATCAGCGTCATCGCCGAGTCGTGCGACAGCTTCCAGCCGCCTTGATCGACGAACCTGAGGTATTCGGGTGTCGGAGCCAGATGCGGGCCCGTCGCGGTGATGGTGGCCGTGGCGGCACCGGGACCGGAGGGGGCGATGTTGCTGATGTTGAACGTCAGCGGCAGGCTGCCCTTGGCCGCGGCCTTTTGCAGTTCGTGGTCGGCCAGGGTGGCCGGAACCGGGATGCCGCCCTCGATGAGGTAACCCTTGCTGGCGAATGACACGCTCGGGTCCTGCAGCGTGTTCAGTACGGTGGTGAGCTGATAGGCAGTGGGCAGGTCCATTCCGACCGGCGCCGGCGGGTCCAGCGGCAGCGGCGCGCCGAAGACGACCGGCTGAACGCTTGGCGACACAGCGGTAACGGATGCAATGCACGTCACACCGGCGGCCGCAGCACCGATGGCGGCCAGCGCCGCCATGCCTGTGGCTAGGGTTTTCACGGTCACGAAGGTCCTCTCGGTAAAGCTGACTAAACAAGATGTTAACGCTGTTGCCTGTGTGCCTCATTTCGAGTTCCCGCATGAATTGGAAATCGCCGGTAGCGTTGAGGCATCCGCCGCACCACCGTCCCGGAGCGGGAAAGGAGCGCACCATGGGTGAGTTTGAGCGTGAAGCGTTCGGTAACCCGCGCGAACCAGACCTCTCCAGCGAGGACGCTGCCGAGTTGGAAGAACTGCGACGCGAGGCTGCGATCCTGCGCGAGCAACTGGACAACACCGCCGGATCGCACAGTGCCGCACGCAGTCCGCGCGATGTGCACCAGCTCGAGGCGCGTATCGACTCGCTGGCGTCGCGCAACTCCAAGCTGATGGAAACCCTCAAGGAAGCCCGCCAGCAGCTGCTGGCGCTGCGCGAGGAGGTCGATCGGCTCGGGCAGCCGCCCAGCGGCTACGGCGTGCTGTTGTCCACCCACGAGGACGACACCGTTGACGTCTTCACCTCGGGCCGCAAGATGCGGCTGACGTGCTCGCCCAACATCGACGTGAAGTCGTTGCGCAAGGGACAGACGATTCGGCTCAACGAGGCTTTAACTGTCGTCGAGGCCGGCAAGTATGAATCAGTCGGCGAGATTTCAACTTTGCGCGAGATTCTGTCTGACGGGCACCGCGCTCTGGTGGTCGGTCACGCCGACGAGGAGCGCATCGTATGGCTGGCCGAGCCATTGGTGGCAGAGGACCTGCCCGACGGTGTGTATGACTCGTCGGACGACGACCTGCGGCCGCGCAAGCTGCGTCCCGGTGACTCGCTGCTGGTGGACACCAAAGCGGGTTACGCCTTCGAGCGCATCCCCAAGGCTGAGGTCGAGGACCTCGTGCTCGAAGAGGTTCCCGACGTCACCTATAACGACATCGGTGGGCTGGGCCGGCAGATCGAGCAGATCCGCGACGCCGTCGAGTTGCCGTTCCTGCACAAGGATCTCTACCGCGAGTACGCGCTGCGCCCGCCCAAAGGCGTGTTGCTCTACGGGCCGCCCGGTTGCGGTAAGACGTTAATCGCCAAGGCCGTCGCCAACTCGCTGGCCAAGAAGATGGCTGAGGTCCGCGGTGACGACGCGCGCGAGGCCAAGTCCTACTTCCTCAACATCAAAGGCCCCGAGCTGCTGAACAAGTTCGTCGGTGAGACGGAGCGTCACATCCGGCTGATCTTCCAGCGGGCCCGCGAGAAGGCATCCGAGGGCACACCGGTGATCGTGTTCTTCGACGAGATGGACTCGATCTTCCGCACCCGCGGCACCGGGGTCTCCTCGGACGTGGAGACCACGGTCGTCCCGCAGCTGCTCAGCGAGATCGACGGCGTCGAGGGTCTGGAGAACGTGATCGTGATCGGTGCCTCCAACCGTGAGGACATGATCGACCCGGCGATCCTGCGGCCCGGCCGCCTCGACGTGAAGATCAAGATCGAGCGCCCGGACGCCGAGTCGGCACAGGACATCTTCTCCAAGTACCTGACCGATGCGTTGCCGGTCAACGCCGACGATCTCGCCGAGTTCGGCGACGACCGCTCGCTGTGCATCAAGGCGATGATCGAGAAGGTCGTCGACCGGATGTACGCCGAGATCGACGACAACCGGTTCCTCGAAGTGACTTACGCCAACGGCGACAAAGAGGTCATGTACTTCAAGGACTTCAACTCCGGTGCGATGATCCAGAACGTGGTCGACCGGGCGAAGAAGAACGCCATCAAGGCAGTCCTGGAGAGCGGTCAGAGGGGTCTACGGATCCAGCACCTGCTCGACTCGATCGTCGACGAGTTCGCTGAAAATGAGGACCTGCCCAACACCACCAACCCCGACGACTGGGCGCGGATTTCAGGCAAGAAGGGCGAGCGGATCGTCTACATCCGCACGCTGGTCACCGGCAAGAGCTCGAGTGCCTCACGGGCCATCGACACCGAGTCGAATCTCGGTCAGTACCTGTAAGGCTCAGCCGGCCAGCAGCGAGTAGCTGTTGGTCAGGTCGTCCTGCAGCACCTGCGCGGCGTGTGTGGTGGTGTCGATGCGCAACGGGCTGGTCAGCGTTCGGGTCTGGTAATTCCATCCCTCTGGCAGGTTGAGCCGGTCACCAAGCCTGGCCAGATCCGCCCGCGACAGGTTGGGATCGACGATCTGGCTCCAGGTCTGCATCACCCACCGCCGCAGCGCCGAGTCGTGCAATTCGTAGACCTCTTCGCCGGCGTCAAAGGTGAAGACGGTGTGCCGGTGCACCTGATTGGCGGTGTAGGGCGCAGGGTTCATCCCCGACAGCAAGGTTTGCGCTTGCAGCACCATGTCGATTCCGCCAAAGTTCTTGATGATCCGCGGGCCCTGGGTCGTCTTCTCGATCTCATTCATCAGCCAGTAGCGCGGGCCGTTGAGTAACGCTGTGGCAGCACCGTTTTCGGCCGCAATGGCCTGCGCGTCGAGCGCCGACCACAATTCGGCGGGACAGTCGTTGAGGCCGAAGCTGTTGTAGACGGATGCCTGCGGCCCCGCCTCGCCCGGGGTCACCAGAAGGACTTCGCCGTAGCGCTTTCCGGACAGGCCGGTGATGGGTTCGGCAGACACCAGGTGAAGGTAACACTTCTTTCACCTGCGTCAACCGACACAAGGCGGATCAGCGGCGTGGGAGGCATACGACTTGGACGAAGAACTCGTCGATCTGGCGAATGACGTCCATGAATTGTTCGAAGCCAACGGGTTTGGTGACGTACGCGTTCGCGTGGAGTCGGTAGCTGCGAAGAATGTCTTCCTCAGCGGCCGAGGTGGTCAGGACAATAACGGGGATGTGGCACAACTCCGGATCGGACTTGATCTTTTCAAGCAGTTGGTGGCCGTCGTATTTCGGCAGGTTCAAGTCGAGCAGGATCAGGTCGGGCAGGGTCGCGCCCTTGTGAGATCCACGTTGGTAGAGATAGTCGAGACCTTCCTGTCCGTCGCGCGCAACACGCAAAGTGTTGTGAATCTTGTGGTGTTCGAACGCTTCCCGAGTGATCAGGACGTCTCCGGGATCGTCTTCGATAAGCAGGACCTCGATCGGGCGACCAGCCGGCGTCATCGGTGGGCTCCTTCGGTTGCGCCGACGGGTGTCTCGTCGCTGTCGGCAGCAATAGGCAAGGTGAACCAGAATCGAGAGCCGCTGCTGTTGCCGGTGTCGATACCGATGGTACCGCCGTGCAGCTCGACAATTTTCTTACAGACCGCCAGCCCGATACCAGTTCCGGTGTAAGCATCCCGGCCGTGCAGACGCTGGAAGATCACAAACACTTTTGCCGCGAACTCGGGAGCGATGCCGATGCCG
>DATAZN010000125.1:0-7339 GCA_036272035.1 Mycobacterium sp. | reverse complement strand
CGGCGCACGCTCGCTGATCACCACCGTGCCGGCAAAGATGTCACCGATCCGCTTGGCCCTCGGCGACAGCATGCTGCAGATGACCGCGGGGCTGCCCAGTAACCCCCAGATCTCGACGATCGACGCCAACGCGCGAAACAGGGCCTGGCGGAAGCGCTCCGGGCCGCCGTCGTCCGACACCACGCGCAGACCCATCGCCATCTTGCCGAGTGTGCGACCGCGTGTGGCGGTCTCGAACACCAGCGGATACCCAACGAAGACCAGCACGGTGAAGATGATCATGATCGCCCCGGTCACTGCGTCGTCGAATTGGGTCAGCGCGCCCGCCCACAACACCAACGCCACCAGGTAGCCGACCAGGATGACGGCGATGTCGATGAGTGCACTCACCGCTCGCACCGGCAATTGCGCGACCCGAACGTCGAGCACCACGGCGTCCCCGGTCACCACTTCCGACATACAGCGAACGCTACCCCGGCTTGACTAGTGTTTACTCCGTGGACGTCGACGCGTTCGTGCTCGCACACCGCGGCACCTGGGATCGCCTCGAGCAACTGGTGAAGAACCGCCGCCGGCTCGACGGTGCCGAGGTCGACGAGCTGGTTGAGCTCTACCAGCGGGCCTCCACTCACCTGTCGATGCTGCGCTCCGCATCGTCGGATCCGGCACTGGTCGGTAGGCTTTCCAGTCTGGTCGCACGGGCCCGAGCCGTGATCACCGGCGCCCATGCGCCGCTGTCGAGCGAGTTCACCCGGTTCTGGATGGTGTCGTTTCCGGTGGTGGCCTACCGCGCGTGGCGGTGGTGGCTGGCGACGGCTGTGGTGTTCTTCGCCGTCACGGCGCTGATTGCCATGTGGGTCATGGGCAGCCCAGATGTGCAGTCCACGATCGGAACACCCACTGAGATCGACGAATTGGTGAACCACGACTTCGGCTCGTACTACAGCGAGCATGCGGCGGCCGCGTTCGCACTACACGTTTGGGTGAACAACTCCTGGGTGGCGGCGAAGTGCATCGCGTTCTCCGTCGTTCTGGGCCTGCCTATCCCGTTCCTGTTGTTCGCCAACGCCGCCAATCTCGGGGTGGTCGCCGGTCTGATGCTTCAGGCCGGCAAGGCCGATGTGCTGCTGGGATTGCTGCTCCCGCATAGCTTGTTGGAGCTGACGGCGGTGTTCCTGGCGGGTGCCGTCGGCATGCGGCTGGGCTGGTCGGTGATATCACCGGGCGATCGCCCGCGCGGTCAGGTGCTCGCCGAGCAGGGTCGTGCGGTGATCTCGGTCACTGTGGGTTTGGTTGTCGTGCTACTTGTTTCGGGCGCTATCGAGGCGTTCGTCACTCCGTCCTCGTTGCCGACTTTCCTGCGTATCGGCATCGGAGTGCTGGCCGAGGTGGGCTTTTTGGCGTACATCGTCTATTTCGGCCGCCGTGCGGTCCGGGCCGGCGACACGGGTGACATAACTGATGCGCCCGACGTAGTGCCGACCCGGTGAGCTAAAGGCGCCCGGTGGCTTTCATCGCCAGATAGCGGTCGGCGAGCGCCGGCGCGAGTTCGGTGGGTGGCGCGTCGACGACCTCCACCCCGTTGTGGCGCAGCCGAGAAGCTATCGCCCACCGCTCGTTACGGGAGCGTTCGGCCGCGGCCGCGTCGTACACCGCGGCCGCGTCGTACACCGCGGCCGCGTCGGAACGTCCGGCTGCGAGTCGGTCGATGCGTGGGTCGGTGACTGCGGCGATGATCACGTGGTGTTTGGCCGACAGCTGGGGAAGTACTGGCAGAAGACCCTCGTCGAGAGCGCTGGCGTTGAGGTCGGTCATCAGCACCACCAGCGCTCGACGCCGTGTGCGACGCATGACCGCGGAAACCATTGCTGTGGCGTCGGATTCGATGAGCGCCGGATTCAGCGGCGCCATCGCCTCGACCAGACGGCCGAGCAATTCCGTCCGTGACGCGCCGAACACGCCGGTCTGGGTGGTCCGGTCGTGGGCGAGGAAGTCGACGTGGTCGCCGGCTCGCGAGGCGAGTGCCGCCAGCAGCAGAGCCGCGTCCATGGACCAGTCCAACCGGGGCCAGCCACCGGGGTCGGCGGCCGTCGGGTCGACTCCGACGCGACCGGCAGACGTTCGTCCGGTGTCGAGGACGATGACCACTCGCCGGTCGCGCTCCGGCCGCCAGGTCCGGACCACGACGTCGGCGCGCCGGGCAGTCGCTCGCCAGTCGATGGAACGGACGTCGTCGCCGACCACGTACTCACGCAGCGAGTCGAATTCGGTTCCCTGGCCTCTGGTCAGGGTCGGCAGCAGGCCGTCGATCTCCCGCAGCCTGGCCAGGCGTGACGGTAGGTGCTTGCGGGACAGGAACGGCGGCAGCGCCCGCACCTGACCGGGTACTGACCGCGACTTCTGCCGCCCCGCGAGTCCGAGTGGGCCGATCGAACGCGCCGTCACCGCCGCCGATTGCTGATCGCCGCGGCGGATCGGCCGCAAGCAGGTATCTACCCGTTGGACCTGCCCGGCAACGATATCGACGGCGTGCGTTGGCGGTTCGGCCTGCGCGCTGGGCGGCCAGGCATCGCGAACCCGGCCGCGAAACCGTCGTCCACCGCCGTTGCGGATCAGCAGGCCGAGATTCACTGATTCACCGAGCCGAACCGACCCGTTCGGCAAGCGGGTGTACAGCAGCCGGGACGGGCTGGCCGCCAAGCCGACGTCGGCGATAACCGCGGCAGCCAACAATGCCAGCAGCACGGTGAAAGATGCTGCTGGCCGCGGTGATAGCGCAATCGGCAGAACGCACAACAGTGCGATCAGGCCGGTGCGCCCGGTCAAAATCACTAGCGTGGCACCGGAACCGAGGCCAAGATGCCGTCGAGCACACCGTCGGTGGTCGCACCCTCCAGCTCCGCCTCCGGCCGAAGCATCACCCGGTGGCGCAGCGTCGGGCGGGTCATCGCCTTCACGTCGTCGGGGGTGACATAGCTGCGTCCGGACAGCCAGGACCACGACCGTGCCGTGGCCAGCAAAGCGGTTGCGCCGCGCGGTGACACGCCCAACTGCAATGCCGGCGAGTGGCGAGTCGCACCGACGATGTCGACGATGTAGCCGAGGACCTCGTCGGCCACCAGTACCCGGCGCACCGCATCACGGCCCGCAGCCAACTCCGCCTGCCCGGCGACCGGCCGGATCGCCGACAGGTCGCGAGGGTCGAAGCCGTGTGCGTGCCGGCCAAGGATGGCGATCTCGGCGTCGCGTGGCGGCAGCGGCACATCCAGCTTAAGCAGAAACCGGTCTAGCTGTGCTTCGGGCAACTGGTAGGTGCCCTCGTATTCGATCGGGTTTTGCGTGGCCGCAACGATGAACGGATCGGGTAGCGCTCTGGGTTCGCCATCCACGGTGACCTGACGTTCTTCCATCGCTTCCAGCAGTGCGGCTTGCGTCTTCGGTGGCGTGCGGTTGATTTCGTCAGCCAGCAGGAGATTGGTGAAAACCGGGCCGCTGCGGAAGGTGAACGCGGCGGTGCGGGTGTCGTACACCAGCGATCCGGTGACATCGCCCGGCATCAGGTCCGGGGTGAACTGGACACGTTTGAAGTCCAGTTGCAATGCCGCGGCAAGGGACCGGACCAACAGCGTCTTCGCCACGCCCGGAACACCTTCGAGCAGAACGTGACCGCGGCATAGCAGCGCGATCACCAGCCCGGTGATCACCGCATCCTGCCCCACGACGGCTTTGCCGATCTCGGCCCGTAGCGCGAGTAGCGCATGACGGGCCGCTTGCGCCGGCGGCGGCTGAGCTGGGCGGTGGGGCGGTTGATTCATAGGTGTGTGACCTGCCTTTCGATGTCATCGAGTGCGCGGGTGAGTTGGATCAAGTCGGCATCGGTGGCCGGCGGCGGACCAAACAGGATGTGCCGCATCGACTCCGGGTTCGATCTGCCATGTTGAGCAATTGCGAGTATTACCGCCGGTGGTGCGGTGTCCACGCCCAGACCGAGTCGGGGAAGCATGCGCTGTAGTGCCGCGCTGCGCAGTGCTTGCGCGGCCCGGTCTCGGGCTCGCCGCGATCGGTACAGCCGGCCGCGGCCTTCGACCGTCTCCGACGCGCGTACCACCACGGGCAGCTTTTCGGCGACCAGCGGCCCGATCCGTCGGCCCTTCCATAATGCGATCAGCGCCACCGTCAGCCACAACTGGACGACCATCCAGGCCACGTTGTCGGGGATCAGGTCGAAAATCTTTCCCTTGCCGGATGATCCACCTTCGATGTGCTGCGGTGCGTACCACACCAGACGGGGATGCTGGCCGGCGAGGTTCATCGCCAGCGCGGCGTTGCCTGCCCGCAACAAACTTCCGTTGGTCAAAAAGTCGGTGCTGCCGACCACTGTGACCGTGCGGTCGCCGTCGCGATAGCGGACCAGCGCTCCGCCGTAGCAGCTACTCACGGTTTTATCGCCGACGGCACGGAACGTGTTCGACGGCCCGAAGTCCACCGCTCCTGCCTGATCCGCTTCTCGCAGAGCGCAATCCGGATTGGTGTCCGAAGTACTGGCGCCGCCGCTACGGATGCCTGGGGCGAGCGCTGCGCGGGCATGCGAGGTCGGTTCGACCAGCAGCAGATCACCCGGGGCGTCAGCCAGCTTATTCAGTAACCCCTCGGTGGAGACGCGCTGGGTCTGTGCGAACAACAGCAGCGTTCCGGGGCGTGCGGCGCTTGCGGCGTCGTCGACGTTGTTGGCCACGACGACGGTGACGCCGTGATCCCGCAGCAGCGCTATCAGCGCGTGCGCGCCATCAGGTCCCGTCGACTCAGGGTTCATCTGCCCACCCGGTCGTGGTGCGGTCAGGTACGTGCCGATTGCGGCGACGGCGCAGATCGCGACCAGCGTGGGTAGCGCCCACCGCCAGGATCGACGCCGTATCGGGTGTGGTGGCGGTGCGACCGTCACCGGACTCGGGCCCACGAGTCGGCCGGGCGTTGCCCGGTGGGCCCGGGTCGGGTTGTTGCCGAACTGAATCGGAGATGGTCGTCGAGATCGACGATCATCTGGTAAGCAGCCTGCGTACCCGGTCTTGCGCCATAGGTGACGTCGCTGAATGCGGTTGCCGACTGCGAAAATTCGGCGGCCAGCGCAGGTATGCGTTCGGCGGCGTCCTCGGCCAGTTCATTGGCCGTGCGGCCGGGAGCCGGATCCAGTGTCCCGCTCTCCTCGAGACTACGAGCCACCGCGCGCAGCCGATGCCGAATCGCGGCGGTCCAATTTTCCTCGGCGGCAAACTGTTCGGCGATAGCGCGATGCTGAGCCGCGGTGAGCTGGCCGGCGTCAAACACTTGGTAGTCGCCACCGCGACGGGTGCGGATGGTCCGTTGCGCGATGCGAATTGCCACCACTATCGCGACGACCAGCAGGGTGACCAGCACGCTGACGGTGAACCACCCGCCGGGCAGCGACGAGCCTTTCTGAACCAGGCGGTACAGCAGCTCGTGAATCCACTCGTGGACCCGCTGCGTCACCGAGCCTTTGGGATAAATCGGCTTGTCGAGTTCGCGTTGGGCAGCCTCGTGCGCGGGGTCGCGGCCGATGTCGATAGCGGGCATCCTCGAGTGGTCCCTATACCGGCCGCGACAGCCAGAAGTAGTCGCTCGACGCGATTGCCGCGGGGCCTCCGGCGGCGCCGGTCTGCAGCACCAGATCGAATGCCTCGCTGCGGATCCGGCGATCTGCGTAGAGCAGGACATCCACGCCTGCGCTGAACGGAGCGGTGATGATTTGGCCGATCGCCGATCCGACGGCCGCCACCGTCAAGCCGAGCAGCACCGGGACGCTGGGTCCGCCGAGCAGGCTCCCGACGAACTCGAACGGTACGGCGATGGCGCCCGCAATCAACGTGACCACCAACCACGTCAACACGCGAATACTGAGTACTCGCCAAAAGCTGTTGCGTACCAACGTGAATGATCGCTCCATCGCACCGATCACCGGCAGCCGTTCCAACACGATCAGCACCGGCACGAACGACAGCGCCGTGTACAGATAGATCAGCGCCGCGATCGACATCAGTACCAGCGGAAAGCCCAGGATCACCGTGGCTGCACCGTTGCCGGCGGCGGCGATGGCAATGACGATCACGCCCACGGCGCCGCAGAGCAGTATCAATCCGGCGGACTCCAGTGCCACCAGCCCGATCAATGCGGGCAGCCGTCCCCGAATCCTGGCCCACGCCTCGCCGGCGCCGATTGTCGAGCCGAACACCGCGCGGCCGACGATGACCGCGAGCATGCCGGTCAGCAGGGTCCCGGCTAACCACCCGACCAGCCCGCTGAGACCTCCGGCGAGTGCCCAGGCCCCGACGTCGCCCCCGGTGAGTTCGTCGGGCGGGGCTGTCCTCAGTCGGCTGGCCGCGGTCAGGGGTCCGAGGGCGGCGGCGAGGGTCAAGAGTTGCGTGATCACGACGACCACAGCCGTCAGTCCCAACGTGACTCTGGCGTTGGCCCGGATGTAAACGGCCGCGCCGTTGTAGATGTCGCTCAGGCTCAACGGCCGCAACGGGATGATTCCCGGCGCCCACGCCCGGCGGACCTGCGGTGGCGGCGGTACGCCGTAACCGGGCTGGGGAGGGTAACCGAATTGCTGGGCGTAATGAGGCTGCCAGCCGTAGCCCGGCTGCGGGTAGCCAGCCTGCGGTGGATAGCCGGGCGCGGGGTGCCAGTGGTAGCCCGGCGGCGGATAGCCCATTGATGGATAGCCCGGCGGTGGGTATGCGGCGGGAGGGTAGCCGATCGGCGGGTGCCCGCTATACGGGTAATCAGGCGGCGGCGCGCTCACCTGGTGCAGCCACCGTCAAGGTCGATCATGGTTCCCATACTGTCGAGCACCCGGGCATTTCTCAACGTGCCGCGGTGTTCGCGGGCCTCGGCGTCCGACGGTGGCGCTGCGCGTAGCGTCTCGGTCATGGCGGAACTCAAGACCCGGTTGCGGGCGGATCTGACCGGTGCGATGAAGGCCAAGGACAAGCTGCGCACAGCGACGCTGCGGATGCTGCTGGCCGCGATCCAGACCGAGGAGGTTTCCGGCAAGGAGGCCCGGGAACTCTCGGACGACGAGGTGCTGAAGGTGCTGGCCAAGGAGGCTCGCAAGCGCGGCGAGGCGGCCGAGATCTATACCCAGAACGGCCGTGGTGAGCTGGCGGCCAACGAGCACGCCGAAGCCCGGGTCATCGACGAGTACCTGCCGACTCCGCTGACCGACGCCGAGTTGGCCGACGTCGCTGACACCGCAATGGCACAAGTCGCCGAGGAGTTGGGCGAGCGGCCGGGCATGAAGCAAATGGGCATGGTGATGAAG
>DATAZN010000124.1:0-9211 GCA_036272035.1 Mycobacterium sp. | reverse complement strand
GGCAGTAGCACTTGCGGGAACCGACCAGCACCTTGTTCTGCCCCTCACCGATGAACCACGAGGTGTGGCACCGAGGACGGCGGTCGGGTACTCGCTCGGCCCACCTGCCGTCCGGCAGCTGATACAGACCTGGATATCGCGGCCCAGTTGGTGGCTCAACGTCTCAATTCATCCGTCGTTCTTAACCCGGCAGCCTGGCCACGGCTGAGCAGAAAACACGACTTCACTCGAACATGAGATCGAAGTTGTGGCCTTCGACTTGCATCGCTGACCGATCCCGAGAGTCGAAACACTCGGTCACTCCGCTGCCGTTATCACAGCGCCGGGCGACGAGCACGCTGGTAGTGCCGTCGGGATTTCATCCGGTTCCCGCATCTGCTCATGGAGCACCAGCGGGCGTTGTTGGAGTTGCTCCGGTCAAGGAGGAACAGCCCGCAATCGTTGTTGGCGCATGCGCGCAGCCGGCCAGGCATCCACTCGACCACTTCCCCCCACGCCAGCAGTATCCGACTGGCCAGGTGGTGGTCAGGGTCATCAAAGTCGAGTCCCCAGGCTAGTCCGGACTCTCCGGCGCTCAGACGCAGGCGCACGTGGCTGGCGGCCGGCGCCAACGCCGCCGGGGGCACGCCGCCTCGGACTACCGACTGCAGTAGCCCACGCAGCTCCCGCAATGCTTCAGTCTCGCCGGTGGTGCCCGCCCCACCTCGCGCTCGTGCCCACAACGCAGCCAGCTCGTCGCACGCGAGTGCGTCCTCGATGACCGCAGTGGTGACTGGGGTGGTGTTGAGCAGGTCCAGTAGCAGCGGCTCGTCGCTGAGCTCGGGCATTCCCGTCATGCCATCATGCTAACCCTTCAAATCCGCTGGACAAGTTACAGAAGCAAGCGGCAGGCGTGCTCGGCGTTCAGTCAGCAATGATCACCGAGAGGCTGGACCCTCCTGGACTGACCGCCCCAACGCGCAGTGGCCCACTGACCCCCGCTGGACCGAACGACCCAGGACCGCATCGAGCAGGCATTCCTGTCGGATCGCCAAGCCGAGAAGTCGCCTGTCTCACATAACCTTCAGACAGGACTTGACAGGTTAGGCCGAGCCTGGTTCTCTGTAACCTACAAGAGGCGTTCAAGGGGGTTAGGTATGCGCGGATGGTCACTACTGAAGACTCAGGTCGACGGGCGTCGACGCAATCCGGTCGCCTGGCAAGACGCAGGCTTGGTCGATCTTGGGGTCGCGCCAGTGATCGTCGCACGGCAAATCGGCCGGCCGCGTAGAAGTTTGAGTAGCGGGAGTCGACGCTTGAAAAAGGCAGAAGCATCGACTGCATATCCGATATGAGTGCGAGGTCTGCGTACCAATTAGCCGCGTCGTACCACCCTAAAATCCGCCGATGATCCTTAGATTCGTCGGCGTCCCACGAGAAAGGACCAGAAATGTCTTCTGACGTCACTGTTGTACTGGCTCATGCGGCATGGGCGGATGGGTCCTGCTGGAACAAGGTGATAAGCGGACTGTGGTCCGCGGGCATACGAGCTGTTGCGGCACCACTGCCATTGACCACTCTGCAAGACGATGTTGAGGCCTTGGACCGCACGCTGGAACGTGTCGGGGGGCCGGTCGTGCTAGTGGGGCACGCCTACTCCGGCGGCGTCATCGGCTCTACCCGCGCGGCCAACGTGAACGCGTTGGTGTACGTCACCGCGCTGGCTCCTGACGAGGGGGAGTCGGTGGCCGATGTGTTCTACCGTGCGACACCGCACCCCTCCGCGCCGGCGTTGGAGCCGGATGCGCATGGGCTGATCTGGCTTCCCGATGAGGCATTTCCGGCTGCCTTTGCACAGAAGGCGACTGCCGAGGATCAGGAACTGATGCGGGCCGTACAGCGACCTATCTCACCGAACTGCATCACCGTTCCGGTGGGGCGGCCGCTGTGGAAGGATCGCCCGAGCTGGTTTCTGATCGCCGAGGACGATCACATGATCCCAGCGGAGACCCAGCGTTTCACGGCTGAGCGGATGGGCGCCACGGTAACCAGTCACCCTGTTGACCACATGGTGATGATCACCGATCCGGAAATAGTCATCGGGCTGTTGTCTGAAGTCGTGGACAGTGTCGAGCAGAATGTACCCAATCAATAAGCAACTGTGTAACGAGGAGGTCGAGATCCAATGCGCCGACTGTGTCTAGCCCTCGGCCTCCTCGGGCGCGGATCGCCGGTAAACAACAGTCCGCGTTGATAATCACGATCGGCGTAGCACCGGAGCCATCACCACAGGCTGCTGAACGTCTTGAGGTCTGGCACCAAAGAAGTCATCAAAGTTATCGACGTGAGGAGTTCGTCATGGGTTTGGCCTGGCAGCAAGGGCCGTTGTCGGAGAAGAGTGTCGGGCACTTCCTGGTTGCGGAGCCGCTGCCGCGGCGGCTGCTGTTCGCCGAGCCGTTGCGCCGGCGGATGCGGGTGCGTTTCGGCGGGGAATGGATCGCTGACAGCGAGGATGTGCTGTTGCTGCACGAACCTGGCCGTTATCCGGTCGCGTACTTCCCGTTCGCCGACATCACCTCCGACGTGCTGCGGTCATTGAACACCGTGACCCAACATCGTGAGCTGGGTGACACTGCCTGGTTCGGGGTGCGCGCTGGCGGAGCTGAGGCAAACCGGGCTGCCTGGCAGCACACCTCGCTGCCGGCCCACGCACAAGTACTCGCCGGTCGGGTGGCGTTCGCGTGGCGCGCGATGGAAGCATTTTACGAAGAAGAGGATCGCATCGTCGGTCACGCGGCGGACATGTACCACCGCAACGACATCCGGAGTACCGCCCGCCATCTCCTGGTGAAGGCTGGCGATCGGGTCGTGGCCGACACCCACGCGCCGTTGGCGCTCTACGAGTCCGGTTTCGCCCCCCGCTGGTACGTACCCCGCGCCGACATCGACTCTTCCGCGCTGACTCCGGTCGAAGGCCAAACGTTCTGCCCCTACAAGGGCCTGGCCAGCTACTACGACATCGAAGGAATCTCACGCGCCGCGTGGTACTACCCCGAGGCGTGGGAAGAGGTCGCCCGCGTCCGCGATGCGGTGTCGTTCGAGCCAGACAAGCTCACCATCACCCTCGACGGAAAACGCCTACACCTCGAACCCGGGCAGCAGGTCACCCCACACGGAGTCGACCGAGGGCTCGACGTCGACGAGATCGCACCGACCAAACACGCCTGAAACCCCGATCCGACACCGACCGCTGGCCGTTCACCGGCCCGCGTGGCTTGCCCACGAGCCCTGGGCTCGCCCCTCCCACATCGAAGGTTCCCGGCCAGGGACCCTAGAAAGGCAACGATCACCATGGCCCGCCTGGTCTCAGTGAATGTCGGCAAGCCCCGCGACATCTCCTGGAACGGCCGCACCGTCTACACCGGCGCTTGGAAAGATCCCGTCGACGGGCCACGCATGGTCCGACAGCTCGGTATGGAAGGCGACGGCCAAGGCGACACCAACGGCCACGGAGGACCCAACAGGGCCGTCCTGGTCTACCAGCTGGACTCCTACGACTACTGGCGCCGCCACTTCAGCCGCTCTGACATCGGCCCCGGTGCCTTCGCTGAAAACCTCACTGTCGACGGTCTGCCCGACACCGAGGTCTACATCGGCGACCGCTACCGCATCGGTGAGGCGGAGTTCGAAGTCAGCCAACCTCGGGTCACCTGTTTCCGCGCCGGCCTGAGGATCGGACAGCCCGACCTCGCGGCCCTGCTCGTGGCGCACCACCGTCCCGGGTTCTACATGCGAGTGATCACCGAAGGCCGGGTCAAGGTCGGCGACACTATCGCGCGCATCGCGACCGGCCCCAGGCGGATCAGCGTCGCGGCCGTCGACGCCCTGCTCTACCTGCCGCACCCCGACCTGAACACCCTGCGCAAAGCGTTGGACATCCCAGCGCTGAGCGTTGGGTGGCAATCGTCGCTACGGCAGATGCTCGAAGCCGCCGAGCACCCTGACCGCACACCAACCGCGACACCGACATGGGCGGGCTTTCACTCGCTGACTGTCACCGACGTTCGCGTCGAGAGCCCCTCAGTGACGTCCTTCTGGCTCACCGCCACCGACGGCACCGCGCTCGCACCAGCACGACCCGGTCAGTATCTGACGATCCGGGTACCCGGCGCGCGCGGACCCGCCATCCGAAGCTATTCACTCTCCCGCGAGTCCACCAGTACCGCTTACCGCATCAGCGTCAAACGCGAACCCCACGGCCAAGTGAGCACCTACCTACACGACAGCGTCCACCCCGGCGACCAGCTCGACGCCGCCGCGCCCCGCGGCGAGTTCTTCCTTGCCGAGGATGGCGAGGCAGCCACAGCCCCGATCGTGCTGATCTCGGCTGGTGTCGGCATCACACCCATGCTGGCCATGCTCCACCGGCTGGCCGCCCAGCAATCCAGCCAATCCGTGTGGTGGCTACACGCCACCCACAGCCCCACCGGGCTCGCCTTCGGCCGCGAGGCCAGACAACTACTCGACCAACTCCCCGCGGCGCGCGCCTTCACCTTCTTCAGTGCACCCGACCCCGCCGGCCCTGTGCCCGGCAAGGGAGTTCATGGACGCCTGACCACCCAGACCCTCCAGACTCTCGCGCTCCCCACGGACGCGATCGCCTACATCTGCGGGCCTGACCAATTCATGTCCGATCTCAGCGCGGGACTGGCCACCTGCGGACTCGACCCAGCCAACATCCGAACCGAAGCATTCGGCGCTCGCTCCGCTATCAATCCCGGCATCGTCGGAGAAGACACACACGTCCCCCACCAACCCGTCGGCCCACCCGGCACCGGACCCAGCATCACCTTCGCCCGCAGCGGCATCACCGCCGCCTTCGACGAGACCCAAAAGAGCATCCTCGAATTCGCCGAAGCCTGCGACATCCCCACCCGATGGCAATGCCGTACCGGCGTATGTCGAACCTGCGAAACCGGGCTCATCTCCGGGGAGGCCGACTACGACCCGAACCCCCTCGACGCACCCACACCCGGCACCGCGTTGCCCTGCTGCGCACGCCCCCGCACCGACATGGTCCTGGACATGTAGCGACAAGTAAGGCCGGCACAACCCGGGCCGATCCGAGCGCCGATCAACAAATCCAACCAGCCGAACTACCCGACCACCACCAAGGACGCAACGATGGACTACACCCTGGAAGTCATCGAACTCCCGGTCAACGATGTCGACCGCTCACTACGCTTCTACACCGAACAACTCGGATTCAACCTCGACGTCGACTACCAGCCCAACCCACACTTCCGCGTCGTCCAACTCACCCCACCCGGCTCCGCCTGTTCACTACACCTCGAATCAGCCGCCATCGTGGCGCCCCACACCCACTACCTCGTCGTCACCGACCTCGCCCTCGCACAGCAACAACTCCACGGGCGCGGTGTCGAGCTACACAACGTCCGCCACAAATCCCCCCTCGACACCTGGGCCGGCGGATGGGAACCCGGCATTGACCCCGAACACCACGACTACGCCAGCCTCGCTCAACTCACCGACCCCGACGGGCACGTGTGGGTCATCCAAGAACGCGGCTACACCCCCTAGCGGCGACCACCACACCAACCAGCACCCGAAGACCATCCACCACCTCGCACGAGGCCCTGCACACCGCCACCGCCGAAACGGGCAACCACCATGCCCTTCACACCGGCCGCATGATTCGCGCGCGGTCCAGCCGACCGTGCCAGGTGCGTAAAGTCGGCTCGGCGTTCGTGATGAAAATGCGTAACCGCATCAACGGCGATCAACTGCTCGGGACCACCCGGGGGCCTACCAAACCGACCGCACGCTGGGCTCGGCACCGGGCCGCCACCCGGCCGAGCATATGTTCAGGTAGCCGCTCAAACCTGACGGTGACGGGCCCACTCTGATCCCATATCAAACCCGCGACCGGTCCGCGCTCAGACACCCGGGCATGCTCGCGCACCTGCCTGTAGCCAACCGGGCGCAGCGTCTGAATTCGCACTGGCCACTCACTAAGTTGCCAGTCGGGTAGCAATAGTCATCGCGCGGCCGATCCCTCAGCTCTCGACGCGCGCCCGCCAGGTCGGTTGGAACGGGCCTGCGAGTTCGAGTCTGGTCTCGAACCGGCCGGCCAACGCGGTGAGAACTCAGAACGCCTGCCATCGCGCGCCTCAGCCGCGGCGCGGGCGCGGTGTACTAATCCCAGGCCGCACGTAAACAATCAAGCAGAGGATCACCAGGGCCATGCCTGCCGGAGCACTGAACAACCCGGCCACCGCGGCCAAGATGAAGACCGCAAGGCTGATCCAGGAACGCAGCCGCATGAACCTACGCATCCGCTCGTCGCCGACCTGCGGACGGTCCATCGCCTCCCAGCACAGCACCAGGTAGGACGCGTTCACGGTGCCGAAGATGGCCGCGTACAGGCTGACCGGAGCGTCGGCCAGATGTGAGTCGGCGATCCACGCTGCGGTGAAGGGCAGCAGTGACACAGAGAACAGATGCGCGAAATTCGCCCACAGCAGCCGAGGCGTGACTGCCCGAACCTGACCCAGCAGGTGGTGATGGTTGAGCCACACGATCGCAATAAACAAGTAGCTCACGCCATAGCTCACCATGGTCGGCCACAGCAGCAGCAGCGCGCGGAAGGTATCGCCGGCCGGCGGCTTCAGATCCAGCACCAAAACCGTGATGATCACCGCAAACACACCATCCGAGAACGCCAGCAACCGACGCGGCGACGTCGGCTCCACCTCCTCCGAAGCCGCCGCAGGCCCACCTGAGCCCTGACCCGGGTCAGAAGAAGCGAGCCCAGCCATCATGACTAACCTCCTAATCGCGCCCATACGGTTAGGCACAACTGGCATTCGACCGCACGTCGGCTAACTTGTCAAGAGTCGACTTCAGGTTAGAGACACTCAATCAGTGCGTGGCCTGCAGCGCCTACCGCCGCGACCCGCCGCCAGCCACTCATTGACCACCGCACACGAGGTGGTCGAAAGAGTCAGTGCGCCAGCACCGACGATCGGACAGTTAGGCACATCCATGCTCGCACTCGCCCAACCGCTACGGCGGCCCTCACGACGAACCCACCCCACACGCCGATCTCCAGTGCCTGCCTAGTTCAGTCGGGCGTGACCGCCGATGTCGGCACAGGCTACTCAGTTGCCCGCCAGTAACTCGTTGGCCACTTCGAGTGCGGTGTTGATGGGGATGGCGTAGCCGTAGCCGTTCGGGCCGGTGGTGTCCGGGGCGATCCCGGTCCCGGTGTCGACGCCGATGACTTCGCCCGCTGTGTTGACCATGGCGCCGCCTGATGCGCCGGGACGTAGGTCGGTGTGTGCCTCGATCATCCCCGTCATGAGTTGAGAGCTGCCCTCGCCGCTGGGGGAGGTGGTGACGTTCACTCGGGTCACCGGGCCGGCACCGATACCCAGGCCGTAGCCGTAGCCGTTGCCGATCGAGGCGACCCGCACTCGGACCAGGTCGGAATCGGCCACAGCGGCGGGTGGCAACTCGACCGGGGCCTGAATCTGGAGTAGGGCGAGGTCTCGTGCCGCGTCGGCGCCGAGCAGCACGGCCGGGTAGGCCTGGCCATCACCAAAAGTGGTGATCCGCACGGTTGTTCCACCGGCGATTACGTGCTGGTTGGTCAACACCAGACCGGCGGAGTTGAGCACGATCCCGGTACCGACCTTGACCGGGTCAGTCGCCCGGTACGTGGTGACGTCGACCAAGCTGGGAGCGACCCGGTCAGCCAGCTCCGCCAGATCGGGCGACACCTCCGGCGCCGGTCCGCCGCGCGCTACCTGCACCGGATCGGTAGGTACCTTCAGCACTGTCACCACGACGCCCAGTGGCTCGGGCGCGAGCACTCCCACGGCGTGCTCAGCCGAGCCGCACGCCGAGGTCGCAATGACGACCGCGGCCACCATGGACAGCAGCGACATCCCGGCGGTTCTAGATCTGGCCACTCGGTCGAGCTTTCAGAACCAACGCCGGCGCCCGGGGCGGAACGATCGTGAGTCACACGAATGGGCCAGAGCTCTCGGGCGGACTGCCATTCGGTGCGCAGCAAGCAGGGGTACCCGCGGCGCTCGAGCGATTACGCCTGATCCGTCTCGCGCTGCTTCGCTACAAGTAGCGCCTCAGTGCGCTGCACGGCACCACGCAGGATGGGGGCGGCCTTCACCCATGCTCGATGCACCGCATCATGTTCTGGATAGCGATCCAAGATGTCGGTAACGCGTTGGTCGTAAGTCAGCGGCTCGCCACCAGGTCCGGTGGTCAGGTCGGCAGTCGCCAGCGCGTCATGGGCGGGACATTCTTCGAAAGGAAACGCGGCCAGATCGTCCGCGAGGCCACGTTCGATCGCCTCAAATCTGGCACCTGAGTGATGCGCGACCAGGTTGACGATCCGCTCGGGCCACTGCTGCTCGCGCAGGTATCGAGCGCCGTCGAGCGGATGAAACCGCGTATGACCGATCTGTGGCGAGTAGCCGATGTCGTGCAGCCACGCGGCACTGACCAGCTCCCATCGCTCGTCGTCGGGTAGGACCGCGCTTAGCTCGACGGCGCGGGCGGTGACTGCCTGAACGTGCAACCAGCGCCGCCCGAGCGGCGCGACGAAGTGCCCAGCCAACGCTGCGGCGTCATGCATGCTGAGCTGGGATTCTCTGATCACGGTCACGATGGTCGCAGCCAGGAAGCCACCCGGTACCCGGATTCAGGAAACTGACCGGGCCCCGCGATGCCGCGCCAGGACTCGCCCCGTGCACGGAGCCGTTCACTCAGGTGCCGCGCCCAGGACGCCAGGGCCGAGCGTCGCACTGGCGTGGGGACGCTCGCGCTGTACGTCACCCACGACGACCCTGGACTCACGGACCGGACTCGAACTATCGTAATCGAACATATGTTCGACTCTTGATGTTGGAGGCGGTGTGGGGAACAACAACCGGTACGACAGCGACCGCCGTGCGACGGGTCGTGAAGCTGACGAAGCTCGGGCGCTGCACGTCATGGGCGAGTTGGTGTCGAACCAGTCCGGGCTGGTGTTGGACCGGGCGAGCGCGGGGCAGCTGGCGCAGGTGATGCACGCGACGGCCATCGAACTCAACGCCATTCGCCCGGTCCCGGCGGGGGTTCGCCGTGCGGTTCTGGGCTTGGCCAACGCCCTGCGAGCGGCGATGGACCCGCGCACCGCCACGCCTGT
>DATAZN010000123.1:0-2514 GCA_036272035.1 Mycobacterium sp. | reverse complement strand
GCGGCCGCCTTCAACGACAGCCGCGCCGGCCCAGGCAAGATCGCGACCGCCAACCCGCCGGGAATCGCGATGATCAGCGTCTTAAAGATCTGTTCGGGCACGACGGCGCCGTCGGTGGTCAGCGCGCGGACAGCCTCGCGGCCAAATGAGCGCTCGCGGGGATCGTGGTCGAACTTCACCACCTCATGGGGCACACCGGCGTCGATCAGCAGGGCCAGCGCCGGAGTCGCCGCGCCGGACACGACTGCCTAGGGGCCGGAGTACCCAGGCGGGTTGACGCCGTCCACCCAGAAGTCGACGCCGAGGGTGCCGCCCGGCACGCAGTCGTAGACCGACAGATCCTTGACTCCGGACTCCAGCAGCACGTCTTCGCAGAGCAGGGTGTCGCCGGTGTATTCGCGGGAGGACTTGTTGAGGACCACGTAGGCCGCATCAGAATAGATCTCCGGCTTGCGTGCGCGGCCCATCGCCTCGTCGCCACCGAGCAGGTTCTGCACCGCGGCGGTGGCGACCAGCGTGCGGGGCCACAGGGTGTTGGAGGCGATGCCCTCGGCGCGCAGTTCCTCGGCGATTCCCAGCGCGCACAGCGTCATACCGAACTTGGCCATCATGTAGGCCGTCGGCTTCAGCCATTCCTTGCCGAGCAGCACCGGCGGCGACAGAGTCAGGATGTGCGGGTTGTCCCGGCCCTTCATATGCGGGATACACGCCTGGGACACCGCGTAGGTGCCGCGCACCTGGATGCCGTTCATCAGGTCGAATCGCTTCATCGGCACCTCGGAGATGGACCCCAGGTTGATCGCCGATGCGTTGTTCACGCAGATGTCGATGCCGCCGAACTGCTCGACGGCCTTGGCCACCGCCGACTCCACCGAATCCGGGTCGCGGACGTCGCCGACGATCGGCAGTGCCTGGCCGCCGGCCTCTTCGAGCTCCTTGGCGGCGGTGTAGACCGTGCCGGGCAATTTGGGGTGCGGTTCGGCGGTCTTGGCCACCAACGCGATGTTGGCGCCGTCCTGCGCGGCCCGCTTGGCGATGGCCAGGCCGATTCCACGGCTGGCACCGGAGATAAACATGGTCTTGCCCTTGAGTGACATGAGCGTCACAGTAACGCTGCTCACAGTGACTCCGAATCAGCGGCCCGGATTGCGTCCAGCGCCTAACCGGAAATAGCGGGGTGATCGCTGCTGTTGACCCATGCGGAGCAGACAGTGTCAGTCGCAGCCTTTAGATTGGGAAAGGGGATTTCTGTGTCAACGGCGACAAGCCTCATCGGCGAAGAGCAGTTGGCCGGGTGCCAGACGGGTCCGGTGTTAATGGACCTGTTCACCGGCATCGCGACAGAAGGGACTGCGTTACCCACTATGGCCGATATAGATAGCGCGACCGGGCCGGAGACCGCGGACGCCGGTGACGTCTCTGACGGTTCTGCGCGCCGCCGCTCGAACGAGACCGACGCGCAGCTGACCGCGCGCTTCGAGCGTGACGCGATTCCGCTGCTGGATCAGCTCTACGGTGGCGCGTTGCGGATGACCCGCAACCCGGCCGACGCCGAGGACCTGTTGCAAGAAACGATGGTGAAGGCCTACGCGGGCTTCCGGTCCTTCAAAGAGGGCACCAACCTCAAAGCGTGGCTCTACCGGATCCTGACCAACACCTACATCAACAGCTACCGCAAGAAGCAGCGGCAACCGGCCCAATATCCAACTGATGAGATCACCGACTGGCAGTTGGCCGCCACCGCCGAGCACACCTCGACCGGGTTGCGGTCCGCCGAGGTCGAAGCGCTAGAGGCGTTGCCTGACACCGAAATCAAGGAGGCGCTGCAGGCTTTGCCTGAGGAATTCCGGATGGCGGTCTACTACGCCGACGTCGAAGGTTTTCCCTACAAGGAAATCGCCGAGATCATGGACACCCCGATCGGGACGGTGATGTCGCGACTGCACCGCGGCCGTCGCCAGCTGCGCGAGCTGTTGACCGACGTGGCCAAAGAGCGCGGATTCATTCGCGATGGCCAGACACCCGAGGAGGTGTCGTCATGAGCGACTTCTCGTCGACGCCCGAGCCCGACTCCGGTGCGGAACCAATGCAGATCAAGGCCGAGTGTGCCGAGGTGATCGCCGAGGTATGGAGCCTGCTCGATGGGGAGTGCACCCCGGAGACACAGGACAAGCTCCGGCAGCATCTCGAGGACTGCCCACCCTGCTTCCAATTCTATGGGCTGGAGGAGCGGATCAAGGGCTTGATTGGCTCCAAGTGCCGCGGTGAGCGGGCTCCGGACGGTCTGCGTGAGCGGCTACGGGTCGAGATCAGCCGGACCACGATCATCCGCGGTCGGTAAGTCCGGCCACTTCACAAGCCAAAAACAAAGACGCGGGCCGCCTGTCGGACGGTCCGCGTCTTTGTTGAATCGAGCGGTTGGTTAAGCGTTGGGCCGCTTGCCGTGATTGGCCTTGCTGTGCTTGCGGTCGCGCTTTTTCCGGCCTCGCTTGGCCATGACTGATCCTCCTTGCA
>DATAZN010000122.1:0-10767 GCA_036272035.1 Mycobacterium sp. | reverse complement strand
ATCCTGGGCAAGGGCTCGGTGGGCAACATCGTCGGGGGCCCGATGCGCGACGAGTCGTTGTTCACCCAGCCGTTCCAGGGCTACTTCGTCGATAACCCGGTGTGCAACAACTGGGCCGACGTCGGGCTGCCGGAGGTCTACAACGATCCCGATCTGGCGTCGTTCAACGGGTCCAGCACGCAGACCTCGCCGACCGACCAGACGCACTTCGTCAAGCAGGCGGTCGGTGTGTTCGCCACCGCGCCGGCCGCCGGCGCCGCGTTTCACCGCGTGGTCGACCGCACGATCGGTTGCGCCGGTCAGACCACACCCATGCATCTGGACAACGGGACGATGCAGGTGTGGTCCTTCGACGGCGGACCGGCCGGCGCGGCCGACGCGGCGTGGAGCAAACAGGAAGCCGGAACCGACCGCCGATGTTTCACCCAGACCCGTTTGCGGGAAAACGTGCTGCTGCAAGCCAAAGTCTGTCAGTCCGGCAATGGTGGCCCGGCGGTGAATGTGCTGGCCGGTGCCATGCAGAATGCGCTGGGGCAATAGACACCGGGAGCCTTCGGGAATATGTCGGTGCCGTCTGGAAGATGGAACCTTGTGACTATCGTTGGGTAGCCGCGCGCAACCAGCGGTCCGCGACCGACGGTCCGGGCCCGAAGGGATCGGGATTATGGCGTTTGCCGTCGCGTCGCAGCTGGATCCCGCGCGTCTCTCGGATGGTGAACTTGCCAGCGCGTCGGCGGCGGCGCAGCACATCGCCGAAACCTGTCTGGCGGACGGGTCGGTAGGGCGGGTCGGCCTCGAGGTCGAGGCACATTGCTACGACCCGGCTGAGCCATACCGTCGGCCGACCTGGGATGAAATCACGGAGGTTCTGGAGTCGCTTCCCGCGATGCCGGGTGGCAGCGTGGTCACCGTCGAGCCCGGTGGCGCGGTGGAGCTTTCCGGCCCCCCTGCACTCGGCGCGACGGCCGCGATCGAGGCGATCGCCGACGACCAAGCCATGCTGGGCAAAGCCTTCGCCGCCGCCGGCCTGGGTCTGGTGGCGCTCGGCGCGGACCCGCTGCGGTCGGCCAAGCGCATCAATCCGGGCGCGCGCTACGCGGCGATGGAACAGTTCTTCACGGCCAGCCACACCGGTGTCGCGGGCGCGGCCATGATGACATCGACGGCGTCGGTCCAAGTGAACCTCGACGCCGGTCCGCAAGGCGGCTGGGCCGACCGGGTGCGGCTGGCACACGGTCTCGGACCCGTCATGGTGGCGATCGCCGCCAATTCGCCGCTGCTGAGCGGAACGTTCACCGGCTGGCGTTCGAGCCGGCAACGGGTGTGGAGTCAGCTCGACTCGGCCCGGTGCGGGCCGATCCTCACGGCCAGCGGCGAGGATCCCGGTACCGACTGGGCGCGCTACGCGCTCAAGGCGCCGGTGATGCTGGTGCATTCCCCCGAAGCGGTGCCGGTTACCCGTCGCGTGCCGTTTGCCGACTGGGCCGACGGCCGCGAGCTGCTCGGCGGTCGCCGGCCAACCCGCTACGACCTGGAATACCACCTGACCACGCTGTTCCCGCCAGTGCGTCCACGGAAGTGGCTGGAGATCCGCTACCTGGACGGCCTGCCCAGCGAGGTCTGGCCCGCGGTCGTCTGCATGCTGGTGACGCTGCTCGACGACCCGGCCGCCGCGGTGCTCGCCGCCGAAGCGGTCGAACCCGTCGCCACGGCCTGGGACACCGCAGCCCGGATCGGGTTAAACGACCAGCGCATCTTCTCGGCGGCCAACCGGTGCGTGGCCATCGCGGCCGAACGCGCACCCGCCGAGCTCGCAGGCGAGATGCAGCGTCTCGTCGAAGCCGTAGAGCAGGGCCGCTGTCCCGCCGACGACTTCTCCGACCGGGTGACCCAAAACGGCATCGAGGCAACGGTGACCGAGCTGGCGCTAGGGGAACAGTGACGTCACGCGAAGTGCTGGCCCGCAATCTGCAGCGGGCGCGTGAAAGGACCTTGCGGCTGGTGGATTTCGACGATGCCGAACTCCGTCGCCAGTACGACCCGCTGATGAGCCCGTTGGTCTGGGACTTGGCGCATATCGGCCAACAGGAGGAACTGTGGCTGTTGCGCGGCGGCGACCTGGACCGGCCGGGAATTCTGCCCGGTGCGGTCGAAAACCTCTACGACGCCTTCGTGTACTCCCGCGCCAGCCGCGTCGACCTGCCGTTGCTGTCGCCGGATCAGGCGCGGATCTACTGTCGCACCGTGCGGGCGGCGTCGCTGGACGCACTCGACCGGCTACCCGACGAACCGGACCACAATTTCGTGTACGGGATGGTGGTCAGCCACGAGAACCAGCACGACGAAACGATGCTGCAGGCATTGAATCTGCGTACCGGCCCGCCGCTGCTGCTGGAGGTCCGCAACCTCCCGCCCGGCCGGGCCGGACTTGCCGGGACGTCGGTCGAGGTGCCCGGCGGCCCGTTCGTGCTGGGTGTCGATGGCGCCGATGAGCCGTTCTCGCTGGACAACGAACGCCCGGCCCACGTGGTGGACCTGCCGACGTTCCGCATCGGCCGCGTCCCGGTCACCAACGGCGAATGGCGGCAGTTCGTCGACGACGGCGGCTACGGGCAGCGCCGGTGGTGGTCAGCGCGCGGCTGGAAGCATCGCCGGACCGAAGACCTGACCGCGCCGCAATTCTGGAACACCGACGGGCAGACCCGCACCCGGTTCGGCCATGTCGAGGACATCCCCGCCGACGAACCGGTCCAGCACGTCAGCTTTTTCGAGGCCGAGGCCTACGCGGCATGGGCCGGGGCCCGGCTGCCCACCGAACGCGAATGGGAGAAGGCGTGCGCGTGGGACCCGCAGCGGGGCGCGCGCCGACGCTATCCCTGGGGCGCCGCGGAACCGTCGCCGGCGTACGCCAACCTCGGCGGCGACGCGCTGCATCCGGCACCCGTCGGCGCATATCCGGCCGGCGCATCGGCCTACGGTGTCGAGCAGATGCTCGGCGACGTCTGGGAGTGGACCAGTTCGGAGCTGGCGCCGTGGCCGGGATTCACCCCGATGATCTACCAGAGTTACTCCGAGCCGTTCTTCGGCGCCGACTACAAGGTGTTGCGCGGCGGCGCATGGGCAGTCGAGTCGGCCATTGTGCGGCCCAGCTTCCGAAACTGGGATCACCCGTACCGGCGGCAGATCTTCTCCGGCGTCCGGCTGGCATGGTCCGTCGACACCGACGCGGGGGGTCGCCCCTGATGTGCCGCCACCTCGGCTGGCTGGGGCGCGAAGCCTCAGTCTCCTCGCTGGTGCTGCACCCGCCGCACGGTCTGCGGGTGCAGTCGTATGCTCCGCGCCGGCAAAAGCACGGGTTGATGAACGCCGACGGTTGGGGCGTGGGCTTTTTCGACGGGGCGACGCCGCGGCGATGGCGCAGTGCCGCACCGTTGTGGGGAGATGTTTCTTTCGATTCCATCGCACCGGCGCTTCGCAGTCACTGCGTGGTGGCTGCGGTGCGGTCGGCTACCGTTGGTATGCCTATCGAAGCCAGCGCGACCGCGCCGTTCACCGACGGACGGTGGCTGCTGTCGCACAACGGAGTCGTCGACCGAGGCGTGCTGCCCACCAGCGCTGCCGCCGAATCCACTTGCGACAGTGCGATTCTCGCCGCATTGATATTCGCTCGCGGCTTGGATGTCTTAGGGCAGACGATCGCTGAGGTGGGTGGCGACGATCCGAATGCACGGCTGAACATATTGGCGGGCAACGGTTTTCGACTGCTCGCCACCACCTGGGGTGACACCCTGGCGATCTTGCGACGCGATGACGGCGTCGTGCTGGCGAGCGAGCCGTACGACGACCAACCCGGCTGGGAAGACATTCCCGACCGCCACCTCGTCGAAGTCACCACCGACCAGGTCACGTTGACCGCGCTGAACTCAACGAAGGGAAATTGATGACACTGACGTTGTCCAACCACCTGGCGGCGGACTCGGCATTCGAGGCACTGTGCCGTGATGTACGGGACGGGCTGCAGAGTTCTCCGAAATCGTTGCCGCCCAAGTGGTTCTATGACTCAGTAGGCAGCGACCTGTTCGACCAGATAACCCGGCTGCCCGAGTACTACCCGACCCGAGCCGAGGCGGAGATCCTGCGGTCCCGCGCCGAAGAGATCGCGTCGGTCACCGGCGCCGACACGTTGGTCGAGTTAGGCAGTGGGACTTCGGAGAAGACCCGGGTGTTGCTGGACGCACTGCGTGAGGGCGGTGCACTGCGCAGGTTCGTGCCGTTCGACGTCGATGCAAGCATGCTGTCGGCCGCTGGAAGCGCGATCCAGCGCGAGTATCCCGACGTCGAAATTGCAGCTGTCTGTGGTGATTTCGAAGAGCACCTGGCCAAAATCCCGAGCGGCGGCCGCCGGCTGTTCGTGTTCCTGGGCTCGACGATCGGAAACCTGGTCCCCGATGCACGTAAGGAGTTCCTCGCCGTGTTGGCGGAGGTGCTGCAGCCCGGGGACAGCCTGCTGTTGGGCACCGACCTGGTCAAGGACACCAAGAGGCTGGTGCGGGCTTACGACGATAGCGCTGGCGTGACGGCTCAGTTCAACCGTAACGTGCTCGCGGTGATCAACAGAGAACTCAACGCGGACTTCGATGTCGACGCGTTCCACCACGTCGCAAGCTGGAACGCGGCAGACGAGCGGATGGAAATGTGGCTGCGGTCCGAGCGAGCGCAGCGGGTGCGCATCGCTACGCTGAACCTGACCGTTGACTTCGCCGCCGGCGAGCAGGTGCTCACCGAAGTGTCCTGCAAATTCCGGGCCGACGCGGTGGCCGACGAGTTGGCGCAGGCAGGTCTGCGACTAACCGGTTGGTGGACCGACGCAGCCGGCGATTTCGGGCTGTCGCTGTCGACCAAGTGAACGCCGGCCTGGTCGACGCCTGGCGGGCGGCCCGGCCGCCGGCCGCCGGGCTGCACCTGGACAGCGCCGCGTGTTCCCGGCAGAGCTTCGCCGTGCTCGACGCGACTGCCCGGCACGCACGGCACGAGGCCGAGGTGGGTGGATACATCGCTGCGGAGGCGGCCACACCCGTCCTCAACGCCGGACGCGCCGCGGTCGCTGCGCTTTCCGGCATGCCCGATGCGGAAGTCGTGTTCACCACCGGATCGCAGCACGCGCTGGATCTGCTGCTGGCCAGCTGGCCGCCCGGCGGCCGAACGCTGGCTTGCACCCCCGGCGAATACGGTCCCAACCTGGCCCTGATGGCCGTGCACGGCTTCGCCCGCCGGACGCTGCCGACCGACGCCGAGGGCCGGGTCGCGATGCACGACGCGGCGATCAGCCTGGCCGGCGATCCGCCGGACCTGGTGCATCTGACGGCGGTGGCCAGTCACCGCGGAGTGGTGCAACCGCTGCAAGGGATGGCACAGCTGTGCCGCGACTTGGGGCTTCCGCTTGTCGTCGACGCCGCCCAGGCGCTCGGACAGGTGGATTGCTCGGTGGGCGCCGACGCGATGTACGCGTCGTCGCGCAAATGGATGGCCGGCCCCCGCGGCGTGGGTTTTCTCGCCGTGCGTCCTGACCTGATGCAGCGACTGCGCCCGCGACTACCGCCGCCGGAGTGGGCGGCGTCGCTGTCGAACGCTCAACGACTCGAGCTGGGCGAAGCCAATATCGCTGCGCGAGTGGGATTTTCGGTAGCTATCGGCGAACACGTCGCCTCGGGCCCGGCTGCGGTGCGGGCCCGTCTGGCCGAGGTTGGCCGGATCAGCCGCACCGTTCTCGCCGACGTGGCCGGGTGGCGCGTGGTCGAGGCGGTCGACGAGCCGAGCGCCATCACGACGCTGGCCCCCCTCGACGGCGCTGACCCGGCGAAGATCCGTGGGTGGCTGATCGCCGAACGTCGAATCGTCACCACCTACGCCGGAATCGAGCGCGCGCCGATGGAGCTGACCGGGCCGGTGCTGCGGATTTCGCCGCACCTGGACGCCACCATCGACGATCTGACCGCCTTCGCTGTAGCGCTGGCCGACGCGACCGCTGCGGTGTAGTGCTCGATCAGCGGTGTCGTCAGCCAGCCTTGTGTGCGGTGAGCAGGTAGGCAGGTAGCTTCATCCGGCCCTTCTCGTCGCGGTCGTGCTCGGGCATCGGAACGTCCGAATCTGCCGGTGCCGGTGGAATGTTCGCGTGAATGCACGCTGGCCGGATCTCGTCGATGTGCCAGTGCTTGCTCACCGCGGAACGTAACTCGTCCTCGTCGACCTCGTTGGGCTTTTGCTCCCACTCAGCGGGGAACGCACCCTTGGCGAACACCAACACGAAGTAGGCAGCTCCGTCGGCGGCGGCGCGATGCACCGCCTGCAGATAACCGTCGCGGCCCTCGATCGGCAGCGAGTGGAACAGCGTGCTGTCGATCACGGTGTTGAAACGGCCGTCGTGTCCGCTGAACGAGGTGATGTCGGCCTGTTCGAAGCTGGCGTTGCTCAACCCTCGCTCCTCGGCGCCTTTGGTGGCGGCGGCGATGGCGGTGGGCGTCAGGTCGACGCCGTGCACGGTGTAGCCGTCGGCGGCCAGGGCCAGCGACAGCTCGGCGTAACCACATCCGGCGTCCAGCACATCGCTGCGGAATTTTCCTGCGGCGGCCAGCGCGGCCAACTCGGGCTGCGGCTCACCGATGTTCCAGGGCGGCGGGCCCTCGAAGCCGGCTTCCTGGCGGTATGCGCTGTCCCAGTTCATTACTTCATTTGCCATGTCTTCCAACCTACTCCGGTACTTCCCAGCTATGGACCGGCTCGTTGGTGTGCATGTGCTCGCAGTACAGCCGCAGCATCTCGGCCAGCGCGGCGGGCCGGGTCATTCCACGCCGCTGCAGCGCGCGCACGGTCGACACCTGCCAGGCCGCGCCGCTGCGTCCCGCGCGGGCTCGGCCTTCAATCACGCCGAGCAGCCGGTCGCGCACCTCGGTGGCAACACCCCAGCGGTCCAGCCCGTGATACGCCATCGGCAGCAGTGTGCCGATCACCAATTCCTCGGTGCTGACGGTGCCCATTCCCGGCCAGAACAGGTTCGCCTGCATGCCATGGCGGGCCGCTTCGAGGAAATTATGTTGCGCCGCAGCGAATCTCAGCTTCGTCCAGACCGGGCGATCATCTTCGGCCAGCGTGCGCAGCATGCCGTAGTAGAAGGCCGCGTTGGCCAGCATGTCGATGACCGTCGGCCCCGCGGGTAGCACGCGGTTTTCCACCCGCAGGTGAGGCCGTCCCGCGACGACGTCGTACACCGGACGGTTCCACCGGTAGACGGTGCCGTTGTGCAGGCGCAGCTCCGCAAGTTGCGGGGTGCGCCCGGCCGCGAGTTCGGCGACCGGATCCTCATCGGACACCTCCGGTAGCAGCGACGGGAAGTAGCGAACATTCTCCTCGAACAGATCGAAGATCGAGGTGATCCAGCGTTCGCCGAACCACACCCGGGGCCGTACTCCTTGGGTTTTCAACTCGTCCGGCCGGGTATCGGTGGACTGGGCGAACAGTTCGATGCGGGTTTCCGACCACAGCTGGTGCCCGAAGAAGTACGGCGAGTTGGCACCGAGCGCCAGCTGTGGTCCAGCCAGAACCTGCGCGGCGTTCCAGGTGCTGGCGAAATCTTCGGGCGACACCTGTACGTGCAACTGCATACTGGTGCAAGCTGATTCGGGAGCGATCGACGTCGAGTTAATGCTGAGCGGTTCGGGTCCGTCGATATCGATCTGCATGTCTTCCCCGCGGGCGTTGAAGATGGAGTCGTTGAGCGCCGCATACCGGGACGACTCACTCATCCATCCGGTGGCGAGATGCTCGGGCATCAGCGTGGGCAGTATCCCGATCATGACGATGTGGGCTCCGCCAGCGCTGGCCTTGGTCTCCGCGGCGTTCAAACTGGCGCGCACCTCGTCTTCGAGTTGCACGCCGGCATGGCCGCCCAGTGGCCGGGGCGGGACGTTGAATTCAATGTTGTACGCACCTAATTCGGTTTGATACGCCGGGTCGGCGATAGCTGCCAGGACGTCGGAGTTGGTCATCGCCGGCTGATACGCGTCATCGACCAGGTTGCATTCGATCTCCATCCCGGTGAGCGGATGGTCGACCTCGAAGCTGGACTGCGCGAGCATCGTTTCGAAGACGTCGAGGCACAGTTGCACCTTGCGTCGGTACTGCTGCCGGTCGACGCGCTCGTAGGTGGTCCGCTTGACGTCTTTGCCCACTACGCAGATGCAACCGTTTTACGCACCGCGCCGCAACCGATCGGCCAAATGAACTGACCCGCGGCCCAATTGCCGATGTGTGCACAGTGCGTGAGTCAGTTGTCATGCGCTATTGACGTGCGCGTCGGATACTTGCAACAATCTCAGCTTAGTCTTACATGATTCACAGGAAGATCCGAGGGAGATGATGAGCCGCACCCACCGAAGCATGACCAGCGTGGTTGGAGTCGCTTTCGGTGGCCTGCTGGCGTCGCCGTTGATCGCGCTGTGCACCGGATATGTCGCGAGCGCCGACACCACCGACGACTTGGTGAGCATCGGGCCGTTCGCGATCGGCGGATACAACGACACGCTCACTTACGACTCATCGAACTTGGCGTTCGACAACTACACCACTGGGTCCCTCGGTTCGACCCCGTTCGACCTCGACGTCTATCAAGGCCCCACGGGCTCGAACAGCGCTGAGTACGTCTTCACGATTCCGTTGCTCTTCCAAGGTGGTCTCGACGATGTCGACGGGACCAGCACACCGTTCTACTCGTTCAACCCCTTCGACTTCATCAGTCCTGACGCGGGCCTGGTCACCCTCGGTGGCGCGCCCTCCACCGAGGGCATCGTCACTATCGGACCGTTTGCGATCGACGGGTCCACAGATACCTTGAGCCTCGACGCAGCCGGAGCGTTCGACAACTACCTCGTCGGATCCTTCGATTCGACAACGTTTGACCTCGACATCTTTTCCGCCGGCCCGGGATCGGATACATCCGAAATCCTGTTCACGGTTCCGTCGCTTTTCCAAGTCGGGATTGACGATGTCGACGGCGTGATCACCCCGATCTCCTCATTCGCCCCGTTCGACGCCATCAATCCCGACATCGGCCTGGTGGACCTCAGCACCGCAGTCGCGGGGGCGGCGGATTTCCTCAGCGGTCTCTGAGCGCACGCGCCCGCTGTTCTCGACGACTGGCGTGCCCGCGTAGTCCATGATGGACACGATCGCGGGAGGAGAACAGTTGGCCGAGTTCGTCGCTTCGATCGACCAGGGCACCACCAGCACCCGCTGCATGATCTTCGACCGCGACGGCGCCGAGGTGGGTCGCCATCAACTCGAGCACGAGCAGGTCCTGCAGCGGGCCGGGTGGGTCGAGCACAACCCGATCGAGATCTGGGAGCGCACGGCGTCGGTGCTGATGTCGACGCTCAATGCGACCAACCTGTCATCGAAAGACATTGTCGCACTGGGAATCACGAACCAGCGCGAGACGACGCTGGTGTGGAATCGACACACTGGCCGGCCGTACTACAACGCGATCGTCTGGCAAGACACCCGCACCGACCGGATCGCGTCGGCGCTGGACCGCGATGGCCGCGGCGACGTGATCCGGCACAAAGCGGGTTTGCCGCCGGCGACCTATTTTGCCGGCGGCAAACTGCAGTGGATTCTGGACAACGTCGAGGGTGTGCTCGCCGCGGCCGAGCGCGGCGACGCGGTTTTCGGCACCATCGACACCTGGCTGTTGTGGAATCTGACCGGCGGCCCCCGGGGCGGGGTACACGTCACCGACGTCACCAATGCCAGCCGGACCATGCTGATGGACCTCGAGACATTGGACTGGGACGACGAGCTGCTGTCGTTTTTCGGCATTCCGCGGACGATGCTTCCGTCCATCGCGTCGTCGTCGCCGGGTCAGCCATACGGTGTCACGACGGCCGACGGGCCTCTCGGCGGCGAGGTGCCGATCACTGGAATCCTCGGGGACCAGCACGCGGCGATGGTCGGCCAGGTCTGTCTGCGGCCCGGCGAGGCCAAAAATACCTACGGCACAGGCAATTTCCTGCTACTGAACACCGGCGAACAGATCGTCCGGTCGCGAAATGGTCTGCTGACCACCGTGTGCTATCAGTTCGGCGACGCGAAACCTGTTTACGCCCTGGAAGGTTCGATCGCCGTCACTGGATCGGCCGTGCAATGGCTACGGGATCAACTGGGCATCATCAGCGGGGCGGCCCAGAGTGAGGCGTTGGCCCGGCAGGTCGACGACAACGGCGGGGTGTACTTCGTCCCGGCGTTCTCGGGATTGTTCGCGCCGTATTGGCGCTCCGATGCCCGCGGCGCGATCGTTGGACTGTCGAGGTTCAACACCAACGCACACCTGGCCCGCGCGACCTTGGAGTCGATCTGCTATCAGAGCCGCGATGTGGTCGACGCGATGCAGGCTGATTCAGCTGTGCGCCTTGAGGTTTTGAAGGTCGACGGCGGGATCACCGCCAACGACCTGTGCATGCAGATCCAGGCTGACGTCCTCAATGTCGACGTGGTGCGTCCGGTGGTCGCCGAGACGACCGCATTGGGCGCAGCCTATGCGGCTGGTCTGGCGGTCGGCTTCTGGGCCGACCCGAATGAGTTACGGGCCAACTGGCGCGAAGGCAAACGGTGGACGCCGGAGTGGAGCGAGGAACAGCGCTCGACTGGCTATGCGGGATGGCGAAAAGCCGTGCAGCGCACGCTCGACTGGGTCGAAGTGTCCTGACGCGAACAGTG
>DATAZN010000121.1:0-2917 GCA_036272035.1 Mycobacterium sp. | reverse complement strand
CGTCGGCGACGGCAACGGGATGGTCGGTGTCGGCTACGGCAAGGCCAAGGAAGTTCCGGCTGCGATCGCCAAGGGCGTCGAGGAAGCTCGTAAGGGTTTCTTCCGCGTTCCGATGATCGGTGGGACCATCGTCCACCCGGTGCAGGGCGAGGCCGCTGCCGGCGTGGTGCTGCTGCGTCCGGCCAGCCCCGGTACCGGTGTGATCGCCGGTGGTGCGGTTCGTGCGGTGCTGGAATGTGCCGGCGTGCGCGACATTCTGTCCAAATCGCTGGGCAGTGACAACGCGATCAACGTCGTGCATGCGACGGTTGCCGCGCTCAAGCTGCTGCAGCGCCCCGAAGAGGTGGCCGCGCGACGTGGACTGCCGCTGGAGGACGTTGCCCCGGCCGGCATGCTCCGTGCCCGCCGCGAAAGTGAGGCGCTGGCCGCCAGTGCCAACACCGCTCGTGAAGGAACGGCATAACTATGGCCGCAGGAAAAGCAACACAACCGACGCAGCTGAAGATCACCCAGGTGCGCGGCACAATCGGCACCCGCTGGAAGCAGCGGGAAAGCCTTCGCACACTGGGACTTCGGAAGATCCGTCAGTCCGTGGTCCGCGAAGATAACGCTCAGACCCGTGGGCTGGTCGCGACCGTCCGTCACCTCGTCGAGGTCGAGCCGGCTGAGGGAGGTAGCACTAAATGACCATCAAACTGCACGACCTGCGTCCCGCGCCGGGTTCGAAAACCAAGCGCACCCGCGTCGGTCGCGGTGAGGGCTCCAAGGGTAAGACAGCCGGTCGCGGTACCAAGGGCACCAAGGCCCGCAAGAACGTGCCGTCCACCTTCGAGGGTGGGCAGATGCCGATTCACATGCGGCTTCCCAAGCTGAAGGGGTTCCGTAACCGCTTCCGCACCGAATACGAGGTCGTCAACGTCGGCGACATCAATCGTCTCTTCCCGAAGGGCGGTTCGGTCGGACTCGACGAGCTGGTGGCCAAGGGAGCGGTTCGCAAGAACACGCTCGTCAAGGTTCTCGGTGACGGGAAGCTGGCCGTCAAGGTCAACGTCACCGCTCACAAGTTCAGCGGCAGCGCGCGGGAGAAGATCACCGCGGCGGGTGGCTCAGCCACCGAGCTGTAAAGCTTGCTACTTCTGCGGTCGTGCGCCCAGCACGTCGCGGAACAGGGCCTGACGTAGCGGCAGTTCGCGCGGGTCGCTCCACAGATGGAAGCCTAACCGGTTCATCACGTAGGCGAAGCCGACTCCGGTGTCGGGGTCGGCGAACCCGAATGAGCCGCCGAGCCCCGGTGTGCCGAAGGCTCTGTCGGACGATCCAAAGTTGAAGTGCGGCACTGGTTTGCAGTAACCCAGCGAGAACAGTGAGTCGACGTGCAGTACCTTGTCGCGTATCCCGCCGGTCGGCGTGACCGCTGACTTGGTCAGCGCGTTGAGAGTGTCTGCGGTCAAACCGAGTTCGCGTCCGCCGGTAGCCGCGCAGCCGTAGGCCTTGGCGACTGCGCGTGCGGTGCCGATGCCATTGGCGGCGGGTATCTCGACGGTGCGGATGTCTTCGCGGTTGTAGTCGCGCATCGCGTCGACATCGTTGGGCAGGTTGACGGTTCGCCCGGTGAGGCCGCGCGGATTCAGCAGCGCCAGCGTAAGTCGGGGCGGCATCGCGTTCAGATGCAGCAGCGCCTCGGCTCGCGGCCAGCCATGCAGATGTGCGACACGATCACGGTCCACCGATGCCGGCAGCCCGATGTAGAGGTCCAGGCCGAGTGGGGCGGCGACCTCGTCGGCGAAGAACTGACCCAGCGTCCGACCGGCCGGGTCGGTGTGCCGGATCAATTCGGACTCATACCAGCCGAGCGTCAGCGCGTGATACCCGTGGCGGCTGCCCGGCGGCCATGCCGGCGCTTGCGCGGCCAGCGCCGCTGACAGGGTCTCCTGGTCGGTGAGATCGGCCAGCAGAAGCGGTGCGTCCAGTGCGGACAGCCCGGCTTGATGAGACAGCAACTGGCGCACGGTCACCTCGGCCTTGCCGGCTTGCGCGAACTCCGGCCAGTAATCGGCGACCTTGGCATCGTAGCTGATCAGACCGCGCGATGCTGCTACGCTAACCGCCAGGGACGCAATGCCTTTCGTCGTTGAGAACATGTTGACCATGGTGTCGTGCCGCCACGGCGTCTTAGCGAAGCCGTTGCGATAGCCGCCCCACATGTCGACGACTTTGACTCCGTCGCGATACACCGCGACCGCGGCGCCGACATCGCGGTGTTCGGCGAAGTTGGCCCGGAATGCGTCGGCGACCTTGCCATAGCCCTCAGCGGCATCGCCCTCGACCAGGTCCGGCGAGACCGCGACTTTGCGACTCATTGAGTGGTTATACCGCGATATGCCCGCCTACGAGCGAAAACTCGGCGGCCGGCGGCGCAATTCGCCGAGAGGTGGGCACGACGCGGTGCACCCTCCCCAGCATTGGTCGGATTCAGCGCAGCTGCGGAATCACTTCTGCGGCAAGGCGTTCCATCTGCTCGCGGTCCTCGGCGACGTCACGGCCGACCGGATTGAGCAGGATGGTCTGGGCGCCCGCGTCGATGACTTCGCGCAGACCGCCGACGACATCGTTGACGGTGCCAGACACCGGAACGTCGTCGATGCCGGGCATCCCGCCGTAGATCCGATGCAGCCCGTCGAGCGCGCGTTGGCGTGCCTTGGCCGGGTCGTCGTCGATCATCAGATAGACCCGCTTGCCGATCGGGAATTGCGCGGGATCCTTGCCCTGCCCGGCGAGCTCGCGCCGCACGATCAGCACCGCGTCGGCGAACATCGCGGTGGTCGACGAACCCGCACCGAGGAACGCATCGCCGTGCCGCACCGCGCGGGCCAGCGCCTTGGCGGCCTGCCCGCCGAACCAGATCGGCGGATGCGGC
>DATAZN010000120.1:0-2784 GCA_036272035.1 Mycobacterium sp. | reverse complement strand
GCAGGCCTTGGCGCGTGCCAATGAGCGCGCGCTGCAATTGCTCGTCGAAAAGCCAAGCAAAGCAGTCGATTACGTTGCCTGGTTCCTGGACCGACTCACGCGCGAGGAAGCGCAACAGTACTACGAAGACTATGTCGGGCCGTACTTCGTCCCCGGCCGGACGGCCGATCTGGACATGGCGCAACGGTCCATCGACGCCGCCGCCGCCGATCTCGGCATCGCACCTGTGCCGGCGGAGGCGATGTACGGACTCGCAGGGAAGTCGATCGCAAGCATCTGAGCGACAGCTTTCCACCGCGGCGTATCGTTTGCCCCGATTCCATTCATTCGACGGGCTGACAACGCATGGACACTCTCGAAGGCAAGGTCGCCGTCATCACCGGTGCGGCCAGTGGGATCGGTCGCGCGATCGCGCACTCGCTGGCCCACCGGGGAACGCAGATCGTTGCCGTTGACATCAATGCCGATGGGGTCGCGGCGGTCGCGGCCGAACTGCGGGAGCTTGGCGTGAACGTCGCTCCCCGCACCACAGACATCGGCGACCCCATCGCGTTCGACGGCATCCGAGACACCGCACTGGAGCGATTCGGCAAGGTCGACATCGTGGTCAACAACGTCGGTGTGCTGACTAATGGCCTACCGCAAGACATCCCAGCGATCGAGTGGGAGCGAATTCTCAACATCAACCTGATGTCGGTGGTGCGCAGTAACGCCACTTTCGTCCCGATGCTGCTCGATCAGGGCAGCGGCCATATCGTCAACACCGCGTCGTTCGCTGGCTTGTTCACTTACTCCTACGACCGGATGCCCTACGCGGCCAGCAAAGCCGCCATCGTCCAGATCAGCGAAGGACTCGCTCTCTATCTGCGCCCCAAGAACATTGGCGTCACCCTGCTCTGCCCAGGACCCGTGCTGACCAACATCACATCGAACATGCCGACATTCGGCGGCGGCGCGGCCCTGCGTACACCGGGCGAGCAATTTGAATTATTCGACGCCGCACGGGTCGGCGAACTGGTCGCCGACGCGATCTTGCACAACCGCTTCTTCGTCCCGACCCATCCCCAAGTCGCCGACGAGCTACGCCGCCGCGTCGAAAACTGGGATGCCTACTTGGATTACCAAATCTCCCGCGAACCCCTGGCACCGAAAGGCGACAACTCATGACCGATGCCCGCACCGATGGCCTCGCGGTCTTCAAAGACCTGCTACCCGGCCTGATCCCCGATGAGGTCACCAGCATGCGCGACGACGGCTTCGCCGGCGAACTCGGCGAACTGAGTCTCGAGCATGTCTTCGGTGCACTGTGGACGCGGCCTGGGCTGGACCGCCGCTCCCGCAGCCTCGTCACACTCGGGGCGCTCATCGCGCTGCGTGCCGGAGAGGAGTTGAAGTTTCACTTCCCGATTGCGTTGCGCAACGGGCTGACCGCCGAAGAGCTCGAAGAGGTGGTTTATCACCTGACTGGCTACGTTGGCTTTCCGGCAGCGACATTGGCCCGCAACGTCGGGCGCGAGGTACTGCCTGAGCCGGACCGCCAGTCCGGCAGCTGAAAACACGCGACGATCTTCAAAAGCCGAAGACGCGACTGCAGCTCGCTACGACATACCGGCTTTCACAGCCTCGTCGGTTGTCGTGCCGTTCAAGCAAGTGTCCGGGCCAGTCAAGGCGGGACTGAACTTCAGGGCGTCGACCAGTTCGGCTATCGCACTTTCGCCCTGCCCGCCGACGACGGCCTCCGAAAAGCAGGTTTCCAGGTGGTTGTGCAGCATGACCCGGTTTGTGCGCTCCAATGCCGACTGCACCGCAGAAATCTGCTTCATCACATCCACGCAGTAGGTGTCGGATTCCAACATTCGGATAATCCCGTCCAGATGACCCCGGACTGTTTTTAGCCGGTTGAGCGCGGAACGCTTTTTGACCGTCAATTCCTCTGACATGACCGTCCCCTTCCAGCGGCGCGTGCCAACCCCGGTTCCGGGCTGAACTGCACCTAGCTTAGCTCACCCCACCCCACCCAGGGTGGGGTAGCATGGCCTGCGTTATTCCAACACAGGAGGTTCACTTCATGGCCGATACAACCGACGTTGCAACCGATGATCCGGGCACCACACAGCCGACCAGGCCTAGCCGCCTGAACCAGGCGCTGGCGTGGGTGGGCATCGTCGCCGGCGGACTGTTCGTCGTCGGCGCGATTTTCTTCTCCGGCTTCTTCTTGAACTGGAGCGAGCACATGCACATGCAAATGGGCCATGCGGCGATGTCCCACGAACAGAAGGACTGCTGCGCCGACATGAAGCCGGGCGACATGAAGCCAGGGGACATGAAGCCGGGCGAGATGAAGCCGGGTGCGATGGGGCCGAGATGATGGGGCCTGGGATGATGGGTTCGCACTCCGGACGCTAACCCGTTGAGGTGACGCGGTTTGCACGGACTTAGACCGCGCGCCGAGCCATTGAGTGCCGAGCCTAGAGCGTCATTCGCCGGGCTCCCCACTCACTCCTATCCGCGCGTCCACGGCTGGCGTGCACCGCATCCCATAGCCATCGCGGCAGAAGCCGCGTTAATAGCTCAGCGCTGGGGCAGTGGGTCAGGTGCGAGGCTGCCGTCGGGAGCGATATGGGCGAAGATCTGCTGGACCAATGTGAGCAGATGGGGATCGTCGACGGTATAGATGTGGCGGCGGCCGTCGCGGCGTGCGCTGATCAGTCCGGCCAAGCGCAGCTTGCTCAGATGCTGGCTCATGGTGGCAACACCAACGCCGGTACGTTCTGCCAGGGTGCT
>DATAZN010000119.1:0-3957 GCA_036272035.1 Mycobacterium sp. | reverse complement strand
GAGCTGGATCCCGCCAAGGCGCGAAAATTGGCCAACGAGGTCGACAAGCTGATCTGGGCCGAAGGATTCAGCCTGCCGCTGATCCAGTCGCCCGGCAACGTGGCGGTCAACAGCTCGCTGGCCAACTTCGGTGCGGCCGGGCTGGCCGACCTGGATTACACCGCAATCGGTTTCATGCGCTGAGGTAGTGGGTGCCGTGGGGCGGGTGGTGCACTCGCGCCGCTTTCGAAGCCGAGTTTCGTCGAGCTCCGACGCGGGCCCCCTCGACGCCGTGTGAGGCGCATACGACTGGAAGCTTTCAGGTTCGAGCGGCTAGTAATGCGGTTACCCGATGATGTACGGGTTTCACGGTCGTTTTGGAATCTCGCGCTCTTAGTTGGCGCTCGGTACCCAGTTGCCGTGGAATCCGGCGGGCACTCGATGCGGCAGCTTGATGCTCGCGATGTCCTGGAGGGTCTGCGCATCCAGGATCGCCAACTCGCTGCGATCGGTGGTCCGGTCATAGACATAACCCATGAGCACGCCGTCGTCCTCGGCCGCATCGGGCGATGAAGGATGGAACACGAACTCACCCAGTGCCTTCTGGGGGCCGAAGGCGCGCGACTCCGTGCTGCCGCGAACAAAGTCATGCTTGAGCAAGGCGTCCGCGCCCTCGAGACCCTCTAGCGCCGTGGGCGCATAACCGTACCGATGCCGCTTGCCGACCAAGCGCTCGTCGACGCGGGGAAATTCCTGCGCGTGATCGTCAAAACGGGATTCGCGCACCTTGCCGTCGGCTAGATCGACCGTCCAACGGTCCAAGGTGGGTGGCCCTTCATTGGGACCTGTGTGGTCGCGGTCGAACATCCTGGGGTGTCGCACCACGTCAAGCACGATCGTGTCGCCCTCGTCAGAGGCATTCATCGGATGAAATACGTAGCAGGGTTCGACATCGAACCAGCGCACGTCCGCATCGCCACCCTCGCGTGGCATCACGCCGACGCGGGCGGGATACTTCGGGTTCCATGAGTATGGGAACCGCCGTTCAGAAGACTTTGAAACGTGTATACGGGCTGCGATCGGATCAGGGATGCGAACCCGGCCGATCAATGCCGACAGCATCAACCGGACCGGCAGGCGCAGTCCGCGTGGCACAGTCATAGCCGCCGCTAGCGGGGCGTCGAATGTGACCGGCAGGTCGTAAAACACGACGTAACGCTCAGTCAAGGAAAAGTCGTGCATCATCGGGCTGCCGGCCACGGTGATGTCGACGGTCCGCCGCGCCCGACCGTCGACCCCGATCACCGAGTACTGGACCTTGTTGCCGCGATACGCGGAGTACGAAACCGCGTGCAGCTCACCGGTTTCTGGGTCGCGCTTCGGGTGCGCTGTGTACCCGCCGGTCAGCGTCCCGTCGAAGTCGCACACCCCGACGGTGTCCAACTCATCGGTGAGCTCATAGTTGATGCCGCCGCCTTCGATCAAAGCGAGGGTCTTGCCGGCGTGTCCGATCACGTTGGTGTTGGCGCCGAGCGGATACAAGCCGTAATGGCCATCTGGTGGGGGCTCGCCGAGTTCCTTCGCCACGTTCGGGCTCCGCACCCAGCGGTTGCGGTACCAGTCCGCCTTGCCGTCGCGGATGCGGACGCCGTGCACCATGCCGTCACCGATGAACCAGTGGCTAAGGTCCGGATCGATCTCGCCGATCGGATTGGGCCCATTTCGCAGGTAGCGCCCGTCCAGGTAGTCCGGGATCGTCCCTGCAACCTCGAGGTCAGTCAGCGTGTATTCCTGCTGCAGCGGGGCGAACGGACCCTGCAGATAGCGGTTGGTCATGACGGACCTCCTATACCGCTTGACGGCCTGTTGGTTCAGCCCCAGCAAAGCAGCTTACCGCTGGTGGGCTGTGCTTCGGTCAAGGTTTGAACAACTCAGGCCGTAAGCACATCGAATCGGCAGCCGCACGGAAAGTACGCGTTGAGGAAAGGTGATCGAACGCCCCGTGGTCACGCGCACAACTCGATCCGCTGCGCATCCTTGATGCCGTCGTATCGGCCTGGCGTGCAGGTCAATACGATCACCTGTCCGCGCTCCCCCAGCGTGTCGAACACCGCCGCCATCTTGACCAGCCGTTGCGGATCTGTGAAGCCGAGCGCATCGTCGATCAGGATCGGGACCGCATCCTCCTTGGCGACCAGTGCGGCGCCGGCGAGCCGGGCCAGAATGCCGAGTTGCTCCTTGGCCCCACCCGACAGTGATTCATACGGGACGGTGCAACCTTCCAGGGTGCGGTTGAGGATGCACAGGTCGCTGTCGACGCCGACCTCGAAGCTCGGCCCGAATACTGGACGGCCCAGTCGCTGCAGCTCGGCCCGGTACGGCTCGACATAACGTAGCCGGGTGGTATCGCGGTGCCGCACCATCACGTCGCGCAGCAACTGCACCGCGCGGGCCCGGCGACCAACCCGGTCGTGCTCGTCGCGGGCATGTTCACACTGGATCTCGGCGGCGTCCAGCTTGCCTTTGCGGCCTTCGGTGCCGAAAACCGTGAGCTGCGCACCGATCTCGTACAGGGCGCGCGCGATCTCCGCGTGGCGCTCGCGCAGTGTCGCGGCCGCCTCGACGGCATCGGTCAGCTCCGCCGTGACCGCATCGGGCGCGGCGGCGGCCAACTGCTCGGTGAGCTTGGCGACCCGGCCGGCGGCGGTGTGGGCCGTCAGCGCGTCGGCCTCTGCGGCCGCGGCCAGTTTGTCATCGGCGACGGTGGCCCGCTGTTGAGTCAGTCGGTCGACGACCACCGCAAGCTCGGCGCGTTGGGTGACCAGCTTGTCCTGCAGACGTGTTGCCTGCGTTGATACCTCGGTCAGCTTGGTCATCGCTAACGCCGCGACGCGCCGGTGGGTCTCGCAGTCGGCGCCCGCCGTGATGCGGCCCGCTTCGGCCTCGTCGAGTTCGGCGCGCGCAGTGCCCGCGTCGATCGTGATGTCGCCGGAAAACGCGGGCTGGGAGCGCAATTCGGCCAACCGAGAGCGCAGTTGCTCGACATCGTCGTCGCCGCACAACCCGGCCAGGGTCGCGGTGAGCTGGTCGCGGGCGCTCTGCAGTTCGCGGCGCCGCTGGTCGGTACTGCGCGCCGCAGCCAGATCGGCGACCTGTGCCGCCGCCAGTCCAGCGGCCAAATCCTGTTGCGCCGCGGTGCATTGCGTCTGGATCTCCAACGCGGACATCCCCGGCGTCACTCGTGCGGTCAGGATGCCGAGGACCTCGACCTCGGTCGTGGCATTGGCAACGGTGGACCAGCTTTCGCCGGCTCGCAGCGATACCCGCTGGTCGCCGATGAAGAGTTCGATGTCGGCGGCCGCGACGAATTCGACTGTCGCCGACACCAACGCGAGTTGACCTTCCGATCGCTCGACAGCTGCGGCGGCCTTTTCAATCTGCCGGAGCAAGTCGTCGGTCACCGCGATTGTCGACAGATCTTGCGCGATACCGTCGCGGTCGCGCAGCGCAGCATCGATCTTCGTGAGCCTGGCCGATAACCGCTGCGTCTCGTCGCGGCGGGCCAATTCGTCGACCGCGCGCCGAGTTGTCTCGGCTCGCTCCTGGGCGTCGGCAAGAAGCTGGTTGGCCCGCTCGACGACAGTATCGGCCTCCACGGTGACATCGCGTGCCGTGGCATGCGCCTGCGCGGCCTCGCGGGCTTCGGCCTCCAGGTCCGCGACTGCGGCTGTGCGCGAATCGGTTTCGGTGCGCAGCCGCTCCCGCTCGGCGTGGGCGGCGGTTGACGCCGTGCTGGTCGCGGTCGCGGCCGCGGCGATCAGCTCGGCTTCCCGCACATGTTCGGTGAGTTGAGCGATAGCGTCCGCGGCGGCCTGGGCGGCGGTCTGCCGCGCACTGGCCTCCTGCTGACGCTGTGCCAGTTCGGCCAGCTCAACGGTCAGCGTGGCGTGCCGCCGCACACGATCGTCGACCTCGGCG
>DATAZN010000118.1:0-3488 GCA_036272035.1 Mycobacterium sp. | reverse complement strand
CTGGTCGACACCGGTACCACGCTGACCGAAGCGCACGCTATCGACGACGACGTGCGCCTGATTGCCGGGTGCGCAGTGACGCATGTGGTGTTGACCCACAAGCACTTCGATCACGTGTTGGGCTCCGGGGGATTCGCAGATACTCAAATATTCTGTGCACCGGAAGTTTTGGACTACCTGACAACCGACATTGCTCAGCTTCGCGACGATGCGCTGAGTCACGGAGCCGACGCCACTGAGATCGACCACGCAATCGCCGCACTGCGGGCGCCCCAGCACGCCATCCGCCACGCGGTCGTCGACCTAGGGAACCGCGAGGTGACCATCGCACAGCCGGGGGGCGGCCATACCGATGCGGATCTCGTCGTCTCAGTGCCGGGTGCTACCGGCGAGCGAACCGTGATCTTCGGCGGTGATCTCATCGAGGAATCCGGCGATCCGGCAATCGATTCGGATTCCGATGTGGCGGTGTGGCCGGATACACTCGACCGTCTTCTTGCGATTGGCGGACCCGATGCCATCTACGTACCGGGGCATGGCAGCGTCGTGGGCCCGGAATTCATTCGTCATCAACAAGATTGGCTTAGACAGTACCGCCTAGGGCCGTGACGATATCGTCGAACACCGCGACGGGGAACTGAGCCAGCGCCGTGTCGACTTGGCTGAGGCCGGTCTGAAGCGCGGCATCGATCGTCGCCGAGTTACCGCCGAGGAGTGCCTCGTAGATGTCGTAGCCGGCGAATTGCGGCGCCTCGATCAGGCTGCGGTAGTCGACGAACAGGTCGGTCGCCAGGCCCGGATCCTGCGGTACCGGCGTCCCGTCCCAACTGACCAGCGTCCAATCGCCCGGTGAGCCCTCGACCACGACTTGGCCTGTGTAGGGCAATAATTCGCCGGTGCTGAACAGCTCGTTAAGTACGAGCGAGAAATCCGGGTTGTTGACATTCATCAGCGTCCAGATCGCGATAGTGCCCTCGTGTGAGAACACCGCCTCGGTGTCGCCCGCGCTGCTGCCGGCGTAGATCGTCTGGATGGCCTCGTCGACGCGCTGGTCGAACACGATGCCGTTGGCGTCGGTGGAGCCCAACTCCGGCACGAAGTCCAACCCGAGCGTCCACAGCGCGGGCGCGAGCAGATACAGGGCGCCGCCCAATGGAACGTCGCCGACATCCACCGGCATGCCCTCGAAAATCCCGGCATTGATTTCGTTGAGCCCGGCCAAGTCATGGATCGGGAGACCCAGTGCCTCGGCCAGCGGCGTGGCGGTCTCCTGCGACCTGACCATCGTCGAGGCATAGATCTCATCGATGCCGTTGTGCTCCAACACATCCGCGACATCTTGGGCTTGCAGTTCACCGGTATCAGTGAGGTCGGGGCCTGGCACCAGCGTGTTGATCGCGGTCATGTCGCCGGACTCGCCGTGCCGTACGAAGTCCAGCAGGATCGACCCGTCGCCGCCCCAGGCTGTCGCCGATCCCATCGACAGCAGGGCCGCCGACAGCAGCCCAACAGCAACCCAGCGTGGCTTATACATCTCGGTGTCGCGGCTCAGATACCGCCGCCGAAGGCGGCGACGATCTGATCGAATACCTCGACCGGGAATTGGCTCAGCGCCGCGTCGACTTGGCTGAGGCCGGTCTGAAGCGCGGCGTCTACCGTCGCCGAATTACCGGTCAGCAGAGTCTCGTAGATGTCGTAGCCGGCGAATTGCGGCGCCTCGATCAGATTGCGAAAGTCGACGAAAAGCTCGGTGCCCAAGCTGGGATCGGCCGAGACCGGCGTCCCGTCATAGCTGACCAACGTCCAGTCTCCGGTCTGGCCTTCGATGACGACCTGGCCCGTGTTGGGTAGGAAACCGCCGGTCGTTTCTACTTCCTGCAGGAGGACGGAGAAGTCGGGGTTGTTGACGTTCATCAGCGTCCAGACAGCGATCGCGCCTTCGCTGGAGAACGCTACGTCGGTCGGGGTGCCGGTCGCGCTCGCGGTGCCGTCGTAGATGTCTTGTACGGCGCCGCCGAAGCCTTGGTCGAACGTCACCCCGTTCACGCTGGGATCGCCGATGTCCGGGACCAATACATCGCCCATCGCCCAGGAGAGTGGGCCAAGTAAGTACAGGATGCCCTCGAGGCTGGTTGTTTGGTCGCCCTCGAAGAAGCCGGCGGGAATCTCGTTGAGCCCGCTCAAGGTCGTGGCGTCCACTGTATGGCCGGCCGCAGTACTCAGCTCATCCAGCAACGGCTGTGCCGTCTCCTGAGTCCTTAGCTCGTACGAGTCGAAGACCCCGGCGATGTTGGTCCCGAAGTCGTGCTGGATTGCGGTCGCGACATCGGTCGCCTGATCCTCGCCGGTCGCGTCGAGTGCCGTTCCGGGCGGGGTCGTGTCGATGATGCCCGCGTTGTTGTCGATCGACTCCCCGTGCCGGACGAAGTCCAGCACGATCGACTCGTCGTCGGCCCAGGCCAGCGCCGGCCCGATGGCCATCAGAGCAGTCGAGAGGAAGCCAGCCGCAACGAAGCGGAGCCGGTTTCGATTGCTCATCACTTCTCCCTCTGGCGTGGGCGTGGCAGCGAGCAATTTACCGCAGCCAACCGCATGGTTTAAGCCAAACCACAGGTTGGTTTAAGCCGGTTCACACACCGCCAGCGGGATCTTCCGGTCGGCGGCGTCGCGGTACTTCCGGTAGGGCGGACCTAAATGCGGCCAACCTCCTGCAGCCCGTCGATCGTGTCGGCGAGCGTCTGCGCCGCGTCCCGTTGCGTGATGCCGAGGTCGCGTTCGGCAGGGGTGTCATCTGCGGGCGGCATTTGGGTGTAGTACTGCATCGCCGCGGAGTTGATCGGAGTCTCAAACGGCAGATGATCGCCGATGACGTCGAACAGGCGCCCCAGGGCGCGCAGTCCGACATCGGGGACCGGATAAACCACCAGGTTGCGATCAGCGGCGGCACCGAGCAGGAATGCGAGGCGATCCACCGCAATGCGTCGGCCACCGGCCATGTATCGGCGCGGTCCCTGGCCCGGCTGCAATAGTGCGACGTGCAAGGCGGCGAGGTCGCGGACGTCCACCACGATCCAGGCGGCGCTGCGCCCAGGCACACCGCGCATCTTGAGCGCTGCCTGCACGCCCTCGGCTGCCTCACCGAACTGATCACCCGCAGGTGGTCCCAGCACCATGCCGGGATAACTGATGTTCACTGGCGCGCCGGCGTCCTGAAGACCTCGCGCATACGCTTCGACGATGGCCTTGGACTTGCCGTACCCGTCGGACCCGCCGACCACGGGCAGGTCCGCATGCAGCATCGCTAGACCGGGGCGAAACAGCGCCGAGAAACTCGAGACGTGAATGATCGGATCCATCTTCGCGGCGGCAGCCCCTCCGAGCACGTTGCGGGCGCCTTCGAGGTTGGTGCGCAGCATCTCCTCGCTGCGGGCGGGGTCGGTGGAAACCATTGCTGCGCAATGAATGACGGCGTCACAACCCCGTAGCGC
>DATAZN010000117.1:0-26537 GCA_036272035.1 Mycobacterium sp. | reverse complement strand
CGTTTGAAATATGGCTGTGTTAACGGATGACCAAGTAGACGCCGCACTGCCGGACCTCAACGGGTGGGAACGCGAAGAGGGCGCGCTGCGCCGGTCGGTGAAGTTTCCGGAATTTCTCGCCGGCATCGACGCGGTGCGCCGGGTGGCCGAGCACGCCGAAGCCGAAGATCATCACCCCGACATCGATATCCGTTGGCGTACGGTGACTTTCGCTTTGGTGACGCATTCCGAAGGTGGTATCACCAACAAAGACGTTGCGATGGCCCATGACATCGACGCCATTATCGCGGACTAGCCAGATCGGGAGCTAGCCTCGCGCTTTCCGCTGGCCGCGATCCAGGCCAGCGTGGCCAACGTTGCCACAATGTAGACCAGTCCGCCCCAGGCTTGATACCACGGTCTGCCGTTCTGCCAGATGGTCGGCTGAGCGAAGCTCAGCAGCCATGGCACGCCGATGGTGATGAGCGCCAGCCACATCCAGCCGAGAATGCGTGCGCCGCGGCGGTCGGACAGCGGCCCGTGTAGCAGCCAGATCATCAACGGCACCAGCCACACCCAGTGATGCGTCCAGGAAATCGGCGAGAGCAACAGCCCGAATAGTTCGACGATCAGCAGTGGGCCGAGTTGTTCGGTCGAACGGGCGCTCACTGCGCGCCAGGCGAGAACGGAAAGTATTGCGGTGACAGCGATCCCGACCACTACCACCGGGCTATAGCCGGCGTCGTGGCCGAAGATCCGGCAGATACCACCCCGCCAGGACTGGTTGAAGATCGTGCAGATCGGTCCGACCCGGTCGGCCTTGAAGATCAATTCGGTGAAGTAATAACGAGTTTGATCGCCGACGACCAAGGCCGACACCGCGACGGTGGCCAGGAACACCACCCCGGAGAACACCGCCGTGGCCCACCGGCGGGTACCGACGAAATAGAGTCCCCCGATCGCGGGCGTCAGCTTCACCCCCGCTGCCGTCCCGAGTAACAGCCCTGACAACCACCATCGGGTGCTGAACACCGCCGCCAGCGTGGCCAGCGCCAGCACAACGTTGATCTGCCCGTAGTCGAACGTGCTGCGCAGCGGTTCGAGCCAGATCGCGATCCCCGTCCAGAGCATCGCCAGCCGGTGGCCCTCCCCGGCCCCGACACCCAGCAGCCGCTGGCTGATCCGGACCACGCCGTAGAGCGCGGCCATCGTCCCGACTGTCCAGCAGAACGCGACCACGCCGAACGGCAGCAGATGCAGCGGATAGAAGATCACCGCCGCGAACGGCGGATAGGTGAACGGCAGCGGGAAATCCGGCGTCTGGTCGGCGTAGACGTAGTGGTACAGGCTGCCCGGGTGGTCGATCATGGCGGCCCCGCCGACGTAGACGTGCAAGTCGACAAAGTTGGCCCCGTTGGGCGCCAGATACGTCCAGGCCAGCCGCGCGGCAACGCTCACGACCAGAAGCGCCGGCCCGATCGTGTCCATCAAGATCGCGCGCCGGCGGTCGGTGATAGCCGCCGGAGCGGCTGACGTGGTGTCTATCTGCACGACTCTATCGCCGGGTCCAACAGGCACCGAGGTTCCCGTCACAGGCTCGCTCGGTCACCGCCGCCGCTCGATTCCGTAACGGTCGCATAAATGGCACACGTGTCACTTGAGTCACTTCCATATCAAGCGAACCATCGGCGCCGAGGACTTGTCATCGAGATTCAGGGAGAGTCATGTCAACTATTCGGACCTTGTTCCGCGCCACCGCAGTCGTGGCCGGCTCATCTGCAGCGTTGCTCATGGGCGGCTTGATGGGCACAGCCCACGCTGACCCGGCGCCGCTGCCCACCCCCGACATCAGCCAGCAACTCGTCGGCACCGCGGCCCAGGCGCCGCAGATGCTGCAAAACGTCGCGGGGGCACTGGGCGGTCAGCCGGCCACGCCGCCGCCGCTGGCCAGCGCGTCAATCAAGATGCCGCAGACGCCTGCGACCACCCCGGCGGCGGGTTCCACGCTCCCAGGTGTTTCGTCGCTGCTTCCAGGCACCGCTCCGGCAGCGACGACAGCGACACCCGGACTCGGCATTCCGGGGTTGACGACTCCGGCCCCGGCCGCGACCACCACGCCGGGCCTTGGGCTTCCGGGCCTGACGTCGACCGTTCCGGCCGCGGCTGCGCCGGCGACCGGGCCCGTGGGGATGCTGCCGCAGGCGCAGCTCAATCTGCCGCAAATACCGGGGCTGCCTTTCCCGCTGCCGCAGCAGGTGTCGCTGCCCGGCGACCTGACCTCGCTGCTTACCGGCGGATCCCCGATCAGTAGCGGGCTCGCCTCGGCGGCAGGCCTGCCGGCTGCTGTCGCACCGGCGGCGTCGCTGCCGGCCGTTGCCGCACCGGTGGCGCCTATCGCGACGCCAAACCCGATGCTGTTCCCGGTTTCCGCCCTGCCCTGACGCCGCGCTACCGGCCGGCTAGCGATGCAGCGCGCTAGCCGGCCACCAACAACATCGACGACCGGGAGGACATCATGTTCATCGCTAGAAATCTGATCAGCACCTTCGCCGCCGCAGCCATCGCATCGAGCGCAGCAGTGGCACTGTCCCCCAAAGCGGCCGCCGACCCCGCGCCCCCAACACCGATCCCCGCTCAGCAGATTCCGGGAATGCCGGGACTGCCGGCACTGACCGAGTTGAGCCCGATCATTCAGGAGGCCGCGGGCAACCCGGAGCAGGCGACGCAGCTGCTGATGGCCGCGGCGCAGGCTTTCAGCCACAACCCGTCGGCGCCCGAGCAATCGAAAAGCGTTGCGGAGTCGGTGAACCAGTTCGTCACGTCACCGCCGGAAGCCGCCTCGACCGCGCACGTCGTCCCACCCGGTGTGGAACCGGGCGCGCAGGCACACCTGCCGACCGGTATCGACCCGGTGCACGCCGCGGGTCCCGCGCCCGAGGCAGCAGCACCCGCACCGGCGAATGCTGTCCCGGTGGCTGCTACACCCCCAGCACCGGCCGCTGTTCCCGCACCCGCAGCGGTTCCGCCGGCCGCTGCACCCGCGCCCGCTCCTGCTCCAGCGGCTGCCGCTCCGGGCTTCAGCCCGGACGCCCCGCCCACGCAGGACTTCATGTACCCGTCGATCAGCAACAACTGCGGGGCCGATGGCGGCGCCGTGATGGCGCCGGTGCTGTCGGTGGCCGGTCCCGCCAAGATCCCGACGCCCGGCCCGAACGCCGGCCAGACGGCCTACGTATTCACCGCGGTCGGCACGTCGGGACCCGCCGACGTGCAGAAGCTGCCGCTCAACGTCACCTGGGTGAACCTGACCACCGGCAAGTCGGGCAGCGCGACGCTCAAGCCGCAGCCCGACATCAACCCGCAGGGGCCGACCACGTTGACCGCCACCGTCGACACCGGTTCAGGCAGCATCATGTCGACGATCTTCGGGCAGGTCAGCACCAAGGACAAGCAGTGCCAGTTCATGCCCACCATCGGTTCGACGGTGGTGCCCTGACCTAACGCCCGTCAGTCCGCCGGCGCGCGCCCATTGTCGTGTGCGCGCCGGCGGATTTGTCGGTTAGTAGGCCATGAAGAGAATCGCGTCCCGGTCGTACTCCAGACCGGGGTGCGCGCTGGCCAGGTGGGCCTGCGTCAGGTCGACCAATTCGTCTTCGTCTTTGCCGGTGATCGCCTCGCCACACGGACAGTTCAGGTGTGTCTTCACGTTCCTGCCTTTCGGTTCATTTCTGTCGTGCCGACTTTTCAGCCTTCATCTGCTTCTTGTATGAACGGACCTTGTCGAGCGAACCCGCATCCGCGATGTCAGCGACCGACACGTGCGTGCCGGCCTTACCGAATTCGCCCGCGGCCGCCCGCCAACCCTTGGGAGTAACGGCGTACTGCTTGCCGAGCAGTGCCAGAAATATCTGCGCCTTCTGCTCGCCAAACCCCGGCAGGCCTTTGAGCCGTCGCAACAACTCGGGTCCGTCGGGGTCACCGGCGGTCCATACCCCCGTCGCATCGCCGTCATAACGATCCACGATGATCTGCGCGAGCGCCTGTATCCGCTTGGCCATCGAGCCCGGAAAGCGGTGTATCGCAGGCTTTTCCGAGCACAGGTCGGCGAACTTGTCCGGGTCGTAGTCGGCGATCTCGGCCGCGTCGAAGCCACTCATCCGGTCTGCGATCTTCTTCGGGCCGGAGAATGCGGTCTCCATGGGCACCTGCTGGTCAAGCACCATCCCGACCAGCAGCGCGAACGGATTCTCGCAGAGCAGTTGGTCGGCTTCATCTTCTTGCGCTAGCCAGAGCTTGACAGACAACGACGTTCCTCCCGCCGAACAACCACTACTCGGTATCACCCAACCACATGTAGTGCGCGATGGAGTACGCGCCATGTCACCCCCCAGGGGTGTACTGGCCTAAGCGGGTCGCCACGAGAGAAACAGGAGTAAAGCATGTCCGAGACAACTTCCACCCTCCCGAAGCGCAGTCTGTTCGCCACCCTCCTGGCCGCTGCGGGCCTGCTCGGCGCTGCTCCACCTGCCGTTGCCCACGCTGACCCAGTACCTAGCTGCCCGGGTCTAAACGATCCGCGTCTTTGCAACCCGGGTCGTATGTTCTGGTGCCCCGATACACACCGCATGGTGACGTGGCTCCAGTACTGCCCGTCGCTGACCCAAGGGCCTTATCTGCCTGGTGGTCGGACGCCGGACGGAGGTCTAGCGCAGTGAGGCGCCGCAAGAAGTACGTCGGGGACGAACACACCAAGGCCTACGATCTTGAGGCTGGCGTATTCGACCGGGACAAGAATGACCCCGATTACGACGTCCGGGACCTCGCACGCTCGCCGCATTACGAGGGGGGCCGCGGGCTTGTACCAGCGCAAGACGAAGCGAACCGCCTGACACAATTGGACCCACGAGACCCGTTCTCAAGTGCGTTCGTTCCAGTCCTCTCCCCATGCAGTGAGGATTTGAACCGATTCAACACGTGACAGTAGTGAACCGCCGTAGGCTGCCCGCCGAGGCAATCGTTGCTAGAGGTCAGAAGGAATGGGCGGTGGGCACGGATGATCCCCAAACTCGTCTGCGCCGCCGTCACGGTGATCCTCACCGCGATCGTGGCCCAGCCGTCGCTAGCCCACGCTGACCCTGCGGACGATTACATAGCGGAACTCCAACGGCGCGGGATCGAATACTCGACACCCACTGCGGCGATCAACCTGGGCAAGGCGTCGTGCCAAGCATTGCAAGGGGGCGCCAATTTGATGGCGGTGATTAAGACCATCGAAGTGAACGAGGATTACAGCAGCCGCGATACCGGCATCATCATCGGGTCGGCGGCGAACACGTTCTGCCCCGACCAGTTGTCAACGGTCGAAGGCTTCATCGACAACCACGGCGGGTAGCCGCCACCCACGGAACCTGGCAGCGCCGGCCAGCGTCTGACACCACGTATGGACCGCGACGAACGAGAAACAATCCGCCCGCATCACAACAGTCCCGCCAGCAGCGCGGCCGAGTCGGCAGCCAGCCCGGGCAGCTCTGAGGCGGACAATGTCGCGGCAGACAGCGGGGCCACGGTATAGAACGACGGCTCGAAAAAGCTCGGGCCCAACAACTCAACGAACCAGGTTGGGAAGTTGAGGTCACCGAACGGCGTGGTAAAGAAAGCGTCCGGCGTGCCGCCGATGTTGTTATAAACCAGGCTGAAGCCTTCGGTATCGAAGTTGAGTGAGTTGTACTGCTCCCCGACCGGGACATTCCCGGCGATGTCCTTTTCGACGTAAACGTTGTAGTCGGAGCGAACGCCACTTAAGCCGAAAGAAGGGGCTGTCCAATCGCACCACGCCCTCGAACGTCTCGGCCGGGTCATTGGGCACGCTGAAATCCTGGTAGTACTGGTCTTCAAAGGCCTGTGGGCCGATGACGCAGCAGTCGGTGTAATTGAACGCGTCGCCGATTGGCATGGGTGCATCGGGCCCGGGGTCGGCGTGCGCCACAGCTGCGGAGAAGGCCAGCGCGGCCGTCAGGCCCAAGGTCATGCGGATCATTGGTCAGCCCTCCTAATCTGACGGTTTTCGGGTGTCGCGCTTCGCGATAGCAATCGTCACTCGGGTGCGGTGAGGCCAGCGCAGTAGCGTTCTACTGCACTCGCCCGGTTTCGGCGCGGCCGTCGGACGGGTGATCTCGCTGGTCCACAACGGCCGACCGCACTGGTTCCAGGAAGTGCTGACGGCGGTCGAATTCATCGTTCCGGCAGCATTTTTCGGCCTCGCCGACGCAGACGAAGCCCAAACAATCCAAAAGGCGAGTTAGCGGGCTAACCGCTTTTGCGGCGGAACTCCCGGCGATTCCCGGCCGCGCCCTGTGACCGCGGCCCCTTGGCGCCGCCGTCCTTATGGTCGGCGCCGCCCGATGACTTTGCGTTCTTGCGCTCCAGGGCTTCACGGAATTTGCGCTTGTTGTCGCCTTCAGAGGGAGATGATGCGGACGACTCGGCCCCCGACTTCGCTCCAGCCATAGCCCGCAGCCTAGCGCGCCCGACGCCGTTCAGCGTGATTCACCGCAGGCCCGGCGGCATGCCGTAGACGTGAGCGATCGGCAGGGTCAGCACGACGCGACGGTCGGTGACCATCGCCTGCCGGTAGTCGTCCCAGTCCGGGTGTTCACCAGCGATGTTGCGGTACAAGGCGATCAGCGCCTCGACGGTGTCGTCGTCGGGCGCGGCAGCCGGTGGGGTCAGCGTCGCGGTGCCCTCGGCAACCGCATACGACCAGCCGTCGTCGGAGCTGACGAGCAGCGTCGCCCGCGGGTCTCGACGCAGGTTGCGGGTCTTGGCCCGCGGCTCGGTGACCGACACCTGAATGGCAACACTGCGGGCGTCGAAGTAGTACGACACGTTGGACAGCTGCGGGCGCCCGTCGCGCTTGAGGGTGGCGAGTACACCGAGAGAGTTGTCCGCGATCACCGCGAGCAGTTTGTCGTCGAACACTTGGCGCCCCATGTCGCAAGCCTACTCAGACGATCGCGCCCCACTGGACGCCTGCGTGGCTACCATCGCGCCCATGACCCAATACGCGGCGTTCCTGCGCGGCGTCAACGTCGGCGGCGTCAACCTGAAAATGGGCGACGTGGCGGGCGCGTTGACCGACGCGGGACTCGCTGAGGTCCGCACGATTCTGGCGACCGGAAACGTCGCGCTGGATTCGCCGAAGGCCGCAGACGCGGTGCGCGCGACGGCCGAGAAGGCGCTGCGAAAGCGCTTCGGATATGACGCCTGGGTGTTGGTTTACCCGATCAAGAAGGTGCGCTCGATCGTCGACGGCTACCCGTTCGAGCCCGAGGTGGACGGATACCAGTCCTACGTCACGTTTGTCAGCGACAGCGACGTACTCGACGAGCTCGCGGCGTTGGCCGACGAGGCAGGATCCGACGAGAAGATCGCGCTCGGCCCCAAGTCCGCGGGCGTGATCTATTGGCAGGTGGCCAAGAATCACACGCTGGACAGCACCATCGGCAAGACGATGGGCAAGAAGCGTTACAAGTCGTCGACCACCACGCGCAACCTGCGCACGCTGGTCAAAGTCCTGGGGGCTCAGCCGTCCTCGTAGGCCTCGAGGTAGCGCAGCGCTTCGGTCTTGCCGAGTCCCAGTCCACGCGCGACATCGAGATAGGCGCTGGCCGCGGCCGCCATCGCGCTGTCCGACGGGTCGGCCCGAGCGACGAAAGTGCCGAAGCGGCCGCGGGTTTCGACGATCCCGGCGGTCTCCAGCTCCCGGTACGCCCGGGCCACGGTGTTGACGGCCAGCCCTAATTCGCCGGCCAGTTCGCGCACCGTCGGCAGCCGGGATCCGGGCGGCAAGGTCCCGGCCCGGACCGCCTCGATGATCTGGCTGCGGAGTTGGTCGAACAGCGGTCGATCCGCTTGTCCGTCAACCCGCAGCCACGCCGCCAACTCCACCCGCTCAGTATCCCGCAGTCCCGCTATCTTGGTGAGGTGCGTATCACGGTGCTGTCCGGCGCGGGAATCTCCGCGGAGAGCGGCGTACCGACGTTCCGCGACGACAAGAACGGGCTATGGGCCAAGTTCGATCCCTACGAGTTGTCCAGCGTTCAAGGCTGGCAGCGCAATCCCGAGCGGGTCTGGGGCTGGTATCTCTGGCGGCACTACCTGGTCGGCACCGTCGAACCCAATGACGGGCACCGCGCCGTCGCGGCCTGGCAGGACCACGCCGAGGTCAGCGTGGTCACGCAGAACGTCGACAACCTGCACGAGCGTGCCGGCAGCTCGCCAGTGCACCACCTGCATGGCAGCCTGTTCGAATTTCGTTGCGCGACTTGCGGTCTGCCGTACCACGGTGAACTTCCAGAGATGCGGGAGCCCGCGTTGGAGGTCGAGCCGCCGTCGTGCGATTGCGGGGGTTTGATCCGGCCCGACATCGTGTGGTTCGGCGAGGCACTGCCCGAGGAGCCGTGGCAGCGCGCGGTCGAGGCGACGAGCACCGCCGACGTGCTGGTCGTGGTGGGAACCTCGAGCATCGTCTACCCGGCGGCGAGTCTGCCCGAGATGGCGCTGTCGCGTGGAGTGGTCGTCGTCGAGGTCAATCCGGAGCCGACGCCGCTGTCCACCAGCGCCACGATCGCCGTGCGCGAATCGGCCAGCACGGCCCTGCCGACGCTGCTGCAGCGACTGCCCGCGCTACTGAATTAAGCCGGGCGCCGCGCGCGGCCCAGTACGAACTCCGACACCGGCAGCGGTACCCAGGCCGGCAAAGCCTGTTCGGTTCGGGCCTTGTCCACGTCGAACCCCGCAGCCCGAATCGCCTGCTCGGTGTGGCGGTGAGTGTGGCAGTTACCCGTCAGCCGGGGCCATATCGTCGCGTCGACCAGTTGCTGGAACCGGCCCCGGATTCCGCCGCTGGCGACATGCTCCAGGTAGCGCAGCTCGGCGCCCGGCCGCAGCAACGAAAATAGTTGCCGCAGAACCGGATCAGGCTCAGCCACCGAGCACAGCACGAGCGAGCAGACCACCGCGTCAAATGGCTCGTCGGCCGAGAAACTCTCTACCGTCTGATTGGTGACCTCGAGGGGAAAGGCCGCATCGGCAGCCGCTTCCCGGGCCAGTCCGACCAGCCGTTGCTCGGGCTCGACCGCGACGACCAGCGCGACAGAATCGGGATAGAGCTCGAAATTGGTTCCGGTCCCCGCACCCACCTCGAGCACCCGGCCCGACAGACCGGCCAGGTTCTCCCGGCGGAGTTCCCGCATCTGCTCCGTCTCGTGTGCGGCGATAGCGGGCCAGATTCGTGCGAAGAACGGGTGGTCGACGGTGTCCGTGGTCGATGACGTCATGGCTACCAGCCTTTCGGAACGGTTACTAGGAAGATCCTCGCACCAAAGACTTGAGCGCCGTCAACTGCTCCACCACTTGATCGGGGGTGGCATCGACTCCGACCAGTCCGGCGACCATGTGTCCCAAGAAGACGGCACGGAGCACCCGGTCGGTAAACGCCTCAGCATCACCGAACGGCAAGTGCGGCTTGGCAATCAGCAGCGAGGCCGCGCCGTGCGCCGCGCTCCAGAGTTCCAGGGCGACCGCAGCCGCATCGCCGCGCGGGAACACGCCCTCCGCCATCAATACGCTGACGGCGGCGCACATGTGCTCGAAGGCCGTACTGGCCAGCACGGCGTCGACATTGCTACCGGATCTCCACTCGCCCATCGTGGCGATCCGGTAGAGCTCGGGGTTTTCGGTAGCGAACCGGACGTAGGCCAACCCCTGGGCTCGCAGCACTTCCACGGTGGACGACTGCACTGCGGATACCCGCTGCATCTCCTCGTCGAGCTTCTCGAAGTAGCGCGCGCACACAGCGTCCAGCAGCGCGTCCTTGTCCTGGAAATGCAGGTAGATCGACGGTGGCGTCACGCCCACACGTTCAGCCACCGAACGGATCGACACGGCCTTGGCGTGCCCGGTATGCAACAGGAGTTCGGTTGCCGCATCGAGGATTTCGTCGCGCAACAGATCGCCGGATCCTCGCGGGGCGCGCCGCCGGCGAAGGCTGACCGTTGGCGGGCTAACGACCATTGGCGACCGTCGTGGCAGTAAATGCCGCCATGGCGCTGCCGGCCGTGACCGCGTCGGGACGACGGTGCCGCCCGCCCGCCCGATCGGCAGCCATCGGCAGCGGCTCCGCCGATCCCGCCTCGCTGATGCCGAACCGGTCGTGCAGCCACATCAGCGGTTTGGGCGCCCACCAGCTCCATCGGCCCAGAAGATGCATGAACGCCGGCACCAGCACCATCCGCACCAAGGTCGCGTCGGCCAGCACGGCCAGGGTCAGGCCGAGACCGAACATCCGCATGAACGACACCTGCGCAGCGATCAACGCGGCGAACGAAATCGACATCACCAACGCGGCTGCGGTGACCACCCGGCCGGTGCGCGCCAACCCGAGCGCCACGCTCTCGTCGTTGTCGGCGCGTTTGGTGTTGTTGTCCGCCGTGGCGGGTCGCGACGCGGTCGCAGTCAACCAGTACTCGCGAATCCTGGAGACCAGGAACACTTCGTAATCCATCGACAGGCCGAAGGCGACGCAGAACAACAGCACCGGGATATTGGCCACCAACGTGCCGCTCTGCGTGGTGCCCATCGCGCCCAGGTGGCCGTCCTGGAAGATCCACACCAGCGCGCCGAATGCTGCGGTCAGCGATAAAACGTTGCACACCAATGCCTTTAACGGCAGCAGCACACTGCCGGTGAGCAAGAACAGCAGTGCAAAGGCGATGGCGCCAATGAGGCCCAACACCACCGGCAGCCGATTAGTGATCGCGTCCACGCTGTCGCGGTTGATCTGCGCCAGCCCGGCCATCTGTACCGACTGACCAGCCGGACCGGGCACGGCGTGCAACCGGTCGAGTTGCGTGTCGGAGGCTTGGGAGAAGAGCGGCGCGGTGGTGGCGATCGTCAGAAACGCGCTGCTCTGGGCCATCCCGGTGGCCGCCGAGGGCGGTCCAACCTGGTTGCCGTGGGCGAACGTTCCGGTCGGCGCCGACACGGCCGTTACGTCGGCCACCCGTGACAGGTCGGCGGCGTAGCGGCTGAGGTCGCCCGGACGCACCCCTCGAACGTCCGGGACGACAACAGATACCGCGGTCGCAGAGTCATCGGCGAAATCGTGACGCAGCTGATCACCGACGGCATGGGCCGAGGCCGACTTCGGCAGCACCCGGTCGTCGGGCATACCCCACTTCACCCCGAGGAACGGCAGGCCGAGCATCAGCAGCAGCGCGACCACCGCCAGGCCGACCGGCACAGCCAGTCGAATCACGAACTTGGTCGACCGATACCAGAACAGCCTCTCGACCGGTTTGTGCAGCGGGTCGGGCCGACCGAGTATCCGGCGGCCGAGCTTGCGGACGTCCAGCGCATCCAGCCGCGACCCGAGCAGCACGATCGCCGCCGGCGTCACCACGATCGCCGCCACCGCCACGAAGGCCACGGTGGCTACACCGGCGTAGGCGAACGACTTCAGGAAGTACATCGGGAACAGCACCATCACCGACATCGACAACGCGACGGTGGTCGCGGCGAATAGCACGCTGCGGCCCGCGGTGGCCATGGTCCGGATCAGCGCCTCGTCTCGATTGCTGCCGTCGGCCAACTCGTCGCGGTAGCGGCTGATGATCAGCAGGGTGTAGTCGATGGCCAGAGCCAGTCCCAGCGCACTGCTCAGGTTCAGCGCATACGTCGACACGTCGGTGCCGAAGCTGATCAGCCGGAGCACCGACATCGACCCGACGACAGCAAGCACGCCCAGGATGACGGGCAGAGCCGCAGTCAGCAGACCACCGAAAACCCAGACCAGCACCAGAAAGCTCAACGGGATGGCCAGCGACTCCATCAGCAACAGGTCGCGCTCGTTTTGACGGTTGATCTGGTCGTACACCATCGCCGTTCCGCCGGCGCGAACCGTCACGCCGTCGCGGTCGTGCACAACGCGCGCCGCGATGCTCTTGGCATATTTCTGCGCGCTGTTTTCGCCGCCTTCGAGGTTCGCGACGATCAGCCCGGATTTGCCGTCCTTACTCACCAAGTCGGCGGCCAGATGCGGTGGATGAGCTGTCGGACCCGTCCACGCCGAGACCACGTTGTACACCCCGGACGACCCCTGCACCCGCGCGACGATGTCGGTCGCGACGCTGCGGGCTTGAGCGCTCTGCGCACCGTCCGGGGCGCTCAGCATGATGACGAGCTGCTGATCGCTCTGGCCGAACTTGTCGGTCAGCAGCTTGATCGCCTGCGCCGACTCTGAGGCCGGATCTTGAAAGCCGCCGGCTGAGAGGCTCTTGGCCGCCGGGATCCCGAAGACGGCGGCCGCCACCAGCACCAAGGTCGCCACCGCGAGAATGCGCCGAGGGGCCGCGATGGCAAGGCGGGCAATCCACTGGAGCATGCGTGTCCTTCCGCTGTACATATCGTCGCTAACTTATCAGCGATAAGTTAGCCATGCAACGTTCCGGCGGGTTAATAGACGCCTTATCAATAAGAACGAGGCCGACACCGGCGTTGGTTCAACGCGGTGCGCGATATCCAGGACATCGTCCGAGCTTAGGCGGTTACACGTCTGCCCAATAGGTCAGTTCCAACCATCCGGACGCCGTGTCCGGGCCACAAGGCTCTACCGGGCGGTAACAATTGCCACGATGCCCTACCGGGCGGTAACAATTGCCACGATTTTCCGAATCGTGACTCAAAGATTCCTTAAACGTTGCCCATACGCTCAATCTCATGTGGATCGATGACTCCAGTGCCGACGTGATCAAAGCTGATTTCGAGGCTCTCTACCACGGCGATGTGTTGGTCGAGGGTGAGTGCTCGGAGCAGTTCGAAGACTGGCACCCGCTTTCCAACGCGAGCTAGTTCACGCGACGCACGCTCTTAGCCACGTGCGTGCCGGTGCCGAGGCGAAGTCAGCCTCTAACACACCTTTAGCACTGCCCTATTTGTGAAGCACCCATTGGTGCAGCCCCTGCCGGCAGGCGGGGGCTTTTTCATTGCGCCGGCTGGTTTACCCCGGCTGCTTTACCGGGGCTGATCTACCGGGGCGCCATCCGGATCGCGCCGTCCAGCCGGATGACCTCGCCGTTGAGCATCGGGTTCTCGACGATGTGCACCGCCAGTGCGCCGTACTCGTCGGGGTTGCCCAGCCGGCTGGGGTGCGGCACCTGCTTGCCAAGCGACTCGCGGGCCGGCTCAGGCAAGCCGGCCAACAGCGGGGTGTCGAACAAGCCGGGAGCGATCGTCATGACTCGGATGCCTTTACTGGCCAGGTCGCGTGCAATCGGCAGGGTCATGCCGACAACGCCGCCCTTGGACGCCGAGTAGGCGGCCTGACCGATCTGGCCATCGAAAGCCGCCACCGACGCGGTGTTGATGATGACACCGCGCTCCTCCCCGACCAGATCGTGTTGGGCGATCCGCTCGGCGCCGAGCCGCAGCACGTTGAACGTGCCGATCAGGTTGATCTCCACGACCTTGCGGAATGCCTCCAACGGGAAAGCGCCGTCCTTTCCCAACGTCTTGATGGCGTTGCCGGTGCCGGCGCAGTTGATCACAATGCGCAGCGGCCCAAGCGATTCGGCGATGTCGAGCGCCGCAGTCACCGCTTTCTCGTCGGTGACGTCGGCGGGCGCGAAGCGCGCACGGTCACCCAGCTCGCGGACCACGTCCTCACCCTTGAGGTCGAGCACCACCACCTGCGCACCGGCATCGAGCAGCCGCCGGGTGGTGGCAAGGCCCAGTCCGGACGCCCCGCCGGTGACGAGTGCTACGGCATCGGTGATCTCCACGCACATTTCCTTTCAAACGGGTCAGGCTTTCAAACGGGTCAGGCTTTCAGAAGAGTCAGACTCACAGTCCGGTCAGGCGTCTCCCCTGCGGCGAGCCGACCTCATGGCTGGCCGGGACTATACCCAGTCGTTGAGGACGGCTTCGGTGTCGGCTCCCGGCTGCCCGGGCGGCCGCGGCTCATCCGGCGACGAGCGGGAGAACCGGGGCGCCGGCAACGGTTGCAGCCCGCCGCCGGTCTGGTAGAAGGTGTTCCGCTCGGTGATATGCGGCTCGGTCTCGACCTCGCCGAAAGCCAGGACCGGCGTCACGCAAGCGTCGGATTCGGCGAACACCTTGGCCCAGTGGTCGCGGTCCCGGCTGGCGAACACCTCAGTGAACTTCGCCCGCAGCTCTGGCCAGCGGTTGCGGTCGTTCTGCGCCGGCAGGTCCGCGGGGTCCAGGCCCAGTCCGGCCAGCATCGCCGCGTAGAACTGTGACTCGATGGCGCCGACCGAGACGTAGCGACCGTCGGCACATTCGTAGGTGTCGTAGTAGGGCGCCCCGGTGTCGAGCATGTTGGTGCCACGCTCGTCGGTCCACAAACCCAATGCGCGCATCCCCCACATCATCTGCACCAGCACCGAGGATCCGTCGACCATCGCCGCGTCGACGACTTGGCCCTTGCCGGACGTCTGCCGCTCGAACAGTGCAGAAAGGATGCCGAGCAGCAGGAACATCGACCCGCCGCCGAAGTCCCCGACCAGGTTCAGCGGTGGCACCGGCCGCTCGTTGGCCCGGCCGATGGCGTGCAGCACGCCGTTGAGTGAGATGTAGTTGATGTCGTGGCCGGCCTGCTTACTGCGTGGGCCGGTCTGCCCCCAGCCGGTCATCCGGCCGTAGATCAGCCGCTCGTTGACCTTGGCGCAGTCTTCCGGGCCCAACCCCATCCGTTCGGTGACGCCGGGCCGGTAACCCTCGATCAGCACGTCGGCCTTGGCGACGAGTTTGAGCACCAGCGCACGCCCCTCGTCGGACTTCAGGTCGGAGATGACGAACCGGCGGTTGCGGAGCATCGGGTCGGAGCCGGTGGCACCGGGCCGGTCGATGCGCACGACGTCGGCACCCAGATCGCCGAGAATCATCGCGGCGTGCGGGCCCGGCCCGATTCCGGCGAGTTCGATGACTCGCAAACCTGTCAGCGGTCCCGCCATTCCAACCGACCTCCTTGTCGATACCAGTCCCGTGGCGATCGCAGGCACGGCGAAGCCGGGCGCAGCGGGTCGCGACCATATTCAATGCATCTTGGCAGTCGGCCTGACCGACGTTGCACCCCGGTGGCTTACAGTCGAGCCCATGACCGCCATCGACTCCGGAATCGACACCCTCGCACCCGTCGACGGGCTTGCCGTCACATTGGCCGACGGCGTGCTGTCGGTGACGATCGATCGTCCGGACAGCCTGAATTCGCTGACGCTGCCGGTGTTCCTCGGACTCGCCGACGCCATGGAACAGGCGGCCAACGATCCGCGGGTGAAAGTCGTGCGGCTCGGCGGCACCGGCCGCGGGTTCTGCTCCGGAGCGGGAATGAGCGCCGACGACGTGGCGGGTGCCGGCCCCGGCGACGAGCTCATCCTGGCGGCCAACCGGGTGGTCCGGGCGATCACCGCGCTGCCGCGTCCGGTCGTCGCGGTTGTTCAGGGAGCTGCGGCCGGCGTCGGCGTCTCGCTGGCTCTGGCCTGCGATCTGGTATTGGCTTCGGACAAAGCGTTTTTCATGCTCGCCTTCACCAAGATCGGCCTGATGCCCGACGGTGGCGCCTCGGCGCTGATCGCCGCGGCGATCGGCCGGATCGGCGCGATGCGGATGGCGCTGCTGGCCGAGCGGCTACCCGCCGCCGAAGCATTGGCGTGCGGACTCGTCAGCGCCGTCTACCCGGCCGACGACTTCGACACCGAGGTGGACAAGGTGGTGTCCGGGCTGCTGAACGGCCCGGCCGTGGCGTTCGCCAAGACCAAGGCCGTCATCAACGCAGCCACGCTGACCGAGCTGGAGCCAACCCTTCAGCGCGAACTCGATGGTCAGTCCGCGCTGCTGCAGTCACACGACTTCCGTGAGGGCGCAAGGGCTTTCCAGCAGCGCCGGACGCCGGATTTCACTGACAGCTGAACTCACAAATTCATCAGGCTCAGAGACCGAACAGCGGCGGCAGCGCCAGCAGCACGACCAGGGTCCAGACGAAGTGGGTCAGCATCGGCGCCAGCACCCCGCCGGTGGCACGGCGCTCGAGTGAGCACACCGTGCCGAGGATGATCGCGGCGAAGGCGAGCATCGGATTTCCGCTGGCCAGCGTCGCAATCACATAGATCAACGTCGAGATAAGCAACGGATGATGCCGACCCAGCGCGGTATAGAGCGCGCCGCGGTAGAAGAGCTCCTCGGCGATGGCGCCGAGCAGCGCGACAGCCATCGTCAGTCGCCATGAACCCTGCTCGGTGTAGGCCAGTACCCGGGTGATCAGCTCGGCGACCACCGGGATCTGCCGGGCGATCAACCCGCCGACCACGAAGACGCCGCCGAGCAGCAGCCCGATTACGGTGCCGCTGACCACCGGACGTTGGTTGCGGCCACGCCAGCGGGCGCCGCCGAGGTGCAACGGCCCGGAGACGAAAGCGCCGAGCCCCCACACGCCCGCCAGCGTCAGCGACCACCAGTAGAAAGCCGGTTCGCCGGGGTGCCGTCGTAACGCCATGCCCAAAGCCGCGGCGCCGAGCAACAGCACAATCGCGACGACGATCCGCCTGCGCCGTACGACACCGGGCGGTTCGTTGTGTGGCACAGCCACATTGACGATTCCGCGGCGGATCTCTTCCAGCGCGCCCGGCTGGGAACCGACGTCGGTCATTGGCACCGCTCCTCCTCTTCGCTTCGCTCAGCATCGTCGACGGCGCGGGTCATGCGAAGTGCACCTTCGGTGTCAAAGTGATCAGGATGTCGAGCCCGGTCCGCAGTGCACCGGCGATCGGACCGGGGACAACGTCCACCAGGCCGAGACCGGGCCGCGCGATCGATGGAGTCACTATCGCAGCGAGCCGCCGTAGCCGCAGCGAATCACCCCCGGCCCATTCCGGATCGCTGTCGGCGAGGTGGTGTGGATCGGCCAGCTGGTCGACCGGTCGCGGCCGGCGGTTGGACAGCGAGCGGATTATCGCTTCCTCGGTCGGAAGTCGCCCGCCCGGTGGATCGGGAACCAATTCACGCAGACCGGTGCCGCTAGCGCGCATCGGATAGTCCAGCGACTCAACCAGATCCGCGGCCAATCCGTCGGGCACCGGCAGCGCAATCGCGGTGATGCGGGAGGCCACCGCCGTGTCCAACCCCCACACCGGCAGACCGGTGTGCCATTGGCCCGAGATTCGCGCATAGGTTTTCAGCAGCTCGCGGTACGACGTGGTGTCCGGCCCGGCGATGTCGTAGGCGCCGGGCGGAACGCGCTCGGCGTCGGCGGCCGCGACGAGGTAATTCAGCACGTCGCGGATGGAGATCGGGTCGATCGGGTTGTCCATCCACTTTGGGATCGGGATCACCGGGAAGCGGTCACCGACGTAGCGCATCATCTCGAACGACGTCGAGCCCGCGCCGAAGATCACTGCGGCGCCCAGCCATACCACTTCCGGGCCGCCGTCGACGGTCAGCGCCGCGGCCACCTCCGCCCGACTGGTCAGGTGCTCGGACAACTCGCCGTCGTCGGGATCGACCGGCACGAAGCCGCCCAAGTAGACGATGCGGCGCACATTCGCGTCCTTGGCCGCGGCGGCGACGTTGCCGGCCGCGGCGCGGTCGGCGTCGCGGAAGCCGGGTTGGCCGATGGCGTGGACCAGGTAGCAGACGACGTCGATCGGGCCGGCGCCGTCCAGCGCCGTGCGCGCCGAATCGGCGTCGCAGGCATCCAACTTCACCACCGTGACGTCGTCATACCATCCGAACCGGCTAAGCCGGGCCGGGTCACGGGTGGCGGCCAGCACCTCATGGCCGGCTTGAAGAAGTGCCGTGACCAGCCGCGATCCGACGTAACCGGTGGCGCCCGTCACAAGAACTCGCACACTGTCAACTTAGACAATCTGCGCACGGTTCAAACACCGGAGTCCGCTTCTGCCAGCGGCAGTTACGCATACGTCGAATTAGCAGTGAGCGCAATCACGTTGAACCGGCCGCGAAGGAAATCCGTATTCCTAGTGTGGGCAACCTAATTCCGGGCGCGCGTCCCGTGACACCTGACATCGAACTGTCCGAACTCACGACGGGAACACCGTCGGTCGCCTCGGTGGCCGTCGAGTTCCCCTCGCACCGGCACAGCCAGGACGAAGTGATAACGGCCTTGGCCGATTTCGCCGGTCCAGAGTTTCGACGATTCGCCGCCACCAGTGGGGTTGAGACACGCCAGCTTGCGCTGCCCCTGTCGCGATACCGAGAACTCAGCGGCTTCACCGAAGCCAACGACGCCTACCTTGACATCGCACTCGAGCTGGGTGAGCGGGCGTTGAAGTCGGCATTCGCACAAGCCGAAATCGAGCCGTCCGAGGTCGACGTCGTCTTCTCGACGACGGTCACTGGGCTCACCGTCCCCTCGCTGGAAGCGCGGCTGGCGACACGGCTGGGTTTTCGACCCGACGTCAAGCGGGTGCCGCTGTTCGGACTGGGTTGTGTTGCGGGTGCCGCCGGCATGGCGCGCGTACACGATTACCTTCGCGCTTTCCCGAGTCATGTGGCTGCGCTACTCGCTGTCGAGTTGTGTTCGTTGACCATTCAGCGCGACGACCATTCGATCGCAAACCTGGTCGCGTCCAGCCTGTTCGGTGACGGCGCCGCCGCGGTTATCGCTACTGGAGCCGACCGGCCGGCAGTCGGACCGAAACTGGTCGCGACCCGCAGCCGTACCTACCCGGACACCGAGGACGTGCTGGGCTGGAATATCGGCACCGCGGGATTCCAGATCGTCCTGTCCGTCGAAATTGCCACGGTCGTCGAGAAATACCTTGGTGATGACATCCGCAACTTCCTCGCCGACCACGGGCTGACCACAGCAGATATCTCACGGTGGGTCCTGCACGCCGCCGGCCCGAAGGTAATCGACGCGGTCGAAAATGTGCTCGACGTGCCGAGGGATGCCTTCGATATCACTCGAAAGTCTCTGCGCAACAACGGAAATCTGTCGTCTGTTTCCGTGCTGGATATTCTTCAGGACACCATGACCGATCCTCCACCGCCGGGCTCCCTGGGACTGATGATCGCCATGGGCCCCGGCTTCTCCGCCGAACTCGTACTGCTTAGCTGGTAGACATGTACTACCTGCTGATCCTGGCCGTCGGCATCGAACGGCTGATAGAGCTGATCGTCGCCAAACGCAATGCGCGATGGGCCTTCAGCCAAGGCGGCAAGGAATTTGGTCACGACCACTATCCGGTCATGGTCACCCTTCACACCGCGCTGCTACTGGGTTGTGTCATCGAAGTGTGGGGCCTGCATCGGCCCTTTATCGGTTGGCTGGGTTGGCCGATGCTCGCCGTGGTGGCAGCCAGCCAGGTGCTGCGCTGGTGGTGTGTGGCGACGCTGGGCCGACGCTGGAACACCCTGGTCATCGTGGTGCCGGACGCGCCCTTGGTACGACGAGGTCCGTACAGGTTTCTGCACCACCCGAACTATGTGGCAGTCATTGCGGAGGGGCTGGCGTTGCCTCTGGTGCACACGGCATGGTTGACAGCCATCGGTTTTACATTGGCAAACTGGCTGTTGCTGACGGTACGGATCAGGGTCGAGAACGCCGCTCTGGGCTACCGATGACGTGCCGGCGCAGGACACAGCGATGAGAAGGAGCGGCGCAGATGACATATGACGCCGACCTGCTGATCGTCGGCGGCGGTCCAGCCGGCCTCGCTTCGGCGATAAACGCTCGCCAACAAGGGCTTTCGGTGATCGTGGCGGAACCCAGAAGCGATCCGATCGACAAGGCATGCGGCGAGGGCCTGATGCCTGGCGGCTTGGCCGAACTAGAGCCGCTGGGCGTCGACCCCGCCGGGATGCCGTTGCGGGGTATCGCCTATCTCGATGACAAGCGCCGAGTCGAAGCGCCATTCCGCGGCCGCGCCGGGCGCGGTGTGCGGCGTACAACTTTGCACGCCGCGCTGGCGTCGCGCGCCAAAGAACAAGACACCGAATGGATCTCGACGCGCATCACAAGTGTCGACCAGGACGCCGACGGCGTTACGGCAGCCGGGGTCCGCGCGAAATGGCTGATTGCCGCTGACGGACTGCATTCAGCGGTCCGCCGCGCCGTCGGCATCAGCGTGGTGGCCGGACGCCCACGACGGTACGGGGTTCGCTGGCATTACCGCGTGCCGGCGTGGTCGGAGTTCGTCGAAGTCCACTGGTCACGGTGGGGCGAAGCGTATGTGACACCCGTCGAGCCTGACCTTGTCGGCGTGGCGATCCTGTCGAAAGAACGCCCGGACCTTGCCTGGTTTCCCGGGCTGGCACACCATCTGCAAGACGCCGACCGCGGCCGTGCTCGCGGCTGCGGACCTATGCGACAGGTGGTGTCCCGCCGCGTCGCGGGACGGGTGTTACTGGTGGGCGATGCAGCCGGTTACGAGGACGCGCTCACCGGTGAGGGCGTCAGCCTGGCCGTCAAGCAGGCCGCCGCGGCGGTGAGGGCTATCGCCGACGACGTGCCCTCGTCATACGAATCGGACTGGCATCGAATCACCCGCGACTACCGACTGCTCACCCGCGGGCTGGTGCTGACCACCGTGCCGAAGGCGGCTCGACGCGCCATCGTGCCCGCATGCGCCCTGCTACCTGCGGTATTCGAGCAGGCTGTGAACATATTGGCACGCTGATACTGGCGTTTCCGCCGCCCGGTCGCCGAACCCTTGCGCGGAGGCAGTTATCCGGCATGCTGTATTTTGATTCCAGAAATTGGATCACCAGCAAAGCGGCCCCGCCGCGACTCACCACTTGGATACGATGACAAATGGGCCCTGTTACGCCTGGCGTACAGGGGGGGAACGCCAACACCACACCATCCGCGTCCGTCGCGGCCGTAGCGATCGAATTCCCGCCGCACCGGGTCGGCCAGCGGGAAGCACTGTCGGGTCTGACCAACTTCGGTGGGCCGCAGTTCGATCGTTTCGGCGCGAGTGCCGGAGTACAAAACCGCCGCATCTCGTTGCCGTTGTCGCAGTACAGCCAGCTGAGCGGCTTCACCGAAGCGAACGAGATCTTCATCGAGACCGCGCTGGAACTCGGCGAGCGCGCACTGCTCACGGCATTCGACGCCGCCAAGGTCAAGCCCTCCGACGTCGACATCGTTTTCTCGACGACAGTCACCGGGTTGGCGGTGCCGACCCTGGAAGCCCGGCTGGCGACCCGTGTCGGCTTGCGACCTGACGTCAAGCGGGTGCCGCTGTTCGGACTCGGCTGTGTCGCCGGGGCCGCCGGGGTAGCCCGCATGCATGACTACTTGCTGGCGTTTCCCGATCACATAGCGGTACTGCTCGCTGTCGAACTGTGCTCATTGACGCTGCAGCGCGACGACTACTCCATCGCCAATTTGGTGGCGACCAGCCTTTTTGGTGACGGCGCCGGCGCCGTCGTCGCGAAGGGATCAGCACTGACCCCCATGGGGCCGCGGGTGCTGGCGACCCGCAGCCGGCTCTACCCCGACACCGAAGAGGTGATGGGCTGGAACATCGGCAGTAACGGATTCCAAATCAAGTTGTCGGCTGAGGTCGCGACCGTCGCCGAGAAGTACTTGGGCGAAGATGTCACCAACTTTCTCGGCGACCACGGCCTTACTCCCGCGGACATCTCGACGTGGATCTGCCACCCTGGTGGACCGAAGGTGATCGAAGCCGTCGAGCACACGTTGAACCTTCCGGCCGACGCCCTTGATCACACCCGAAATTCGTTGCGCGACAACGCAAACCTTTCGTCTGTGTCGGTTCTGGATGTACTTCGCGCCAACATGGCCGATCCACCGCCGCCCGGTTCATTCGGGCTGATGATGGCCATGGGGCCGGGGTTCTGCTCGGAACTCGTGCTGCTCGCCTGGTAGGTCGCGCGTCGCGCGCTGGCGACGATGCGGTGATCTGTCACCACTCACCTTGTCCCGCAACGGGTTTCTCCGCCGCCCCCACGTATTCGCCCAAATATCCGCCACCGAGCAAGCTTGGCGCCTTCGTCAGCACGATCGTGAAATCGGAAAGGTTGCGCTTCTGAAATGCGCGACCCGCCGCAATCGGGTTCAGCTTGGTCGTGTATTCAAGCCCGGCGATCGCGGGCGACCCGGACGCCCCATGCCTTCGCAATGACCGGTAACCGAGATCTTCGAGAAGTCTGGAAAGTTCGGTGGGTCTCACGAACCGGCGAAAGTCGTGAGTCGACTTGTACAGGCCGGACACAAACAACGGCCCGATGGTGACGAAGGACAGCCAGGTATACAGGTTCCGGTCTGGAGCCACATAAAACAGCCGTCCGCCGGGTTTCAGCGCGCGATAGACATTCGCCAGGACCGCGCGGTGCTCGCCACAGTGGTCGAGTATTCCGTGCATGTAGACCACGTCGAATTGGTTGCTGGGCAGAATGTTCCGATCGCGGATGTCCCCGACATGGAATTGAACACTTGCGACGTCGGCGAAGGACCGCCTCGCTGCCCGGATGGCTTTGTAGTCGACGTCGAAGCCATCGATTTCCCAGTCCCGAAACTCGGGCTGCACCTCACGCAAACCACGGATCGCAGTACCACTGCCGCAGCCGACCACGGCCATCCGCGAAGGCTCAGGTCCCGCAGACTGGGGTAAGTAGTCTCGCAGGAATTGCCAAGCGACGTAGTCGATTTTGTTGACGAGCTCTTCGGTGAACCGCCAGTGCGGGCTGGCCTGCGCCTGGGCAAAGTAGCGCACACCGCGTTCAATCGTGCCGTTGTGGATTCTCGTGAGCAGCTTGTCGAGCCAGGAGTAGCGGTATTCAGGCTCGCCGCTGGCCTCGCTGCGCCGCTCGCGGTGTAGGAAGTCGAAGTAGGCCCGCTCTTCGATGTCGAGCGGCGCCGTCCACGAGCGCGCTCGACCTAAGACGCGCTCACGGATCCATGAGTCGAGAACCCGGCTATACAAGTCGGTCTCGAAGATCATCAGCTGGTGTCCACCGCCAGGCATCACGAAGAGGTCTTTTGGCCCGCCGATGCGCTCGAAGCAGGCCCGAGCATGGCCGGGGTCGACGACCTCGTCGTTCTCGCCGCAGGCGATCAGGACGGGCTTGGTATTGGCCGCAGAGGGTTCATGCGGCTTGTAGTTGAAGACGGAGTGGTAGCTCTTGAAGCCGTAGGACCAGACATTGAGCGGGTCAATCAGCTTCTCAGGCAACAAACCTGGGTCTTCCTGGTAGGCAGCTTTGAAGTCGATGACCCGGCGTAGCGGTACCCGAACCCGGTCGCCAAGACCGCGGGCCAGACGATCCATCATCGGTGAACGCATCAACCGAATCGCCCGGTTCATCTGCAGCTCGTCGTTCAGCAAGATGTTCATGCATACGGCTCCGGCCACCCGCGGGCACCGGGCGAGCGCGTGAAATGCAATTTCGCCGCCCTGACTGGCCCCGTGCAGCACCACCGGAACGCCGGTGCGTTCGGCCGCGTGGTCGGCCACAGCCCGAACGTCCTCAAGGAAGTCATCAAAGGTGAAGACGCCTCGCGGGCCGGGGGTGCGCCCGTGGCCGGTCAAGTCGAAGGCCCAAACGGTCGCCGGAAATCGGCGCCGGAATTGCTCGGCGAAATCGTGGTATGCCGCGCTGTAGCCCGCTGTGCCATGCACGAGAACTAGCGTGTACTGGGCGTTCGGATGCTCGTAACGTGTCAGGAAGAGGGGCCTGCCTTTGCTGCCGGCAATGCTCCCGTCAACTCGGGACTCAAGCGCGCCTTCCGGCTCGACGGTCGTCATGGCGCTGACCGCTCCGTTCCTTGGGCCATGAGATGGTTGATCAACAGTTGAGCGTGGGCGTCGAACTCGGCCCGGAATGCGGTTTCATCGTTGGTGAAGGGACGGCGCATCGCCATCCCGAGAAGGAATGTCTCGATGAGCCCGACGGATAAGTCGGACTCTGCTCCGGGAGTTAGATCTTCGATGAAGCGCGCGACATTCCGCCGTTGGGTTTGCTGATGGTCCGAATAGGCTTGTCTGAGGGACTCATTGTGGTTTGCCGCCGCGGCGAATTCCACGGTGAAAGACGCGGCGACCAGATTGTTGACGAAGAGCGCGTACAGCAGTTCTTTTGCAGCATCCAGTCGTTCAACGACAGATCCGCGCCGCGGTAACAGGTCGGCTGCCGTCGAGAAGATGTCAGCGGCCATCTTGCCAATCGCCAACTGGAGCAGCCGTTCTTTGGTATCGAAGTGGTGGTGAAGCAGGGGTTGCGAGACACCGGCGCGTAAGGCGATCCGCTTCATCGAGGATTTCTCGTAACCAAACTCGCAGAAGCACGCGAAAGCCGCCGCGAGGATACGCATTCGGGCGTTTGTCGCAGCGGATGGAGTCGGCTCGGGCGTGGTCGACGAAGTCTCCGTTGTCGGGTACCAGTGGTCCGGGCTACAGTAGCTGACTGATCGATCAGTTAGCAGCTAAATGGCGACAACTCAGAGCTAGCGTTGCCAGTTGACGCACTCGTCCCCTGAGGGGAGGGACGAGCGCCTCGGCGTCAGAGTTAGAGAGGTCACCCAACGCTGTGCCGCGAGGTAGACGGGTCACACTCACTTTCGACAACGGACCGACGCCCGGTGTGACCGACCAGGTGCTCGACATCCTCGCGGAGCGGTCACTCCGCGCGATCTTTTTCGTCGTCGCCAACCGCGTAGAAGGAGACCCCGCAGCGCGCGCCCTGCTCACACGAATGGTTGGCGATCGTCACCGGGTGGGCAATCACTCGCTTACCCATGGCCGACCACTCGGCGAGCTGCGTGAGCAGGAAACCATTGCCGAAATCGCCACGGCACGCGATGTTTTGCGCGAATTTACCGGCGAGAGCTTCCTCTTTCGCCCCTGGGGCACCGAGGGGCAGCTCGACCGAAGGTGCCTTAACCGCAGTGCGGTCACCTATCTGGTTAGCGGCGAACACACCTGCGTGTTATGGAACAGCGTGCCGCGCGATTGGGCCGATCCGGTCGGATGGGTCGATCGCGCGCTAACCGACGTCCGGGCCCAAGAACACACAGTGGTGGTAATCCACGACCTGCCGTCCGGGGCGATGAACGAATTACCACGGTTTCTCGACGAATTGGACCGCGAAGGTGTCGCAGTAACCGGCGAGTTGCCTGACGAGTGCGTACCGATCGTCGGTGGCCGCATCGTTAGTCCCGTCGACCACCTGATGCCGCTCGACTATTGATTACCGAGCCTTCCAGACCGGCGGACGCTTCTCGGCGAATGCCAGCGGGCCTTCCTTGGCATCCTCGGTTCTCAGCAACGTGCCGAACTCGCGTACGGTGCGCGCCCAGGCGGGCTCCTCATCCGGGATGACGCCGTCGTCGGCACCACAGGCGACGCGCTTGCTGGCCTGCACCGACAGCGGCGCGTTGACGGTGATCCGCTTGGCCAGCGCCAGTGCGGCTTCCAAGACGGTGCCGTCCGGGACAACCTCGTTGATCAGCCCCCAGGTCGCGGCCTCGGCGGCGCTGATCGGCTCGCCAGTGAGCAGCATCTGCATCCCGACCTTGCGCGGCAGCTGCTGTGCGATCCGGAACACGCCTCCCGCGCCGGCGAGCAGGCCCACCTTGACCTCCGGCAGACCGAACTGCGCGCGTTCTTCGGCCACCACCAGATCGCTGGCCAGGGCCAGCTCGGTACCACCACCCAGCGCCGTGCCGTTAACCGCGGCGATCGTCGGCTTGTCGATGAAATGGTGGACGTAACCGGCGAAGCCCCACTCACCGTGGTCGGGGTGATACAGATTCTCGCGGCGCGAAATCGCCTTGAGATCCGCTCCGGCGCAGAAGGATTTGTCACCGGCACCGGTGATCACCACCGCCCGCACATCGGCGTCGTGCTGCGCCTCCTCGAGCGCCTCACCGACACCGATGCTGACCGCGCCGTTGACGCAGTTGCGCGCCTCGGGCCGGTTGATCGTGATGATGAGGACATCACCCCGGCGCTCGGTGAGCACCGCGGCGTCGGTCACAGCAGTTCCACGATGGTGGCGTTGGCCTGGCCGCCGCCCTCACACATGGTCTGCAAACCGTAACGAATTCCCTTGTCTCGCATGTGATACAGCATCGTGGTCATGATCCGGGCACCGGATCCGCCGAGCGGGTGGCCGAGCGCGATCGCGCCGCCGTTGGGGTTGAGCTTCTTCTCGTCGGCGCCGATGTCCTTCAGCCAGGCCAGCGGCACCGGCGCGAAGGCCTCGTTGACCTCGAACACGCCGATGTCTTCCAGCTTCAGGCCGGAACGCTTCAACGCCTTCTGGGTGGCCGGGATCGGGGCGGTCAGCATGATCACCGGGTCGGCGCCGGCCAGGGTGGCGGTGTGCACCCGGGCGATCGGGGTGAGCCTCAACTCCTTCGCCTTCTCCGCCGTCATGAACAGCAACGCCGCCGATCCGTCGGAGATCTGGCTGGAGTTGCCGGCGTGGATCACGCCGTCTTCCTTGAAGGCCGGCTTGAGCTGCGCCATCTTCTCGATCGGCGTGCCGCGACGGAT
>DATAZN010000116.1:0-6996 GCA_036272035.1 Mycobacterium sp. | reverse complement strand
TCCGTACACAACATCGCGCAGGTAATCGAAAGCCTCGTCAAGTCGCCCGTGTGATACGGGCGGATCTGGCCGGAGAAAGTGGGATCGGTGGATTCCCTTGGCACCGCGACGATTACGGCGAGCCCATGATCACCTTGCCGGGCGAGGTTGACCCGAACGGGTCCGGCACGGTTGTACTCTCGACCGGCTACGCCGGCTGTTCGGAGCGCGATGATCACCGCGGAGGAGGTAGGGCGTGACCGAAGACGCAATCAGCATCGGCGGTGTCGACCTCGGCGATCCGGACACATACGCGTCGGGAATACCCTTCGATGCGTTCCGGAAGCTCCGCGAGTGCGCACCCGTCGCGTGGCACCCCTACAACGATGGGCCTGGGTTCTTCGCGCTCACCGGCTACGACGAGGTCCATGCCGTGTCCCGTGACAGCACCACGTGGTCATCGGAGGCGAAGGGGGTGTACTTCGACGTGCCCGGTCCCGACGACATCGCCGACCAGCGGGGCGTGATGATGCTGACGATGGACCCGCCGCGGCACACCGCGCTGCGCGCTCTGGCAAGCAAGGGCTTCAAGCCGCGCCAGGTAGCGAAGCTCAATGAACGCATTACGGACATGGCGCGCGACGTGGTCGACAGCGTCATCGAGCGGGGCGAGTGCGACTTCGTCACCGAGGTCGCCGGGGCGCTGCCCTCATACGTCATTGCCGAAATGCTCGGCATTCCGCTGGAAGACGGCTACCGCCTTTACGAGCTGACCGAGATCATGAACACCGGTTCGATAGGTGGCTCTCGCGCCATCAGGGCGGGCGCCGAGATGTTCAGGTACTCAACGGAACTCGTGGCCCGCAAACGAGCGGATCCTGCCGATGACATCGCGACATCGCTGCTGCATGCCGAGGTCGACGGGCAGCGCCTCAGCGAAAGGGAGTTCAATTTCTTGTTCCTGCTGCTGATCAATGCGGGCGGCGACACGACCCGTAACCTGGTCGCCGGCAGCATGTGCGCCTTGATGGATTATCCGGAGGAGCGGGTCAAGCTGGAGGCGGATCCATCGCTGCTGCCGACCGCGGTTGAAGAGATGCTTCGCTATGTCACCACGTTCATCGCATTCTTCCGCACGGCCACGAAAGACACCGAACTACGCGGGGTGCCCGTGAAGGAAGGCGACCGGGTCGCGATGTTCTACCCGTCGGCCAATCGGGACGAGGCCCACTTCATCGATCCCGAACGCTTCGATGTGACTCGTAAGCCCAACCCGCACTTGGCGTTTGGCGGCGGCGGCGCCCATTTCTGCCTCGGCGCGAACCTGGCCCGGGTGGAGATGACGGCCCTCGTATCGGAGGTGTTGAGCCGGATGAAGAACATGGAGTTGGCCGGACCAATCGAACGGATGCCGTCGACGCTGATCAACAACATGCACTCCATGCCGGTCCGGTTCACACCTGGTCGCCGCCTGGGCGCGCGACACTAGCGTTTCAATGCGCGATCAGGTCGGCGGCGAGGTCTTCTTCGTCGGCGCGGACACTGCCCGCGGAAGCTGACCGCAGCTGCCAGTGCGCCACGCCGCCGTCCGGAACAGTCAACTCCCCGGTGGCAAGTGCCTCGCCGATGAGTGAACGCACCCGCTGCTCGTTAGCCGGTTCGGTCGCGAAAAGCACACGCAGCGTGACGGTTTCACCCTCGGCGACATTGGTTACGTAATGCGGCGCGAGCGGGCACGGCGGCGGATGGTCCCAGCCGCCGCACAACGCCTGCGTGATCGCGCCGCCAAGAGCATTGGGACTGTCACCGGTCTGCATCGAGACCACAGCATCGTGGGCAAAGGCTTTGCGCGCCATGGAGGTAAACCTAACCCCGCGGCGACCCAGTCGGCACTACAGCGAGGGCAGTATGTCGAGCAGGAAGTTGCCGCCGGTGGCGCTTGCGTGCAGCATGTCGCCGAAGACGGCGGCGAGGTCCCAATCGCCGGCTGTGGTGGGGTCGGCGCCGGCCAAGGCGGTGCTCCCGGTGCCGATGATCAGGGCGAGGTTATTGTCGCTGAAGGGAATAGCGCCCCCGGCAACGGCCTCATCGAACGCGCTGCCAGTATTGACGACGGAGGCGATGTCGCCGATGCCGATAGCCTCGGCCTCGGCGTTGGTGCCCGAGACGATCGCCGCGTCAGAGCCGCCGTTGGCGATGGCGTCGAGGTTGTTGCCATTGGCGAGTGCGATGTCAACGCTGCCGCCCCCGGCGGAGGCCTCACTGTCGATGCCGTTGACGAATGCGGTGTCAAGGTTGCCCGCGGTGCTTGCACTGCTGCCGGCGCCGACGGCGGTGGCAGCATCGAATTGGCCCAATCCGGCGTTGGCGCTGCTTCCGGCGCCAACAGCGGTGGCGATGTCAAGCCCACCGCCAACTCCGGCGTCGGACTTGCTGCCGATGCCGATGGCGGTGGCGATGTCAAAGTTGCTGCCGATCCCGGCGCCGGCGGTACTGCCGGCGCCGTCCGCGGCGGCGATGTCAAAATTTCCGCTCACCCCGGCCCCGGCGTCGCTGTTGTCTCCGTTGGCGAATGCGATGTCAAAGTTGCCGGCCAACCCGGCGCCGGCGGTACTGTCTGTGCCGTTGGCAAACGCGAAGTCAAGTATGCCGCCGCTGGCGTTTGCGTTGGCGCCGTTGCCGATCGCGATCGCGATGTCGCCGAAGCCAGAGTTGGCTGTGGCGGTGTTGTCGACGGTGGAGAACAAGTCAATCCCGCTGATGGAGATCTGCATGTCCAACGGCGATGTCGGGTCGGCGGGGACTGCAAGACCACTCAGCACTTGGTCGGCCCACGAAAACGGATCGGCAGACGGGTCGGCCGAGGCGATCTGCGGGGTGGAGGCCAATGCCGCCCCGATGCCCAGTCCAACCGCCAGCACGCCTATTCGACCGCTACGAATCGGGTGGCTCATCGGTCTTCCTTTCCCGTGGGCGCACCCAGCGGGTGGCCACGGTCGCCGCTCTTACGCGGGCCCCCGAATGACGCGAAATTTACTCCTTACACGGCAGCGGCACGCGTGTTTGACACAAGTTGAACTATGTTGGTGCACTGTTCGCACGTGGTACCGAAGCGATGAAGGAGGATCGGTGAAAACCATTCCTAAGTTGTTGGTCTTCGGTCTTGCCGAGTTCGCAGCATTCGGGCTGATGCTGTTTGTCCCGGCCGGCACCTTCAATTACTGGCAAGCATGGGTTTTTCTTGTGGTGGTCGCCATTTCGGTGTGGATTCCCCCTATCTATCTGCTGCGCACAAATCCCGTTGCGCTTCAGGGTCGGATGCGTGGGGGTCCGACAGCCGAGACTCGGGCGGCGCAGCAGGTCGTTATTGCCGGCTTGTACTTGTCGCTGGCAGCGATGGTCGTTGTCAGCGTCCTTGACCATCGCTTCGGCTGGTCGTCGGTGCCAACGGCAATCTGCCTGGTCGGTGATGCTCTGGTCGCCGTAGGACTCGGTGTGGTGGCGTTGGTGATCGTTCAGAACAGCTATGCGGCCGCAACCGTCCAGGTGCAGGCAGGCCAAGACGTCGTCTCCACCGGTCTGTATGGGCTGGTGCGGCATCCCATGTACACCGGCAATGTGATCATGATGGTCGGCATCCCCCTTGCGCTCGGTTCTTACTTGGGACTCGTCTTCGTCGTACCCGGCCTGATCGTGCTCGCCTTGCGCATCCGCGACGAGGAGAAGCTGCTCCAGGAAGAGTTGACCGGATACCGCGAGTACAGCCAGAAGGTTCGCTATCGCCTGCTGCCAGGTACGTGGTAGCAGCCGCAGACCATCGACATCTGATCCGCTGTCTTTCGGCTGATCTAATCGGCCTGTCAGCTAGAGGTCCGTACCTTGGCCCGGCCTTGTGGTGGGAACTTCTCTCACCGGGCTCGGATGTCTGCGCAACTGTTGGCTCAAGCTTCCAATGGACGACGCGTTGATCGAGGTTGGTACAGCGAGGTGGCTGCCAAGGCTGTAGGGCAATTGGCGCGGCGTCAGCCCGCTCTCCGCTGGTTGTTCGGCTTGCGGTCTGATCTTTTGGGCCAGCCTGGCCACGGTGGGCTCGTCGAAGATTGTTTGGACGGGGACGTCGACGCCCAGTTCAGTCACGATCCGGGTCGCCAGCCGCATTGCTAACAGCGAATTGCCGCCCAGGTCGAAAAAGGAGTCATCGACCCCGACCCGTTCTACGCCCAGGATCTGGGCGTAGATGCCGGCCAGGGTCTGCTCGATCGGATCTGCCGGAGCTCGGTAGCGATCGACATCCTGGTATTCCGGTGCCGGCAGGGCCCGTCGGTCGAGTTTGCCGTTGACGGTCAACGGCAGCGTGGGCAGCGCCACCACCGCGGCCGGAACCATGTACGCCGGGAGCCGGTGGGCCAGCGCGGCACGCGCGGCGGCCGGATCCGCTGTCCCGGTGATGTAGCCGACCAGGCGCTTGTCACCCGGCCGGTCTTCGCGGGTGATCGCCACTGCCTGCTGCACGCCGTCCAGCGCATTCAGTGCTGTCTGGACTTCCCCGAGCTCGATGCGATACCCGCGGATCTTGACCTGCTCATCGGCGCGCCCCACATAGCGCAGTTGGCCGTCGGCGCCCCAGGACACCAGATCCCCGGTGCGATACATCCGTGTTCCCGGCGCCCCGAACGGGCATGCCACGAACCGCGAGGCGGTCACGCCCCCCCGCCGCCAATACCCAAGCCCCACAGCATGACCCGCTACATACAGCTCCCCGACTACGCCCGCGGGCACCGGCCGCAACCCCGCATCGAGCACGAAAAATCCGAGATGGGCCAATGGCACCCCGATTGGGCTGACAGTGCTGTCGAGATCGCCGCCGATGATTTCTCGGAACGAGGCATGCACCGTCGTCTCGGTGGTGCCATATAGGTTGAGTAAGCGCGGTAAGCCAGCGTGATTGTTCCGCCACGTCTCAAGGCGCTTGGGCTCCAGCGCTTCACCGGCGAACACCACAGCCTCAAGCTTGAGCTGACGTCCCAGCTCGGGCTGGAGCACATCAGCTGTTTGCAACTCATAAAACGCGGACGGGGTTTGGCTCAAGACGGTGACGTGTTCTGCGACGAGCAGGGCGTGAAAGTCGGTTGGCGAGCGCGCCATCGATTCGGGCACCACCACCAGTCGCCCACCGCGCAAGAGGGCTCCCCAGATCTCGCAGACCGAGACGTCGAAAGCCAAGGAATGCCATTGCGACCACACCTGCCCCGGCGACAGTTCCACGTCCAACGCTTCTAGCAGTCGCGTGACGTTGTGGTGGGTGATGGCGACGCCTTTGGGCACCCCGGTGGTGCCTGAGGTGTAGATCAGGTAGGCGATGTCGTGGGGGTCTGGGGGTGGTGGTGCGGTGTCGGGTTGGGTGCCCAGGGTGGGGTCGTTGATGTCGATGACGGCGAGGTCGCGTCCGTGTAGGCGGGGGTGTAGCTCGGTGGTGGTGATCGCGGCGATCGGGGTGGCGTCGTCGAGCATGAAGTCGATGCGCGGGTCGGGTAGTGCGGGGTCGATCGGCAGGTAGGCTGCCCCGGTCTTCAACACTGCCAGGATCGCCACGATCGCTTGGGCTGAGCGTGACATCAGCAGCGCGACCCGGGTACCGGGGCGCGCGCCGTGGCCGGTCAGCAGGTGGGCCAACCGGTTCGCGGCCGCATCGAGTTCCCGGTAGGTCAGGCACTGCTGCCCGTAGGTGACCGCTACCGCGTGGGGGGTGCGGGCTACCTGCGTGGCGAACACCGCCGGGATCGACACCGGCGCCGGAGCGGGCGCGGTCAGCGCCAGCCGATTACCGATCTCATCCAGCCGGGTGTGTTCGCCGGGGTCAAGCACATCGATCGACGACAGCGCCGTGGTGGGGTCGGTGGTCATGGCGGCCAACAGCTGGCTGAAACGCTGGAACAGGGTGTCGATGGCGGCGGTGTCGAACACGTTGGTGTCGTATTCGGCGCGCAGGCCCAGTTCGGTGCCGGGTAGGGCTTGGATCGCCAGCGGGTAGTGGTTGTACTCGCGGTGGGTGAATTCCGTGACCGCCAACCCGGCGACGCCGGAGCCCAGGGCGGTGTCGATCGGGTAATTCTCGTAGACGAAGACGGTGTCGAACAATCGTTCCTGTCCGGTGATGCGGTGGATGTCGCTTAGCGCGAGGTGTTGATGTTCAAAGGTGTGATTGTGGGCGCGGTGTAGCTGGTCGAGCAGGTCGGTGGTGGTGGTGGCGGTGGTGATGGCCGCCCGCACCGGCACCGTGTTGATCAACAGTCCCACCATCGCCTCGGCGCCGGGCAGCTCGGCCGGGCGGCCCGAGACCGTGGTGCCGAAGGCGACATCATGGCGACCGGTCATCGCGCACAGCAGTTGGGCGTAGGCGCCTTGGAGCACGATGTTGACGGTGGTGTGCGATGAGCGGGCCAGCTCGCTGACCGCGGCGGTGATCTGGGGCGGCACCTGAAACGAGGCCACCGCGCGCCGCCCCAGCCCCACCCGGCCCGGTGGGCCCACCAAGGTGGGGATGCCGAAACCGGCCAGCACCTGACCCCAGGCCGCGCGGGCGGCGTCACCGTCCCGGCCGGCCAGCCAAGATACAAACCGGCGATAGGGCCCGGCCGCGGGCAGCCGCGCCCCGCCGTAGGCGGCGAATACTTCCCGCACCAGGATGGGCAGCGACCAGCCATCCATCACGATGTGGTGATTGGTCAACACAAATCGGTGCGCATCATCGCCTAGGCGGATCAACACCGCCCGAAACACCGGCTGATCACCGAGCTCACACACTGCGGCACGCTCGGCGGCACACACCCGCTCCACCAGCTCATCCACCCCGACATCGCCACCCTCGGCGTCGATGTCGACATAGCGCCACGGCACCCAGGGATCAGCCGGAACGATCTGCACCGGCTCGTCGAACTGCCCCGAAAACCGGGCCACCAAATGCGGATGCCGATGCACCACCGCATACAACGCATCACGCAACCGATGCTGATCAAG
>DATAZN010000115.1:0-2870 GCA_036272035.1 Mycobacterium sp. | reverse complement strand
GCGACCGCGACCGGGTTACCGGACAGCGTGCCGGCCTGATACACCGGGCCCAGCGGCGCGAGCCGTTGCATCACCTCGGCGCGCCCACCGAAGGCCGCGGCGGGCAGTCCGCCGCTCATCACCTTGCCGAAGGTGAACAGGTCGGCGTCGACCGGATCGATTCCGTACCAACCGCTTCGGCTGACCCGGAACCCGGTCATCACCTCGTCCACGATCAACAGCGCGCCATACTTGGCGGTGATCGCCCGCAGCGCGGCGTTGTAGCCCGGCGCGGGCGGCACGACGCCCATATTCCCGGGGCTGGCCTCGGTGATCACGGCCGCGATCTGGTCACCGAACTGATCAAGAGTCTGCTGTACGGCGTCAATGTCATTGTAGGGCAAGACAATCGTGTCAGCAGCGGTCGCACCGGTGACTCCCGGCGAGGACGGCAGGCCCAGCGTCGCGACCCCGGAGCCGGCGTCGGCCAGCAACGCGTCGACGTGACCGTGGTAGCAGCCGGAGAACTTGACGATCTTGGCGCGGCCGGTGAATCCGCGGGCCAGTCGCACGGCGCTCATGGTTGCCTCGGTGCCGGAGTTGACCAACCGGATCAGGTCAACCGGCGCCACCCGGTCGATGATCTCGGCGGCCAGTTCGCTTTCGGCGGGGGTCGGGGCCCCGAACGACAGGCCAGCGGCGGCGGCCTTGGTGACGGCTTCTACCACCGACGGGTGCGCGTGGCCGAGGATCATCGGTCCCCACGAGCAGACCAGGTCGACGTAGCGGTTGCCGTCGGCGTCGGTCAGCCAGTAGCCGCCGGCCTCGGTGATGAAGCGGGGGGTGCCGCCGACTGCCTTGAACGCCCGCACCGGCGAGTTCACCCCGCCCGGAATGACCGCGCAGGCGGCGTCAAACAGCTTCGACGAGACCTCGGTATGCACGTGCTCCAGTGTCCCAGCCGCTGGGAGTGGTCCGACTACAGGGTGTAGTTGTTCAGCGACCGACACACCCGTCACACCAGCCTCATCGGCTGGTCTGACTCTTTTTTGAAAACGAGACCACCGGCGGTATCAGCCGGCGAGCGGGCCTTCTAACCACGCGAGATAGGCAATCCGCCGTTCCTCGGCGAGGATCGCCTCCACCTTGGCGTCGATCGCGGCCTGCTCCAGTTCGCGGCGGTAGACCTCGGCGACGATGAGCCGGCTCATGCGGGTGCACCACCGGGCCGTTGATTCGTCGTCGCTGGCCTCAGCGCCGGCGAGCAGGACTGAGTACAGCCCTTCGAGCTCCGCGGCGTGGAGCTTGGCCAGCGGCTGGCCGGGTTCGGTCGTGGTGCCGTCGAGGTGAACTCCGGTGGTCACCGTCACCAACCGCACCAGCAGAGCATCCGACACCGACGCGGCCCACCGCGCCAGGCCCGGATGCCGCGACTGGGAGAGCTGGCTACAGACGCCGAGCAACGTGGAGGTGGCCTCTTCGGGCAGATCGTCGACGCTGGGATAGGTCACCGTGATCCTCCTCATACTCGCGAAGAGGTATTCGGTGCCGACCTCGTCCTGGGTGGGTCGGATTCCGGTCGTGCTGCCGAAATCGTGACGCTAGAACAACGACGCGAAAACGTCGCTGAGGCTCATCCCCGCATCGCCCGCCGCCTGTGCGCCGGTCTCGGTAGCGAGGTTCTGCGAAGCATCCACGATGTCGTTGATCACCGATTCGGGGAACTGAACCAACGCCGCGTCGATGCTTTGCACGCCAGCCTGAAAAGCAGTCTCAAGCGTTGTCGGATCGCCGCCCAGGGCGGCCTCGTAGATGTTCCACGCAGCCGTTTGCGGCGCGATGATGAGGTCGCGCAAGTCCATGACCAACTGCGTCAGCAATCCCGGATCCGCGGGAACGGGTTGGCCGTCCCAGCTGACCAGCGTCCAGCCGTCGGTGGGGTTGCCCTCGATTTCGACCACCCCGCCGCCGGGCAGCAAAGCATTGCCGTCACCGTCCGGATTGAGGAATTGTTGAATGGTTCCGGTCAACAGGATTGGTATATCGGGGTTTTTGACGTTCAGCGCCACCCAGGAAGCGACATCAGCCTCGTTGTTGAAGGCAATATCGGTGATCTGGCCGTCTGCACTGACGACCGGGTTAGCCATGGCGGCGTTGTACATCGCGTCCACAGCATCGGTGAACTTGCTATCGGAGACGATCCCGTTGACGTCACTGGAACCGGGGATAGGCACCGAAACCAATCCGAACGTTGTCCACAGAAACGGGGTCACTTGGTACAGGTATCCGCCAAGGCTGTCGAGCGAGTCGCCCGCGTAAATGCCGCTGTCGAGCTCGTTGAGCCCGGGCAGTACCTGTACCGCATCACTCATGTGCTCGAGCGTTGCGAACGGCGCCGCGGTGTCCAAGTCCCTGATGGACTGCCCGGAAAAAATTCCGGCTACGTGTTGACCCAGCTCGTTGAACAGTTGGTTTCCAACGTCCTGCGCCTGCAGCTGACCGAGATCACTGAGCGGAGGTCCTGGGTAGTCCGGGGATGGGGTGACAACTTCGTTGAAAGGAGGCAGTCGCTGACCGTGCCGCACGATGTCGATGACGATGTCTTGCGCGTCGCCGGAGGTCAGCTTGATGCGGGCCACGCGGACCTCGGGAACCGGCTTCAGAGTCGGGGTGATGACGACGGCGCCGGCGCCGATGAGCGCGACGCCTGCGATGACGTAGAGGCGATAACCGAGCCGCATGCTGACCTGTGACCTAGAACAACGTCGCGAGAGCATCGCTGAGGGTCATGCCCGCCTGCGCGCCGGCCTCGGTGGCGACGAGGTTCGTCAACGCGTCGGAGATGGAATTGAAAATCGATTCGGGGAACTGGGCCAGCGCCGAGTCGACTT
>DATAZN010000114.1:0-11816 GCA_036272035.1 Mycobacterium sp. | reverse complement strand
GTTGATCGCCAGGCGGTCACACACCAGCAAGGTGACCGGTGCGATCAACAGCACCGAGACCACGTTGGGTAGCAGGGCCGAAGCCACCGCCATGACCAGGGTTAGCAAGATCATGATGCGCACCGGAGACCCGTTGGCGCGCTTGGCGGCCCAAATCGCGGCGTATTCGAATATCCCGGTCTGGAGCAGGATGCTGACGATGATCATCATGCCCAGCATCAAAAAGATGACGTCCCAGTCGATTCCGGTTTCCTGGGAGTAATACACATCGGGTGCATCGACCGCAGGCAGGATGATCATCAAGCCCGCACCGACCAGTGCGACCGTCGTCTTGTTGAACCGTTCGCTGATGATGAACGCGTACGAGATGACAAACACCGCTACGGCGAAGTACATCTGGATCGTTGTTGCAGTCATCGTCGCAGCTCCATCAGATGCCCGGTCCCTGTTTCAACACCTCGGCTAGGAGGCGCGATGCGGTGATTACCCCGTGCAGTTTGCCCTCTTTGACCACGGTCACCAACGGGCTGTGCATGCGCGACATGATCGCCGCCACTTCGAGGATGGTGTCATCGGCGTCGACGACCGGTATTTGCTCCGCCTTTCTGGGTAGCAGGTCGCGGATTGTCTTGCCGTTCAGCTTGTCTGCCGCGTGGTCGGCCATCGATTCGGTCAGCACCCGGGCCAGTCCGGGGTCATCTTGGACGTAGGCGGGCACGAGAAAGCGAACCACCTGGGAGGCCGGTAACACCGCGTAGGGCTTGTCGGAGCTGTCGGTGACGACCACGAGTCCAGTCAGGCGGTGTTCGGCGAGCAGTCGGACCGCATCGCGTGCAGGAGAGTCGATGTCGACAAACGGGAACTCGTCGACGATCTCTCCTGCGTGCACGCGCTAACCCTATATTAAGTATCCCGGCCACCTTTGCCGCCGCGTCGTTCGGTCGGCCGAAAGCCGCAGGTATCGCACGAATTATCGACACTCATCAGCGCGAGCGCCGTCAAATCTTTACGCGCTCTTAGCGGATCACCGTCTCGAGCGGTTAGCTGAGGACGAAGTAGCGCAGCCATAGATACAGCGCGCACAGGATGGTCGACATCGCGGTCACCAGCACACCCTTGCGGGTGAATTGCCAGAAAGAGATCGGGTGACCCGACTTCAGCGCGATGCCGACCATGACGATGTTGGCGCTGGATCCCACGGCGGTGAGATTGCCACCGAGGTCGCCACCGAGAGCCAATGACCACCACATGACGTCGTGGTGTGCCTGACCTGGAATGACCGACGCCAGATGGCTGACGATCGGCGTCATGGTGGCGACGTACGGCACGTTGTCGATGATGCCGGACAACAACATCGAAACGCCGAGGATCAGCATCGTCGTCAACAGCACATTGCCGCCGGTGGCGTCTGCTGCCATTTGGCCGAGTGTTTTGATCACGCCGGTTTTGAACAGCGCGCCAACCATGATGAACAGGCCGACCATGAATAGCAGCGTGTCCCATTCGACGCTGGCCAGGTAGTCCGACTGCTCCAACTTGGAGGTGAGGATGAGGATGCCGGCGCCCAGCAGTGCCACCAGCGATGGTTGGAGGTGGATGGCTTCGGAGACGATGAAACCCGCGAAAACGACGACCATGACGGCGGCGCATTTGATCAGCAGCGGGCGGTTCTGAAGGGCATCGCGCTCGTCCACTGCCATGACTTCGTTGATCCGCTCGAGGTCCACCGGCGACAGGCCGCGAAACATCAGCGGCATCATCGCCACGAAGGCAAGCATGACGATGATCACGATGGGCGCCATGTTGATCAGAAACGCGTTGAACGAGAGACCTTTCCGTGCGCCGATGATGATGTTGGGTGGGTCGCCGACCAGTGTTGCCGTACCACCGATGTTGGAGGCGAACACTTCGGCCATCAGCAGCGGTACCGGGTTGATGGCCAAACGGTCGCAGACCAGCAGGGTGACCGGCGCGATGAGCAGCACCGAGACCACGTTGGGCAGCACCGCCGAGGCGAGTGCCATGACCAGTGTCAGCAGGATCATGATCCGTAGTGGGGATCCGTTGGCGCGTTTCACGGCCCAGATTGCTGTGTATTCGAATATCCCGGTCTGGCGTAAGACGCTGACGATGATCATCATGCCCAGCATCAAAAAGATTACGTCCCAGTCGATTCCGCTGGCTTGCGAGTAGAAAACGTCCCGGGCCTCGATCACCGGTAGCAGGATCATCAGACCCGCGCCGACGAGTGCGACGGTAGCGTTATTAAAGCGTTCGCTGATGATGGCCGCGTAGGCGGCGACGAACACCGCGATCGCGAAATAGGTCATCGGCGCCGGCCTCGACGCCCGATCAATCTTCTAGAACTTCGGCCTCGGTGCTCACGACCGGGAGCCCCTCCACGACGTCTTCGGCACTCGAAGAGCCTATAACAGGATCTCCCGGCGCCGGTATACGTCATCAACTCCGTGACGGTTTACCCCGGCGTTATGAGATATTCAGGCGCGCTTGGCGTGTGGGCGTTCGATATCGCCACTCCCGCAGATGCTTGGCTATTCTTTGAGCGCGGCGGCCAGCAACCGGGACGCGGTGATCACACCGTGTAGCCGGCCGTCTTTGACCACGGCGACCAGCGGACTGCGCAGCCGCGCCATGACCTCCGCCACCTCGATGATGGTGTCATCGGCCTCGGCCACGGGGATGTGCTGGCGCTGCTTCGGCAGCATGTCGCGGATCGTCTTGCCGCTCAGCTTCTCCGCCGCGTGATCGGCCATCGACTCGGTGACCACGCTGGCCAGCCCGGGGTCGTCCTGCACGTAACCGGGCACGATGAAACGCACGACTTGCGAGGCCGGCAGCACCGCAAATGGCGTCTCGGAGGTGTCGGTGACGACCACCAATCCGTTCAGTCGATGCTCAGCGAGCAGACGGACTGCATCCAACGCATTCGAGTCGATGTTGACCACTGGGAACTTCTCGTCGAGATCCTCTGCCCGCACACCGCAACAGTACTTCCCCCGAGAGCATTCAGTTACGGGGATGGGTGTAAGCGTATTCTTAGGTTGCGTTCGGAACGGCATTCGAACACAGCCGTTTCCGCAACGTGGGCCCTGAAGTGGCACTCAAGATTTGAGCGCCGCCGCCAGCAGGCGTGCGGCGGTGATCACACCGTGCAACTTTCCATTTTCGATCACGGCGATCAGAGGACTTCGCTGCTGCGCCATTTCTGCGGCCACCTTGATGACACCATCGCGCGCATTGACCGAGGGGACTGCGCGCGGTTGTTTTGGCAGCACATCGCCTACCGTCTTGCCCGCCAAATTCTCGCTGGCGTTGTCGGCCAGTGCGACGCCCAGGACACCGGCCAGCGTGATGTCATCCTGCACGTAGCGCGGTAGTACAAAGCGCAGCATCTCGGAAGCCAGCAGCACCGCGCAAGGCTTTCGAGACGCGTCAGTGACGATGAGGCCCGGCAGACCGTGCTCAGCAATCAAGCGGGCAGCGTCCAAGGCTTCAGAATCCACCTGCACGATGGGGAACTGCTCGTCGAGATCCTCTGCTCGCACGAGGCCACCTTACGACCAAATCGCGGCTCTAGGCGAAGTAGCGCAGCCACAAATAGCCGAGGGAAATCACAAATGACACCGCGGTCACGACCGCGCCGCGTTTGGTGAAGTCCCAGAACGAGACGGGATGGCCTGCTCGTTTCGCGATCCCGACCGCGACGATGTTCGCGCTGGCGCCGACCGGGGTGAGGTTGCCGCCCATCACGGTGCCCAGTAGCAGGGCCCACCACAGCACGCCCGAGCCCGCATGCCCGGGGATCGAGTCGGCGAATTGTCCGACGATCGGTGTCATCGCGGCGGCGTACGGAACGTTGTTGATGAAGCTGCCCAACGTGAAGGAGATGGTGAGGATCAGCATTGTTGCCGTCCACGCATCGCCGCGGGCGAAGTTGCTGGCCACCGTTGCCAACTCCTTGATGACACCCGTCCGCACCAGAGCCCCCACCATCACGAACAGGCCGGCGAAGAACAGCAGCGTTTCCCATTCGACGCTGGCCAGGTAGAACTCCCGTTCCAGACCCGAAATCACGATCAGCAAACCGGCGCCGACCATGGCCACCAATGAGGGCTCCATGTGGATCTGCCGGTGCACAACGAATCCGGTGAACACCAACGCGAGGACGAACCCGCATTGCATGAGCAGCTTGGGATCACGGATCGCTTCGCGTTCGTCCAGCAACATGACATCGGCGACCCGTTCAGGATCGACGACGAAGAAGCCCGGGAACAGGCGCGGCAGCATCGCTATCAAGGCGACGAGCACGAGCAGGACCGCGGGCGCCATGTTGGCGCTGAACTCGATGAAGCTCAGGTGCGCCCCGGTACCGATGATGATGCTGGTCGGGTCGCCGACCAGGGTTGCCGCACCGGCGATGTTGGCGGCGATCGCCTCCACGATGAGGTATGGCGCGGCGGTGACCGCAAGCCGGTCACACACCAGCAGGGTGACCGGGGCGATCAACAGCACCGTGGTGACGTTGTCCAGAACCGCCGTTCCGAGCGCGGTGACCAGGATGAGCAGAATCATGATCCGCAGCGGGGATCCCTTGGCGCGCTTGGCAGACCAGATCGCCACGTATTCGAACGCGCCGGTCTGACGCACGACGCCGACGATGATCATCATGCCGAGGAGCAGGAACAGGACGTCCCAGTTGACCCCGGTGTCGCGGGCGTAGAAGACCTCATCGGAGTTGATCGGCGGCAAGAAGAACATCAGGATCGCGCCGGCCAGCGCGATCTTGGTCTTGTTGAAGCGCTCGGTGGTGATCAGCACGTAGCAGACCACGAACACCACCGACGCGTAGACGGCATGGAACAGAGTGCTGCTCATCGACCGTCCTGCCGTCGGGCGTGTGCCTGGCTCAGCATGGGCGGGGACCCGGCCGTCAAGATGTGAGCGCCGCAGCCAATGGGCGTGAGGTCCTGATCACGCCGTTGAACCCTGACATCCGCCCGCAAAGCGCAGTCGCGTCGACCGTGCACGTCATGCCGCACTCCTGAATTTCGCGTAATTGCAGGAAGACCCGGACAGCACGACAAAGAACGCCGACCAGACTTCCCGGCACACCGGGGCAATACGCTAGCAGGCTTATCTGTGTTGTTTCTGAGCGCTACCGGTTGCGTCAAGCAGGGTATCTGTGCAGGTCCGCGCCGTGAGCGGGCGGCTCTGCGTACACTAGCGAAATGCTTGAACAGATCCGTGGGCCGGCCGATCTGCAGCACCTGTCTCAGTTGGAATTGCGCGATCTGGCCGTCGAGATCCGCGAGTTTCTGATTCATAAAGTCGCCGCGACCGGAGGCCATCTCGGACCCAACCTCGGCGTCGTCGAACTGACGCTGGCTTTGCACCGGGTCTTCGACTCGCCGCACGACCCGATCATCTTCGACACCGGCCATCAGGCATACGTGCACAAGATGCTGACCGGCCGGGCCGCGGACTTCGAGACGCTACGCAAGAAGGATGGGCTGTCGGGTTATCCGTCGCGGTCGGAGAGCGAACACGACTGGGTCGAGTCGAGCCACGCCAGTGCGGCGCTGTCGTATGCCGACGGGCTGGCCAAGGCGTTCGAGCTGACCGGACATCGCAATCGGCACGTGGTGGCGGTGGTCGGCGACGGCGCACTCACCGGCGGCATGTGCTGGGAGGCGTTGAACAACATCGCGGCGACCCGCCGGCCGGTGGTGATCGTCGTCAACGACAACGGCCGCAGTTACGCGCCGACGTTCGGCGGTTTGGCCAATCACCTGGCCATGCTGCGGCTGCAGCCCGGTTACGAGCATCTGCTGGAGCGCGGGCGCAGTGCGATGCGCGGCATGCCGCTCTTCGGTGAAGTGGCTTACCAATTCATGCACAGTGTCAAAGCAGGTGTGAAGGACGCGCTTTCGCCGCAGCTGCTGTTCACCGATCTGGGCCTGAAGTATCTCGGGCCGGTCGACGGGCATGACGAGCACGCCATCGAGGCGGCGTTGCGCCGGGCCCGCGGATTCCACGGTCCGGTGCTGGTGCACGTCGTCACCCAAAAGGGCAGGGGTTACGGCCCGGCCGAGGACGACGAGGCCGAGCAGATGCATTCCTGCGGGGTGATCGATCCGGCGACCGGGCTGGCCACCAAAATCGCGGGGCCGAGTTGGACGGCGACGTTCTCCGAGTCGCTGATCGAGCACGCGACCAAACGCCGTGACATCGTCGCGATCACCGCGGCGATGCCCGGGCCCACCGGGCTGAGCGGATTCGGAGAACGCTTCCCGGACCGCCTTTTCGATGTCGGCATCGCCGAGCAACACGCGATGACCTCGGCGGCGGGACTGGCGATGGGTGGGATGCATCCCGTCGTCGCGATCTACTCGACGTTCCTCAACCGGGCGTTCGACCAGATCATGATGGACGTTGCGCTGCACAAGCTGCCCGTCACGATCGTGCTCGACCGGGCCGGGGTCACCGGCAGCGACGGCGCCAGTCACAACGGCATGTGGGACATGTCGATGCTGGGCATCGTCCCCGGCATCCGGGTGGCTGCGCCGCGCGACGGTGCCCGGCTGCGTGAGGAACTCAGCGAGGCGCTGGCCACCGATAACGGGCCCACCGTGATCAGATTCCCGAAAGGCGATGTGGGCGAAGACATTCCGGCGGTGCAGCAACATGCGGGGGTGGATGTGCTCGCGATGCCGGCCGAGGGGCTGAGCGCCGACGTGCTGCTGGTGTCGGTGGGCGCGTTCGCGTCGATGGCCCTGGCGGCGGCCGAACGGCTACGCAACCAGGGGATCGGGGTGACGGTGATCGACCCGCGCTGGGCGCTACCCGTTTCGGGCGCGCTGTCGGAATTGGCGGTGGCGCACAAGCTGGTAGTCACACTGGAAGACAACGGGGTGGCCGGCGGTGTCGGTTCGGCCGTGTCAGCCGCGTTGCGGGCCGCTGAGATCGACGTGCCATGCCGCGATGTCGGCCTGCCGCAACAATTCTTCGATCACGCGTCGCGCGGCGAGGTACTCGCCGCCGCCGGTCTGACCGACCAGGACGTGGCCCGCCGCGTCACCGGCTGGATTGCCGCGTTGAGCCTGAGCGGTGACGGCGTCGGCCCCGGCGATGTCGAAGGGGAGGCCGCGATCACTGAGCAGCTGGACTGACGTCGTCGCTGTCTTTCGGCGGCGGTTGCAACGCCGTGGCCAGCACGGGCACCACTAACTCGCGCTGCCAGTTTCTTGCTTGACCAGCCTCGAGAAACTTGTCGATCGCGGCTGCCGTGTCGTCGGCGGCTTCCCAATCCCAGCACAGCCGACGGACCAGGTCGGGTGTGACCAGGTTCTCCGCTGGCACCGTGACCTGCCCGGACAACTCCCGTAGCGCGGCGCGGGCCGCATCGAGCCGCGCTGCGGCCTCCGGCCTGCGTCGAGCCCAGCGCGCCGGCGCCGGTGGACCGTTGGGCGGGTCGGTTTCTTCTCCAGGGCCAGGGCTTTCGCGCGCGGCCTTCAGCGCCGCCAACCACGTGGCGGCACTACGGCGTTGCCGTTTTCCGCCGAAGATCGGCAGGGCGACCAGATCGTCAAGGGTCTTCGGATCGGCGGTGGCTGCGTCAATGATCGCGGAATCGGGCAGGATGCGCCCCGGGGCGATGTCGCGGCGCTGGGCGATTTCGTCTCGCACAGTCCACAATTCGCGCACGGCGGCCAGACCACGCTGGTTGCGCACCCGGTGAATGCCGGAGGTGCGGCGCCAGCGGTCTCGTCGGGTCGCGGGTGGGGCTTGGCCGGCGCCGCTCCGAAGGTAGTCGAATTCTTCTGCGGCCCAGGCGGTTTTGCCCTGCTCGGCGAGCACGGCTGCGATCGACTCGCGCAGGCCGATGAGCACCTCTACGTCCAGGGCCGCATAGTTGAGCCAGGCGGCCGGCAAGGGGCGTCGAGACCAGTCCGCCGCGCCGTGGCCCTTGGCCAGCCCCACACCGAGCAACCGCTGTGCCATCGCCGCCAAGTTGACTCGGTCGAAGCCGGCCAACCGGCCGGCCAACTCAGTGTCGTACAACGCCGGCGGCCGCATGCCGACCTCGGCCAGGCACGGCAGATCCTGATCGGCTGCGTGCAGGATCCACTCGTCCTCGGACAGCACGTCGGCAACCGGCCGAAGCACGGCCGGCGAGTCGCCCCCGTGGCTGACCGGGTCGATGAGAACGGTGCCGGCGCCGGCCCGCCGGATCTGAATCAGGTACGCGCGGTTGGAGTATCGGAAACCCGAGGCCCGCTCGGCGTCGACCGCGAACGGGCCGTGGCCGCCCGCGAGCAACTCAGCGGCGGCCTTGATCTCGCCCGCGGTCGTGGACAGGTCGGGCACCCCGTCGGCGGGATGGACCAGCGGCGTGACGTCAGGTTCCGCGGCGTCGGGCGTTTCGGTTGATGCTTCTGTCGGCTCCGGAGCCATGTCAAACGCGCGACCGGGTGCCCAAATCTGTCACCCCGACCGGTGGCAGCCCCGCGGCGTGCTCGAGCACTTCGCAGAACGCCTCGACGTGGGTACCGATGTCGGTGGTGAGCGCCGTCCACGAAGCGCGCAGCTCCAGCTGGTGCGCGCGCGGTGGTCCGGAGATGTCGCCGTAGCGCACCGAGGTGGTGGCGGTGACCGTACCGCCGAGCGCGGTGACCTGCTCGGCGCGGGCGTCCAACGCCTCCACCAGCCAGCTCCACGCGACTTCCGGCAGAAGCGGATCGACCGCTTCGCTGGAATCCAGATCGGCCTGGATGTAGGCGACCAGCCGCATGGTGCCGTCCCACGCGTCGGCGCCTTCGGGGTCGTAGAGCAGGATCAACCGGCCGAACGCGTCACCGTCGGACCGCTCCGGGACGATATCGACCTCGGGACGCTTGACCTCAGCGCCCAGCGCGTAGCTGTATGGTGCGAGACGCTGCGGCGGCCGGATCGGACCCAGCTCGATTTCGGGTCGGACGCTCGCTCCGCTCATCGCCGCTACGGCTTCGCGAAACGGGACTGGTTCGGCTGCTGTCATAAGCGCCGCTCCTCCTCGTCGCTCCGCCCCCCGTCGCTGGCGGCCGAGGTCGCGGGCGCCGCAATTGTCCGTCGCCCCGCTCCGCGTCGTTGCTGGCGGGTCACAGCGTCTGACGCTAGACCTATCCGGCGACACGGCGATACAGGCGCGCCGTTTCGGTCGCCGGGGTCCGGTGCGTGTGGGCGGGTGCCGAGTCGTCATATCGTCCTAGTCGGCGGTGAAACGCGCCGGGCGCTTCTCGCGGTGGGCGGCCAGCCCTTCTCGCACGTCTGGGCCGCCGAAGCTCAAAAACTCCAGGCCAAGGGATGTTTCGAAGGCCGGTGCGGCCGTCCGGTACCAGTGGTTGAGGCTGTGTTTGGTGAACCGGATCGCCGATTGCGCACCTTGCGCCAGCTCCGTTGCGATGCGCGTCGCGGTGGTGAGCACCTCGGCGTCGTCCACGCAGAGCGACACCAGCCCGATGCGTTCGGCTTCGGCGCCGTCCAGCGGCGCGCAGGTGAGCAGGTAGTACTTGGCCTTGGCCATCCCGACCAGTAGCGGCCAGCAGATAGCGGCATGATCGCCGGCGGCGACTCCGAGCTTTGTGTGGCCGTCGATGATCTTGGCGGTGCGCCCCGCCACCGACACGTCGGCCAGCAGCGCCACCACCAGACCCGCGCCGACCGCCGCGCCGTTGATCGACGAGACCACCGGTTTGTCGAAGTTGACCATGTTGAGCACCAGGTCGCGGGCTTCGCGCATGATCCGCATCCGGTCGTCGAACTCGCCCATGGTCTCCTCGATCAGGTCGAAGCTGCCGCCCGACGAGAAGGCTTTACCTTCACCGCGCACCAGCACCGCCCGCACGTCGGGGTCGCGACCGATGGCCGGCCAAACTTCGGCGAGGTCGCGGTGCATCTGCGGCCCCACCGAGTTCAGCCCGGGCGCGTCGAGAATCAGGTGCAGCACGCCGTGGTCAGCGCGTTCGATTCGCAGGCTGGGGAACTCGTCATAGCTGACTTCTGGGTGGCGAACTGGCATCCCGGCTCCTGACCACTGGCTCACGGACATGGACGTCGACGACGACGTTACGCACGGCTCGGGGCGCAGCTCGCCGCACCCGTCATACGGCGGTCGTGGCAGCATTGAGCCTGATGAGTGACCGTCGCACGCTTCCCGAATCGCCGTACCTGGCCGCGGCCGCCGGCCGCAAACCCAACCGAGTGCCGGTGTGGTTCATGCGGCAGGCCGGGCGTTCCCTGCCGGAATACCGTGCGCTGCGCGAGCAGAACACGATGATGGAAGCCTGTTTCGACGCCGGGCTGATCGCCGAGATCACGCTGCAACCGATCCGCCGGCATGACGTCGACGCGGCAATTCTGTTCTCCGACATCGTGGTTCCGCTGCGCGGCGCCGGCGTCGACGTGGATATCGTCGCCGACGTCGGCCCGGTGATCGCCGCGCCGGTGCGCACCGCGGCCGAGGTCGACGCCCTGCGGCCGCTGGATCCCCAGGGTGTTCAGCCGGTGTCGGATGCCGTCTCGCTGCTCGTGGGTGAACTGGGGGAGGTGCCGCTGATCGGTTTTGCCGGCGCGCCGTTCACGTTGGCGTCCTACCTGGTCGAGGGCGGCCCGAGCCGCAACCATGCCCGCACCAAGGCCATGATGCTGGCCGAACCGGCGTGCTGGCATGCGCTGATGGAGAAACTGACCGACCTGACGATCGGTTTCCTACGGGTACAACTCGATGCCGGGGTGGATGCGATTCAGGTGTTCGATTCGTGGGCGGGCGTGCTGTCGCTGGCCGACTACCGGCGCTATGTGCTGCCACACAGTTCGCGGGTGTTCGCCACGCTGGCCGATCGTGGCGTGCCGATGACGCACTTCGGGGTGGGCACCGCGGAGCTCCTGGGTGCCATGTCGACGGCCGGCGCGACGGTAGTCGGGGTCGATTGGCGGACCTCTCTTGTCGACGCAGCGGCGCGGATCGAGGCCGGAAAAGCGTTGCAAGGCAACCTCGATCCGGCGGTCCTACTGGCCGGCTGGGCGACGGTGGAGCAGGCGGCGCGCGCGGTGGTCGATGACGGACGGCGTGCCGTGGACGCCGGCGCGGCCGGGCACGTCTTCAACCTCGGCCACGGTGTGCTGCCGGAAACCGATCCCGCGATCCTCACCGACCTGGTAGCGCTGATCCATTCGCTATGAAATGCTCGTATTGTGTTGTCGGCGGTGGGATCTCGGGACTGACCGCTGCCTATCGGTTACGGCAAAGCGTCGGTGGCGATGCGACCATCACGCTTTTCGACCCCGCAGACCGACTGGGCGGCGTGCTGCGCACCGAGCAGGTCGCCGGAGTTTCCGTCGATGTCGGCGCCGAGGCGTTCGTGGTGCGCCGACCCGAAATGCCGGCCTTGCTGGCTGAACTGGGCCTGGCCAACGACCAACTCGGCACCACGGGTGCGCGCCCACTGATTTACAGCCAGGAACGGCTGCACCCGCTGCCGACCGGAACGCTCAATGGCATCCCGTCGTCGGCGGAGTCGATGGCCGGTCTGGTCAACGACGCCACCCTCGCCCGTATCGCCGCCGAAGCGGCTCAGCCGTTGACCTGGCAGCCGGGCGCCGATCCGGCTGTCGCCGACCTGATCGCCGATCGGTTCGGCGAACAGGTGGTGGCGCGGTCGGTGGATCCGATGCTCGGCGGGGTCTACGCCGGATCAGCGGTGACGATCGGTCTGCGCTCGGCGGCCCCGACCCTGGCCGGCGGCTTGGACTCCGGC
>DATAZN010000113.1:0-17226 GCA_036272035.1 Mycobacterium sp. | reverse complement strand
TGACGAAATGTATGTCTTCCAAGGCGGCAGCTATACCCCCGACAATGTGCAAGATCTGTTTCGCGGACTTGGCAGCGACACCGCGGTGCTGCTCGACGGCGGCACGTCATCAGCGATCGTGCTGCGTCGCGATACCGGCGGCATGTGGGCGGGAGCCGGCGTCCCGAAAGGCAACTGCGACACCCGCGAGGTGCTGTGCGACTCGCACGAGCGCTCACTGCCGGGCTGGCTCGCGTTCAACTAGAACTTGGGAGTCAGGTCCAGTGAGGTGATAGTCGTCATCTTGGTGACCATCCAGCGCGCGTGATCCCGTTGCAGCACAAGCCGATAGGACAGGTACTTCAACGAGGGGACGTCTTTGGTCGACGGACTGGTCGACTCCGTGTTGGTGTAGACGATCGCGGTGGCGCCCGAGGCGGTCAACGATTCCACTGCCGCGCCGACGACCTGCGTGGTGTTGGTGATCTTGGCCTGCTTGTTGGGCGCGACGAGTGCGTCGATGTATTTACGATAGGCAGCTTCGAAGTCACCGCTGAGATACTGCGATGCCCGATCGGCCAGCTTGTCGATGTTCTGCGGGGTATAGGTCCACAACGTGGTGATCGCGTTGGCGGCAGTGCGCGCGACCCGCAGCTTGATCGCCACCGTCGCACGGTCGGTCAGGTATGGCTGCATGGTCGCACCGGCGAATGCCGCCGACCCCACGAACAGCGCAGCTGTCACTGCTGCCGCAATCACCGACCACTTGGTGGCCGGCCGTCGCTCGCGAAAATGGACGACGACCGGTTCTTCGGCCGCCTCGGCGTCGTCCGTCTCGTCACCTTCGGCTTCTGCGGCGTCGGGGTTCTCGTGGTCGCCGTCCGACACGTCTGAATCGACGTGCGCAGCTTCGGCTTCTGCGACGTCGGTGTCGACGGGCGCAGAGTCTCCCGACGTACTATCGGGATATTCTTCCGTCAGATCACCTGTTGCAGGCTGCTGATCTTCCACTTGCTACCTTCCCGCTGAGCAGTAACCACCCAACGATTTGTGTTATCGATTCTCTGCTTGCCGTCGGGAGATTTGAGCGAAACGTCGGTCGCCACCATGACATTGGCACTACCGTCGTCGTTCCACCGCTCCACTCCGGCGGCCAGAGCGATGCCTTTGGTCGGCTCGGCCTGGGCGATCTGGACCAGGATGTCGTTATGCTTGTCTTGATACTGCTTGGCGAAATCGCCGGTCGCATTGGCTAATACGTGATCGTAGTAGGCGTTGGCGTGAAATGGATCCAGCGTGGTGAACCCGGTCATGAAGGCCTTGACGAAACCGAGCATGTCGACTTCTTGCATGGTGTCCCGGTGATGCGACCGCTGGTCGACCAGCACGATCGACGACGTCGCGATGGCGGCCGCGGTGAGCACCGTCGCGCCGGCCACCGCCGAGGGCAGCGCCCACTTCCGCGACGGTTTCCACCACTGCGCCGACAGCGCCGGTCGCCACGGCAGTCTCGACCACAGTGTCGCTTTCGGCACCTTCAGCAGCGGCTCTTCGCCGGGCTGGATTCGCCTGCGGGGGCTCACTTTTGCCCCTTGGGTGGAGTCGGCGCCTTGGGTGGAGTCGGCGCCTTGGCCGGCGCCGGCTTGGGTTTCGTCACGACGTCGAGGTTGTCGACGAGCCAGCGCCCGTCTTTGCCTTTCACGAGCGAAACCCTAACGGTGGCGGTGATGAATCGTTCGTCGTCGCCGCCGCCGCGATGGCCCTGCATGAACAGCAGCATGGTCGCGCTGTCTCGAGCTGCCGACAGCACGCTGCTGTCGGTCACCCAGTATTCGTTGATCACCGGGTTACCCTTTTGCACCGACTCCTGCTGCTTGATCAACTCCGGCCGATATTTATCGGTGGTCAGAGATCGGGCCCGCTCGAAGTCCTGTTTCAGCGATTTCGAATCGTATGTGAGCATCTCGGTAACGATCTTTGGTCCCCGCGCGTTTACGGCGGCGCGGGTCTGGTCAGCTGCCCGATCGGGCAGGTAGATCGCGAAGACGCTCACCCCGGCGGCCCCGACACAGAGCAGCACGGCTACCCCGACTGCGATCGCGGCGCGCCGCCGGATGTCCGTCGGACGCCGATCGGTTGCCACACAATGCACTTCGGTCTGCAGTAGTAAATCGGCGAAGGTGCGCTTGCGCGAATCCCACAGCGGCCACAGCCATCCAACGCACACCGAGAGGGTGTCCAGCAGATGGGCGAGTTCCCGCGACATCAGCTGGCCGACTCCGACGGCGGCACCGTCCGGCCGCACCACCTCGAGCCCGAGCAGCGCCCGCCCTAGGTTCCGTCCGAGGATCGCCGGCAGTATCGCCCGGTTGACCATCGTCGCCAGAGCCGCGCCGACGAGGACCGATATCGACACCCACCACCACAAGCTCCGAGACGGCGCCGCCAACCAGACCAGTGCCGTCGTCGCTACAACGGCGACACCCGGCAGTACGTCGACGGCGAAAGCGGCGGCGCGAATGTCCCAGCCCGCCAAGTCATTCGGCGCTGGTTCTTGGACTGCCGGTGCCGCGTCGGTTTCCTCGACCAGCACCGTCACCTCGCTACCTGGTCGAGCTTGGAGATTCGGTACTTGCCCTCGTCTTGCACCATCGTCACCCGCAAGCGGTAGCCCGCCTCCTGGTTCTGCGTCTCGGCGTTGGAGACCTTCACCCGCAACGGCACCAGAATCTCGATCGAGCCGTCGGGGTTGTTGCGATCCACCGCCGCACGCAGATCCGACACCTGGACGTGAGCGTTCGCGGCTTGATAGGCCTCGACAAGCAGCCCGCTGTACAAGATCGCCTGTGACCGGAAGGCTCCGGCGCCACACTCGATGATCTTCTGCGCGCTCGAGGCCATCGCCCCCGTATCGGGCGCCTGGGTGGCCGCCACGCAGTCCTTTGCGGCCTCCACAGCGGCGGCGTCGTGGCGCGCGGTGGCCTGGCTGTCCATGTGCGAGCGCAGCGCGAAGTAACCGCCGGTGCCGACGCCGCCGGCGAGCACGGCAAGCGTGGCTGCGATTCCGACGAACCAACGGCGCCCGAGACGCGACGTGCCACCCGGGTCGCCCTCGCCTTCGGTAACCTCAGCAAGGTCTTCGGCGTCTGACTCGGAGATCTCGGGGTCGGCGGCGTCGTCGGATTCCAGGGAATCCTCGACACTTTCCTCAGCGGTGGGATCGTCGGCTACCGCATCCGGTTCCAACGAAGGATCCTCATCCGTGTCGTTCGGGGTCAGCCGGCTGGCGCCAGCATCTCCTTCCATCCGTCATCTCCTGTGTCGCGTGAGTTGTTGACGGAGTATTTAGAACCGTCGGGTCCCGTCACCTCGCCACTCATCGGACTATAGACGGCCGTTGGAGGCCCGCCCGGCGTGTAGATGCAGGGGTTGGGTTGTTGACCGTTGCACTGGACAGAGCCCGAGCCTGGCCGCTGCAACGGATCACTTTTGGGCGGCGGCGTCTGCCCTCCAGGCGGTAGCCGATCCGCGGGCAGCGGGTTCAGCCCGTTGTTGACGGACGGCGCAGGGATCACAAAGCCCGGTTTCACAGCTTGGTTGCAGCGCCCCCCGGGTGCCGGGCAGTTCAGGATCTGGTTGGGGTCGCCGTACCACGGGTTGGTGCCCAGCGGCTCGTAGGGCTTGCCGCTGCGGCAGTCCTGCGGTGTCGGCGCGCGCCTGCCCGGGACGTCCATGCACGGCATGTTGCGTACGCCGCGCACCACATTGGCCTGAAAGTCCTGCGGGATCCGGCAGTAGTTGTTATCGCGCAGGGGCGCAATGCTGGTGTCCGACGGCGACCGCCACTCCGGCGCAGGGCGGAACCCGGTTAGACAGGGCGCCGGATAGTTGATCGCCAAGGTGAGGTCCAGCGCAGCCATGCGGTCTTTTTCGTAGGGAGCGGAGATCGCCTGAACGATCGACCCGAGCTGGGGCAGCATCACCAATGTCTGCTCGAGGCCGGGGTGGTAGCGCTTGAGCATGTCGATGACGATCTCGAGGTTCGCCAGGGTTTGCGGCAGCGACTCACGGACATCGCTGAACACCGAGTTTAGCTGATCGGCGGTCGGAGCCGCTTGCGTCAGAACGCTTTTCACGTGCGAGTCCTGGCTGGCAGCTTCCCCGCCCAGGACGTTCAGGTTGTGTGCCCACCGCTCGATCGCGTTACTTGAGACGGCCTGACTGTCCAAAATCGGCGCGGAGTTCTGGATGATGTCGTCGACCTGGTTGATGTTGGTCTTGAAGTCGCCGACGATCGCCTGGGTGGAGTCGACCAGGCGCTGCAACGCCGGACCCAGGCCTCCGACTGATTCGGCCGTCTCGTCCAGCAATTGGCCGATCTTGTCCTTCGGCAGCACCGTCAATCCGCGGTTGGCGGTATCCAGTGCCGGGCCGATCTCGCTCGGCACCGTGCCCTTGGTCATCGTCTGGCCGGGCGAGAAGAACCCGTGCGACTTGCCCTCCGACACCAGGTCCAGATACTGCTCGCCGACCGCCGACACCGAATGCACATTGGCCGACGCGTCGAGCGGGATCTTGAACTGGCTGTCGATGCTCATCGTCGCCTCGGCGCCTTTTTGAGTGGGCTCGACGTCGGTCACCTTGCCGATGGTGATCCCGCGATAGGTCACATTGGACGTCGGGTACAGGCCACCTGAGGCCGGCAACTCGGCCTTCAGCTGGTACTGGCCGATGCCCACCAACGTCGGGATGCGTAGGTAGTACACACCCAGCACCAGCAGCGCCACCGCGGTCAGGATGCCGAACAGAACCAGCTGGCGCTTGATGAAACGTGTCAGCATTGCCGGTCCGCCCTCTCCACCAGTGGTCCGCCCGGGGCGTCGTTCGGGTTCGGGGTGTACCGCACGTCCGGAATCATCGTTGCCGGGTCGCGACCGTACGACTGCTCCAGCGCCCGCAACGCTCCCGAGAACCCAGTGCCGGTGAGGAACGCGTTGTCGACCGCCGACAGCGTCGTGTCGACCTCTAGCGACGAGTTCATGAAGTCACCGCGGATCAACTTCGGTGCGGTGTCGAGGTCGAACGGCGCGGTGAAGATCAACTTCAACGCACCGAGCAAGTAAGGCGAAGCCTTGCCCAGTTCCCGCAACGGACACTGCAGCGACTGCAGGTTCTGGTGCAACGGGGCCCGAGCCTCACCCAGATACTGTGCGGCGGCTTGGCTGAGCGCTCCCACCGACTCGACCGCGTCGATCAGATGCTTCTGATACTCAGGACCGGCCAAGAATTTGATCAGCGGCGGGAATTCGGTCAGCGCGCGGTCCAGCACATCCGACCTGGGGGCGATGACGGCCAACAGCCGGTTGGTGGAGTCGATGGCGTGGGTGATGTCGTCGCGTTGCTCATTGAGCTGACGGGTGAAGGTGTCCAGCTTGCCGAGGAACGCACGGATCTGCGGGCCCCGGCCGGTCAGGATCTTGCTGACCTCGTTCTGCAGGACCTCGAGGTTCGGCAGACCGCCGCCGCGCACGACCATCGCCAGGCTGGCCAGTGTCTGCTCGGTACTGGGATAGGCCGACGAGTTCTTCAACGGGATGGTGTCGCCGTTGCGCAGCGTCTGCGGCGACGGGTCGGCCGGCGCGGCCAACTCGATGTGCTGCGAACCCAGCAAGCTGGTCTGACCGATCTTGGCGGTGGCGTTCTTCGGCAGCTTGACGTTCTTGTCCAAGCCCAGCGTCAGGGTGGCCACCCAGTTCTTCAGCTCGATATTGCGGATGGAGCCGACGAAGACATCGGCAACCATGACCTTGCTGTTGCCGTTGATCGCCAGGGTGTCGGGCATCTGCACGTACACCGTGTAGCCGCCACCTCCGCCGCCCGGCCCGCCGGGCAGCTCGACGTTCGATATGCCGCGCCAGCCGCAGGAGCTGAGCACCATGGCGGCCACCGCAAACACCAGACCCTGCCAGGTCCGGTGGCGGACTTGGCTCATCGTCACGCGCCTCATCGGCTGGCGGTTCGGCTTACTCCTCGCGTGCGTCGCGCTCGTCATGCGCCTCACTGGCCGCCTCCTGGTGCGGATGCCGCCTCAGCGGGCAGCACGGGTCCGGCGGGTGCTTGCCCCGCCAGCGGTGACGGTCCGGGCGCCGGCGTCGGTGCCACCGGACCGGGAATCACGCCGGGCCCCGGCGGCGGCGGCGGTATCGGGGCTGGGTTGCCGGGCACGCCGATGAACGGCGCCGGACCGGGCTCCTCGTTGTAAGCATTCGGGTAACCCGGCGGGGTCTGCAGGTTCGACTGCACCGGCGCGATGTCCGGCCCACCCATCAGCTCGGCCAGCGATTCGGGGGTCAGCAAGCCCGCCGTGATCGGCCCCACCTTGACGCCCTGCATGCCGGGTGCAGTGATCCAGCCGTGCTGGGTGTTGCGGTGCGAGGTCGGGGTGTCGGGCACCCAGATACCCGGCACGGTGGTGTCCTTGTATCCATCCGGCGGATGCAGCCGGTTCTCGGAGTAGGCGACTTCCTTGGGCAATGTGGCGGCGAGATTGAACGGGTTGAGCCCGAATGGCAGGTAGTTGAACTTGATCGAGTCGAGAACCGGCGCCAGGTACTGCGCACAGAGCTCGGCCGATTCCTGATACCCCAGCCGGCTGCCGGCCTGAATGGCGCTGCAGAGAAATTCCATCGGGTTCGCGAAGCCCATCGTGCCGACCGTGCCCGCCGGTTGGCCGACGACGGCACTGTGCGCCGGATGGTAAATCAAATTGAGGTTGGAAAAGGCGGTTGGCCCGACGTGCAGGACGTTCTCCAACCCGGTCAGCGATTCGGGCTGGACCAGTGTGTTGGTCGTGTCGGCGAGGTTGTTGATGTCGTCGGTCAGCGCCTCACGGTTCTTGTCGAGGAACGGCCGCACTGTGGTCAGCAATCCGTCGAACTGCTGGATCGCGTTGGCCAGGTCGCGATCCGAGCCGGTCAGGCTATTGGTGAACTGCGCCAGGTTCTTGTTGAGCGCCACGAACTTCTGGTCGTCGGCGTGCAGTGCGTTGACGAACAGCGCGAGACTGCGCACCACTGCGAAGAAGTCACCTCGACCCTCGTTCAGTGCGGTCAGCGCCCGTGACAGGTCGTTGAAGGTGGTGTTGATCTGCTTGCCCTTGCCGGCCAGCCCGTCGGCGTATGCCTCGATGACGTCCCCGAACGGCCCCTTGGGCTGCTCCTTGGTCGGCCCGAGTTTGGAGATAACGTTGGTGATGGTGTTGCGCAGCTCGTCCCACTCGGTGGGCACCTGGGTGCGCTCTTCCGGGATCACCGCGTTGTCGGCCAGCACTGGCCCGCCCTTGTACGCCGGTTCCAGCTGGAGCAGCCGCGACGCCACCAGCGTCGGGTTGAGGATCACCGCCTGCGCATCAGCGGGCACCTTGTACTTGTTGGAGTAGTGGAAGGTGACTTTCATCTTGTCGCCGGCCGGCTCGATCTTGTCGATCGCGCCCACCTTCACGCCCATGATCTCGACCTTGTCCCCGTTGTAGAGGGCGTTCGCGACCGGGAAATATGCCACCACAGTGTTGTTGGTCAGCTTCTTGTACAGCTGGATGCCAAGGAAGCCCAACACGAGTGCCGCCACGATCACGAGCGAGCCGATGATGATCGAGGCTCGTGACAGCTTCGGCAGCCGCAGGCTGCGGAAGTCAAAGACGGTGCTCAATTCTGGTTACCTCCTTGCGCACCGCTGCCGCCGGCTCCACCTGTGTTCCCGATATACGGCGCCGGCAGGTTGTTGCCGGGCCCGGGAGGCGCCGCCGGTCCCGGGGCCAACGGTCCTGGCGGTGGTGCCGCGGCAGGGTTTCCCGGAGCCGGGCCGGGCAGCGGTCCCAGCGGCTCGGTCCGACCCCCGGGCGGCCCGGGTGCGATGGGAACCGGGGTGCCCGGCAGATCGGGTTGCACCTGCCCCGGCAGCCCGGCGATCGGAATTCCCGGGGTCGGGGGCAGACCGGCAGGGTTCGGCGGCGAGGAGGCCACGTCAGGCAAGGCCGGATACGGCCCATTCGGGCCGAACGGCCCCAGGTTTTGGTCGATGCCCGCACACGGCATCGGGTTGCCCGGCCGCGGGAACAATTCCGGCGTCGGCGTGTACGAGCACGGCGAGCCCGGGGCCACCGCGGGGTTCGGATGATCCGGGGTACCTTCCAACGTTGTCGGCGAAGGCGGCGGCGCACCATTGGGGAACCGGGTGCCGTTGGGGTCGGGGAACTTGAACGCCGGCAACCCAGCACTGCGCCAGAAGTTCTCCGGGTCGATGCCGCGCTTCTTGAATGCGGCGTCGACCCATGGCTGCAGGATCCAGTACGGCAGCAGGTTGGTCAGCTGCACCTTGAAATACGGTCCCGACGCGACGGCTTCGTTGAGGCCCGCAACGCTCTTGCCGAAGTTCTTAACCGTCTGCGCCAGATCGTCCTTGCGCTTGTCCAGCAGGTCGCTGACGATGTGCAGCTGCTCCAAAACGTGATTGAGGTTTGGGTTGTCATTGATCAAGTTCTCGACCTGGGCCGAAAAAGTGGACACATTGCTCAGCAACGCGCTGATCGCCCGGCTGCGCTCATTGAACGCGGCCAGCAGGTTGTTGGAGTTGACGAACAACCGGTCGACCTGCTGGCTCCGGTCACCCAAGATGCTGGCGATCTGATTGGCCTGGGCGAGCAGATGGGTGATCTGTTCGTCGCGCTTGCCGATGGTGTCGGAGAACTTGGCCACCCCGTCGAGAGCCGCACTCAGGTGTGGGTACGTCTGATCGATGGTCTGCGACAGCACATTCAGCGATTGCTTGACGGTGTCGATGTTCCAGCCGGCAGCGGCCTTGGTGACGTCGAAGAACGCGTCGTAAATCTGGTAGGGCGTGGTGCTCTGGCCGAGCGGCAACGTCCCGCCAGGCCGCAAAGTCTGGGTGCCCCGCGGCTCGATCTCGAGCACCTTCTTACCGAGGATGGTGTCGGTCTTGATCGCCAGCCGGCTCTCGGTACCGATGGTGTCGCTTCCGGTCGAGAACCTCATCACGACGTGGTCGCCGTCGATCTTGATGGCCTCGACCTGGCCCACATCGACGCCGGCGATGCGGACCTTGTCGCCCTTGTTCAGCTGCCCGGAGTCGGTGAACTGCCCGAAGTAACTGGGCTGCGCGAACAGCTGCGGGGTGCTTGTGAGAGTCTGACCGACACCGACGACCATCACCGTCACGATCAAGCCCATTAGGCCGATCCGCTTTCGGTTGGCGGGTTCTAGCGTTCTCATGACGGCGTGCACCTACCCGTCGGCTGCGACCAAATCTTGACCGTGCGGACTGGCCCGCCGGCCTGCAGTCCGTTGGTCTTGAGGGTGAGGTCGCACAAGTAGAAGTTGACCCAGTCGCCGTAGTTGCCGGCCGCGTTGGCGACGATGTTCACCCCGATCGGTGTCCGGTGGATCTGGTCGTCCCATAGGTCGCGCTGGTCGATGATCGGTTGTTGAACCGGCTCAAGGTAATTCAGTGTCTTGTGCAGCAGCGTCCGGTTATCGGCGAGCAGATCGCCCACCGTGCCCGCCCCGTTACTGATGTTGGCGATGCCGGCCGCAAACGGTTCGGCGTGGTCGTTCAGGCCGCTGATCAGCTTCTCGAAATTGTCGACGGTCTGGTCGAAATCTTTGCGGTGCTTGACCGTGGTGTCGAGCACGATGTTGAGGTTCTTGACCACCTCGCCGATCGCTTCGTCACGCTCCGCGATGCGTGAGGTCAGTTGTGCCGTCTGGTCGAGGATGTCGTTGATGGTGCCGCCCTGCCCCTGGAACACCGTGATGATGGCGGTGGCGATGTTGTTGACCTTCTCCGGATCAAGCGCGCGGAACAGCGGCTTGAATCCACCGATCAGCGCGTCCAGGTCCAGCGCCGGCGACGTGTGCGACAGCGGGATGAATCCGCGCGCCGGAAGCACCCGGTCGGAACCCTCGCCGTCGCCGCGCTTGAGCTCAAGGTAGCGGTCGCCGATCAGGTTGAGGTAGCGGACCTGCGCGGTCGTGGACTGGTACAGCGGCACCGAGTGGTCGACGTTGAACTCGACCCGCACCCGATGGCCGCCGTCAACCAGCTTGATGTCTTTGACCTTGCCGATCTCCACCCCGGAGGCCCGAACGAACTGGCCGGACCGCAGTCCGCTGACGTTGTTGAACTCGGCGGAGTAGGTGGTGGTTCTGTCGAAGCGCATCTGACCGAAGACGACGACGATCAAAGCGGTGAAGAACAGCAGCACCAGCGAGACGATGCCGAGCTTGACGAGAGTTCCGGTGATTTTCATGGGTTGATCGTGTGGTCCCCCACTTGGCGGCCCCACACGTACTCGACCGCGTACGGGGAGCCGGTATCGACATGGTTGTACGGCGCGAGGCTGTTGCCGGTGTCCATGATCAGCGTGGGCGCGGGCCACAAATCACGGGTGATGGTCTGCCAGCAGCCCGGTGCGCCGCCCGGACCGCCGTGCCCATTGATCCGCGGCAGGTTCTCCGGGTAGATGTACGGGTTGGGCGCTCCACCGATCAGGCCGGTCAGCGCCGAGAGTCCCATCGTGGCCGCCGTGATTCCCAGGCCCGGAAGACTCAGAGCCAGCCCCAGCCCGGAGAAGATTTCGGTCTCCGACCGCAGCGAATACGGGCTGGTGAATGCGGCAACCTTGGGCTCGGCGTCGTGCAAATTGCGGACGGTGCAGAACAACTCGGGACTGTAGGTGTCCAGCAACTGTGCCGTCGGTACCAGGTCCTTGGTCCCGCGCGCCAGGTACGGCCCGCCGCGGTTGAAGATGTCTGCGCCGGTGGCGCCGAAGCCCGCCGCGGCCAGCAACGCCTGGTCCAAATCCTTTTCCTGCGCGTGAATCGTGTGGGCCGTCGTTGCCGCGTTGTTGAGGAAGTTGATCAGGTCAGGTGACGCGTCGGCGTAGGTATCGCCCAAGGTGGCCAACTGCTGAATGTCGTGACGGATGATCGGCATCCGCGGATTGACTTCGTCGAGCGCGGCACTGCCGTTGATGATCGACTGCCCGAACTTGTCGCCCAACCCGCTCAACGCCTGCGCCGCTGCGCTCAGCGTCAGGTTGACCTTGACCGGGTCCACCTTCTCGGCGATCGATGTGATCGTCTGGAACAGCGTGTTGATCTCCGTCGTCACCGAGCGGGCGTCGATCACATTCTTCGGCGTGATCCGTTGCGGCAGTGGGTTTTCCGGTGCGGTCATCGACACGTACTTCTCACCGAACACCGTGGTGGCCACGATCCGCGCATCCACGTTGGCCGGGATCAGGTGCAAATACTTGGGGTAGACGTCCAAGGTGAACTTGACCGCAGGCTTGCCGTCTCGTTCGACCTCGTCGACCTTGTCCACCCGGCCGATCTGCACGCCGTTGTAGGTGACCTTCGAGCCCGGGTCCATCACCAGACCGGCCCGGTCGGACAACATGGTCAGCTTGGTCTTGTCGGTGAAGTCACCGTTGTACTGCAGGGCCACCAACCACAGCACGAGCGCGGCGATCAGAAAAACGATGAGACCGGCCACCCGGAAGGGCTGGAAGGGCGCTTTGTTGATCTTCCCTCGTGGACTCGTCATGGCCGCCTACACCGTGAAGTTGAAGTTCGGATTGACGCCGTAGAGCGCCATTTCGGCCAACAGGATGACGATGGGGTTTGCCACCAACGAGAAGCGCATCGAACGGCCGACCGCCTCGCCCACGCCGACGGGACCGCCGCTGGCGTTGTAGCCGTAATAGCAGTGCGACAACATCACCACCGCGGCGATGATGATCACCTCCACGAACGACCAGAACACGTCGTTGGGGCGCAGGAACGTTCGGAAGTAGTGCTCGTAGGTACCCGACGTCTGTCCGTACAAGAATGTCGTGACGATCTGCGGTGAGAGGAACGACAGGATCAGACCGACCGAGTAGAGCGGGATGATCACCACGAGTCCGGCCAGCATGCGGGTCGATACCAGGTATGCCGTCGACTTGACGCCCATCACCTCGAGCGCGTCGATCTCCTCGCTGATCCGCATGGCGCCGAGTTCGGCCGTGGCGCCAGCGCCGACGGTGGCCGCCAGGGCGATGCCGGTGACGATGGGCGCGACCAGACGGACGTTGATGAAGGCGGCGACGAACCCGAGCAGGGTTTCAATACCGATGTGGCCCAACGACGCCAAACCCTGGATCGCGACCAGCGAACCGGCCGACATCGTCACGAAACCGATGATCACCGCGGTGCCACCGATCACGGCCATCGCGCCGGTGCCCATGCCGACCTCTGCGATCAGTCGCAGAATCTCCTTGCGATAGCGGGCAAATGCCCACACCATGTCGCGGACACCGATGATCGCGAACCAGCCGATCTTGCCGGCCTCGTCGAGCGGTCGGGACGCGGACTCGCCGTACTTACGGAGCGTGGCGGACGCCCGTGGGAAGCGGCCGCGCAATACCTGGACGGTCGACATTTCACATCCCCGTTCCGAAGCGCACACCGATGGTGGTCAGCACCACGTTGACCGCGAAAAGCGCGACCACGCACAGCACCACGGTTTCGTTGACGGCGGTGCCCAGTCCTTTGGAACCACCCTTTACCGTCAGGCCGCGGTAGCAGCCGACCAGTCCGGCGATCAGCCCGAAGGCCAGCGCCTTGATGGTCGCGATGACGACTTCGGGCAGCCCGGTGACGAGGGTCAGCGTGGCCAGGTAGGCGCCGGCCGACACGTTCTGCATGTAGACGCCGAACAGGAATCCGCCGACCAGGCCGACCATACTGACCAGGGCGTTGAGCAGCATCCCGCACAGCGCACAAGCCAGCACCCGTGGAACCACCAGCCGGTGAATGGGGTCGATGCCAAGCACTTCCATCGCGTCGATCTCCTCGCGAATGGTGCGCGCACCGAGGTCTGCACAGATGGCCGTCGAGACGGCGCCGGCGATCACCAGCACGGTGTTGATCGGGCCGATCTGGGTGATGACTGCGATACCCGCGCCGGCGCCCGAGATGTCGGCGGCGCCGACCTGGATCAGCAGGATGTTGAAGGTGAAGATGAAAAGTGCCGTCACCGGCACCGACACCGCCATCGTCGGCAGCAGTGCCACCCGCAGGATGAACCAGCACTGCAGGATGAACTCTTTCCACTGAAATGGGAAGCGGAACAACGCTTTTCCGGTCAACACACACATCCGGAAAAAACCGCCGACGAGAACGAGCCCTGGGCCCAGCTGGTCCCGGATGTAATCAGTGACTCGAGGCTGCGTCGTTGTCACTGGCACCCCTTTCCGCCGCGACCATGCACCTTGCGGGGGAGCGGCGAAAAGTCTCGCACAACTCCTCCTCGCCCCGTCCCTAGGTGTGTGATCTCCGTCTCCCTACTGGTTGGTAGTAAGGCGGACCACAGGACTGTACCCGATGGGCTCGTGGGCTTGCATGGCATCCGCGTTATTAACCTTTCGTCAATTTGACCTGCGGGTTTTTCGTTATGTCAGGTTCATCGGTTCTGCCCTGGATCCGTTGACGCTGAGGCGCTTTGAGGCCCAGCCGAAGCCCCATAACGCGTCCGCAATTCGGTCTTCAGCACCTTGCCCGAGGGGTTGCGCGGCAGTGCGTCGACGATCTCCAGGCCCTTGGGGTGCTTGTAGCGCGCGAGCCGCTCGCCGAGGAACTCATCCAGGTCCTCGATGCGCAGGCCGCTTTGCGTGATAGCCGCGACCGCGATCGGCACTTCACCCCACTTCTCATGTGGACGTCCAATCACCGCGACTTCGACGATCTCCGGGTGACTAGCGAGGACGTTCTCCACTTCCGCGCAGTAGATGTTCTCACCGCCGGAGATGATCATGTCCTTCTTCCGGTCGACCACCCACACGTAGCCGTCGTCATCCATCCGGACCAGGTCACCGGAATGAAACCAGCCACCGGCGAACGCCTCCGCGGTCGCTTCCGGGTTGTTCCAGTAGCCGCTCATCAATGTGGGTGCGCGGTAGACGATTTCACCGACCTCGCCAACCGGCACGTCGTTCATCTCCTCGTCGACCACGCGGGCCGCCACGGTCGGAATCACCTTGCCCACCGAGCCGAGCTTCCGCAGCGCGTCTTCGCCGAGCAGCATGCAGGTCACCGGGGACATCTCGGTCTGACCGAAGGCGGCCAAGATCTGCGACCCAGGGAAGGTCTCCGACATCTGGCGCAGCAGGGTATCGGACGCCGGCGCGGCACCCCAAGAGATCACCCGCAGCTTCACCTCACGTGGATTCGCCTGCTGCGCAGCACATACCGCCTGCCACTGGGCGGGGACCAAGAAAATCCCGGTGACCTTTTCAGCGGCCAGGACGTCGAGCAGGTGTCCGGGGTCGAACGCGCCGAGTGGATGGATCACCGTGGGTAGACCCATCAGCATTCCGGTCAACAGGTTGCCGATGCCGGCAATGTGGAAGAACGGGACGCCGATGAAGCCGATGTCATTGGCGGCGAAGCCGTGGGTATAGAGGTTGGCCGTGGTCTGACAGGTCAGGTTGGTGTGAGTGAGCACGGCGCCCTTGGGCCGCCCGGTGGTACCGGAGGTGTACATGATCAGCGCCGGTGAATCGTTGGGGACGTCAGCCGGCGCGGCCGGATCACCCGACTCGGCTACCAGATCCTCGTAGGCCAGCAGCCCTTCGTCGGCTGAGTCGCCGGCCACCACGATGGTGCCCAACACCGATGTGACGCCGCGGACGGCAGCGGCCACCGGGGCCAGTACGGGCTCGGTGATCATCACCGCGGCCTCGCAATCGTCGACCAGGAAGGCGACCTCCGCCGGTGTGAGCCGGAAGTTGACCGGGACGGCGATGGCGCCGATCATGTTGGCGGCCAGGACCGACTCGACGAACTCGGTTCGGTTCAGCATCAGGATCATCACCCGGTCGCCGTTGGCGACCCCGCGGCGACTCAGGGCTCCGGCGAGTTTCGCGACCCGGTCGCGAAGGTCGGTCCACGTGAGGGTGTTGCCCATGAACCTCAGCGCGGTATCGCCCGGCTGCATATATGCGTGCCGTTGGAGTTGGTTGACCCAATTCTGTCGTCGCGCCAGGTAGGGCTGCTCGAGAAAATCGGGGACAGCCTCGTCGGTGTCACGGGCGCCGTGGCCGGTCAACTGCGCGGTCAACTGGTCGCTTCCCTTCTGGCCGTAAGCCCTCTGCTTAAGTTGATATTTGATAAAACTTGGTGTTGTCTGGGTCACACTATGGTCTTGGCCTCACGAAGACAACCCCGATGAGTTCGGCGAGCGTGCTCGCCACAACGCGGCTTCCGCTGCGCCGGGCCCAGCTGTCTGACGAGGTCGCAGGGCACTTACGGGCCGCGATCATGTCGGGGGCGCTGCGGCCGGGAACGTTCATCCGGCTCGACGAGACCGCGGCCAAACTCGGTGTCAGCGTGACGCCGGTGCGCGAGGCGCTGCTGAAGCTGCGCGGCGAGGGGATGGTCCAGCTCGAGCCGCATCGCGGGCACGTGGTGTTGCCGCTGAGTCGCCAGGACGTCGCCGACATCTTCTGGGTGCAGGCCACCATCGCCAGGGAGCTTGCCAGCTCGGCGGCCCAGCGCATCACCGACGCCGAGATCGACGACCTCGAGCACCTCACCGATGTGTTGACCGCCGTCGTCGCCGCCGGGGACATCGAAGCGATCGCGGCGGCGGAGTTTGCGTTTCACCGCACCTTCAACCGCTCCACCGGGCGGATCAAGCTGGCGTGGTTTCTGCTGCATGTGGCCCGGTACCTGCCGCTGATGGTCTACGCCACAGATCCGGAGTGGGGCGCCGGCGCGGTGCGTAACCACCGAGAGGTGATCGCGGCGCTGCGCCGCCGGGACACCGCCGCAGTCGTCGAGCACACCGACTGGGGGTTCAACGACGGAGCGCGCCGGCTCACCGAGCGGTTGGCCGGCAGCGGGATCTGGGACTAAACCGCAATGAGGTCCGCCCGACGACGATGCGGGCCGGGTGCGGCCCGAGAAGAACTCGGGCAATCAGGTTGACGCCAGGTCCTCGGCGCGCTTCTTGAGGTTCTCGGCGAGGTAGTCCAGCACGTTGCCGGCCAGTTGCTTCACCATCGGCGCCGGAATCGGCAACGACGGCTCCACATCCAGGTCCACGGTCAGCAGCGTCGACGAGCCGGTGTCCACCACGCTGAACAACTGTTCCTGCTTCTTGAACAGGTTGCCCTGCTGCAGCACGGTCTGGATCTGAGTCGGGCTCGGGTAGTAGACCGCCTGGATCAAACTGTCCTCGATGGCTTCGAACTTCGCATCGAGACGCAGCTGGCTGGGCCGCCCGTCGTCATAGCGGGCCAGCACCCACAGACCCTCGACTCCGTCGTTCCACTCGGGGTAGGACTCGAAGTCGGCGACGATGGCCAGGATTGTGTCGGCGTTGGCGGCAACCTCAACGGTCTTGCTGACAAAAGGCATTCGCCGAGCATAACGAGCGCGCTCGGACCGCCGACGTTCCGATTGCCCGGCTAGACGCAAGCCGTCGACAGCAGCGCGCGGATGTCGTCGGGAATGGAAGTCGGCCGACGGGTGGTCTTGTCGATGTAGACGTGCACCCAGTGGCCGACTGCGGCGATCGCCTGCGGCTCGGTGACATCGGCGGCGGCAGGCTCTTGGGCACCCCGGAATACGCCGAGCCGATAGGTCACGCTGCTGTTCCCGAGCCGGGTCACGGCAACCCCGACGGCAAGCCGTTCCGGGAAGTGCAACTCCGAGAAATACCGGCAGCCCGATTCGGCGACGATGCCCTGCGCGGACGTTGTCACCGGATCGAGCGCCACGTTCGTGCCGATCCACCCGTTGATCGCGGTGTCGAAAAGTTGGTAGTACACCGCGTTATTCAGGTGACCGAACATGTCGTTGTCGGCCCAACGGGTCAGCACCGGCCAGTGCACCGGGAAGTCGCGGCTGGTGAGCCCGTCGGAGTGCGGCGGCACCGCTGAAAACGGAGGCATGGTTGTATTCGACCATGCTTGAAATCCGGGGTGCCGTGCTGGAGCAGATCGGATCACCCAGGCCCTACGCGAAGTCCCGGCCCATCTCCATCGCCGACATCGCGCTGGCTCCGCCCGGTCCCGAAGAGTTGCTGGTGCGCATCGAGGCCGCAGGCGTCTGCCATTCCGACTTGTCTGTGGTGGACGGCAACCGGGTGCGGCCGACGCCGATGCTGCTCGGGCACGAGGCGGCC
>DATAZN010000112.1:0-12183 GCA_036272035.1 Mycobacterium sp. | reverse complement strand
GCGATCGTCGGGCAGGCGATGGCCAGCTGCTCGAAGATCCGGACCCCGTCGAGACGGCGCAAGGCGCTACCGCCCACGTCGTCGCGGCAGTAGATCGCCGCCATACCGAGCTGCGCCGCTTCCCGAAGTACGTCCACCGGGAAATGCTGGGTGGCATCCCATTCCAGCGCGTAGGGGGCGACGCGTTTGGCGGCGAACGCAGCCGCCGTCCCGGTGATCACCCGTTCATCGTCGTCCAACCCGAAGAATTGCATCGACGTGCTAGTTCATCGTTGGGATGACGAATTCGGCGCCGTCTTTGATGCCGGATGGCCAGCGAGATGTGACGGTCTTGACCTTGGTGTAGAACTCGATCGAAGCGGGGCCGTGCTGATTTAGATCACCGAAACCGGAACGCTTCCAGCCGCCAAACGTGTGGTAGCCCACCGGGACTGGGATGGGCACATTGACCCCGACCATGCCCACCTGCACTCGTGAGACGAAATCACGCGCGGTGTCTCCGTCGCGGGTGAAGATCGCCACCCCATTGCCGTACTCATGCTCAGTCGGTAGCCGCAACGCATCTTCGTAGTCATGGGCCCGGACGATGCAGAGCACGGGGCCGAAGATCTCGTCGGTGTAGATCGACATGTCGGTGGTGACGTGGTCGAAGAGCGTGGGCCCGAGGAAGAACCCGCCTTCCAGGCTGGCCTCGCCGAACGTCAGATCGTCGCTGGTGCGCTCGCGGCCGTCGACGACGAGGTCGGCGCCGGCAGCCACACCCTGACCGATGTAGTCGCGTACTCGGTCAAGGGCGGCCCCGGTGACCAGCGGCCCGTAGTCTGCCTTGGGGTCCAGGCTGTGCCCGACCCGCAGATTGTTGATCCGCTCAATCAGCCTGTTGCGTAAACGTTGTGCGGTCTGCTCACCGACTGGCACCGCGACCGAAATCGCCATGCACCGCTCCCCGGCGCTGCCGTAGCCGGCGCCGATCAGCGCGTCGACGGCCTGGTCCAGGTCGGCGTCGGGCATCACGATCATGTGGTTTTTCGCTCCGCCGAAGCACTGCGCGCGCTTGCCGGTGCTCGTCGCCGTGGCGTAGATGTACTGGGCGATGTCGGAGCTGCCGACGAAGCCGACGGCCTGGACGTCGGGGTGGTGCAGGATCGCGTCGACGGCTTCCTTGTCGCCATGGACCACCTGGAATACGCCCGCGGGCAGGCCGGCCTCGATGAACAGTTCGGCCAGGCGCACCGGTACCGACGGGTCGCGTTCAGAAGGCTTGAGAATGAACGCGTTTCCACATGCGAGAGCCGGGGCCGCCTTCCACAACGGGATCATCGCCGGGAAGTTGAACGGGGTGATGCCGGCGACCACGCCCAGCGGCTGGCGCAACGAATACACGTCAATGCCCGGCCCGGCGCCCTCGCTGTATTCGCCCTTGAGCAGATGCGGGATGCCGACACAAAACTCGATGACGTCGATACCGCGCTGAATGTCTCCACGCGCGTCTGGCAGCGTCTTGCCGTGCTCGCGCGACAGCATCTCGGCGAGCTCGTCGAGATGCTCGTTGACCAACTGGATAAACCGCATCATCACCCGGGCCCGGCGCTGCGGATTGAACGCCGCCCACTCTTGTTGCGCCTGCGCCGCCGAAGCCACCGCGGCGTCGACCTCGCTCTTGCCGCCCATGGGTAACAGCGCCTGGACCTCGCCGGTGTTCGGGTCGAGCACCTCAGCAGTGCGGGCCGACCGCCCGGCGCTGCGCTGGCCGTCGATGAAGTGCGGGATTTGTGCGGTCATGGATGCCCTCGGATACGCAAAAGATGTCAGTGGGTTACTAGGACATCCTAGTATCGGAAGCGTCCGGGGCTACAGCCCCAATGGAGGGTATCTGGCTCTTCCTTTGGAGTGATGCCCTTCCCGACAACCAGGTCTCTTAAGCGCACAAGGGCTTTACTTCTGCGCGCCGTACTGCTCGGCGTCGCAAGATGTGGCGATGATGCGGCGAGGGATGGGGAAATCGTCGGTTGAATCAGCACTCGCGACCGCAGTGCTTGAAGTCGCACCCAGTACGACAACCGCCATCAACGGAATCAGCGGCGCGGCGACCCGGTCAGCTCGTGGTGCCATCGAACCTCCATCGTTAAGACTCGCAACTTGTAATTCTGCAGGGAATTTGTTAGTCGAAGTCGTCGCCTCCCTGGCCGGTTAAGCACCGGAAGCCGTGACTTCTGTCTTGTCACAGCACCTTTCGGAAGAGATCGTCTTTGCGAGGTGGTTGCGGTGCGACAGCTCCGCTGCCTCGGCGGGCCGGCCGTTGCGGGATCAGGCGCGGCCACCAGAAGAAGGGGCCGAGAAGTCGGGCGAGCGCAGGGGTGATCAATGACCGCACGATCAGGGTGTCGAGCAGCAGGCCGATGCCGACCGTTGAGCCGAACATGCCGACGGATGTGAGATCGCTGGACACCATGGCCATCATCGTGACGGCGAACACGATTCCCGCGGTGGTCACGACCCGACCGGATTTCGTCACCGCTCGGATGAGGCCGGTGTTGAGGCCCGCATCGCTTTCATGGAGATAGCGGGAAACGAGCAGAAGGTTGTAGTCCGACCCGACGGCCACCAGGAGGATGAAGCAGAAGACGATGTTCCACCACGCCAGTGGGATGCCGAGCAGGTTTTGCCAGATCAGCACGGACATTCCGAACGCCCCGGAGAAGGAGAACGCCACTGTCCCAACGATTACCAGGGCCGCGATGATGGCTCTGGTGATGAACAGCATGACCAGGAAGATCAACGAGAACGCTGCGGTCGCCGCGATCAGCAAATCGATTCTGGTCGCATCCTTGATGTCCCAGTACGTGGCGGCTCCGCCACCCAGATACACGTGCGCCCCAGCCAGGGTCGTTCCTTTGAGGGCCTCTTTAGCCGCAGGCAGATACGTTTGGTCATGGTGGATGCCGGCCTCGGTGAGGGCCTCCCCATCGTGGTAGATGAGATAGCGGGCCGCATGGCCGTCCGGGGAGATGAAGTACTTCTCGTCGATCTGGAAGTAGGGGTTCGCGAAGGAATCCGGCGGCAGGTAGAAGAACTCATCATTTTGCGAGACGTCGAACGCGGTGCCGAAGTCCATTAACTGACGGCCTAGTTCGTCGAGCTGGGTTAGTTGCGGTTCGAGGGTGCTGTTCTCCTCGAGCACGATTTCGTTCAAGTGGTCGAACTGGGCGGCGTTTTCTTCGAGGATTTGCACCAGCTGCGGGGTGACGCGGTCCTGGATGAGTGCGGCCTGCAGGTTTTTCTCCAGGCCTTGGGCCAGTCCGTCGAACTGGTCGGTCGCGTCGAACAGCCCCCGGAACGACTGGCAGATCGGGATGTCGAAACAGTGCTTCTCCCAATAAAAGTAGCTGCGCAGCGGACGCCAAAAATCGTCGAAATTGGCGTAGCTGTCGCGCAGCGCGTTGACAGTCTCACTCATCTGCCGTGCCGCCACGGCCTGCAGGTGCGCAGCTCCTGCCTGTTGAGCAGTCAACTCCTGCTGGCGGTGAGTGAGATCGGTCAGGTGCTGGGTGACCGTCGAGATGTCTTTGAGTCGGTTGTTGATGTCATGTAAAAAAGGCAGCACCTCTTTCACTTTCGTGCCCAGGGTGCCGATCGTGTACGGGAACGAGGTGTGTTCCAGCGGGCGGCCCAAGGGTCGTGTGACCGCCTGAATCATGCCCACACCGGGTGTGTGGATGATCGACCGTGCTACCCGGTCGACAGCGATCATGTCCGTGGCGTTGCGAAGGTCGTGGTCGGACTCGACCATCAGCATGTCGGCATTCAGGTGACTGACTGGAAAATGGCGGTCGCTGGCGTCATAGCCCTGGTTGGCCGGGACACTGTGGGCCAGGTAGATGCGGTCATCATAGTTGGGGTAGTAGCTGACCAACGTCATCGATCCGATCAGCACCACCGCGCAGCCGAGCAACAAGATCCGCCCGGGCCAGCGCACGGCGACGGTGCCCACCTTGTCCCAAATCCCGTGCCCTGTCTGATGTTTCTTCGGCTCGAAGGCGCCCAATCGGCTTCCGATCGTTAGTATCGCCGGCCCGAAGGTGAGCGCGGCGGCGACCGCGACCAGAATTCCCGCCGCGCACGGGGCAGCGCAGGTGTTGAAGTAGTTGAGCCTGGTGAATTTCATGCAGAACATGGCACCGGCGACGGCGGCCCCGGATCCTAGGATCACGTGGGACACACCGCTGATCGCGCAGTAGTAAGACTGTTCTCGGCTCGACCCGGCCAGACGCGCTTCTTGGTAGCGGCCGATCAAGAAGATGGCATAGTCGGTGCCCGCACCTAAAATCAACGACACCAACGTATTTGCCGCAAACACCGAGATTTGGATTAAGTGGTGATACACCATGAATGCGGCGATTCCGCGGCCGCAGAACAGTTCCACCAGCACCATTGCCAGGATGAGGAATGCGGTGGGGATCGAACGGTAGACGACCAGCAGCATCACAGAGATCAACACGATCGTGACGAACATGATTATTTTGAGGCTAGCGTCACCGACGTGGATCATATCCGCCGATAACGCTGCCGATCCCGAGGCGTATACCTTCAGTCCGGGTGGCGGCTGCAGATGATTGAGGATGTCGGTGACCGAGGTGATGGATCTGTCGTTGAGTGTCGAGCCGATATCACCGGCGACGCGTACCAGAGTGTAGGTCGCCTTCGCGTCGTTGCTCTGTACGCCGGCGGCGGTCGTTCCCTCTCCCCACAGGTTCATCACGTATTGCACGTGCTCGTCGTGACGGAGCTTGGCGACCATCTCGTTGTAGAAGGCATGATCCTTCTCGTCGAGTTTGTGGTCGGCTTCGAACAAGATGAAGACCAGGGAGTTGCTGTCGCCCTCGCGGAAGACTTCACCAATGTGCTTGAGTGCCTTGACCGAGGGGGCATCGACAGGCACCAGCGGCTCGCGATTTGCGTCAACCACCGGCTCCAGCTGCGGGACAATCGTATTGAGCACGAACAGCAACGCCAACCAGGCCAGCACGACCACGGGTGCGAACCGTCGAATGTTGCCCGCGATGAACGGCCGCTTCGGTGCTGGATCTGGAGCTGGGGGATCCTGAGCTGCAGGATCCTCAGGTTCCCGAACGCGGACAGGCGCTGTGTCGTCGTGATTGCTCATGCCGAGAGCACCTGGCACCACACACCGGCGTGATCACCCGTTGCCGTGTGTTCAGAGCGCACTTGATCGTCAATTGTGATGCGGCAGCCGATATTTCCACCGGCAACCTGGGCAGTGATATCGGCGGTCGCTGTCGTCATCGTGGTGGTCTCGATGTGCGACCACGGTAGGGCGGTCAGGTTCACTTCGATGGCCTTGGAATCGACATTCCAATAGCTCACGCGACCCCATCCGCCGAACTCGCCGAAGACCTCATATTTGACGTTTTTCGGGTTGAACTGGGCGATCACGAATTTGTTGCCCGAGCTCTTTGTGACGTCCTGTGAACCGAAGATGCCGTGAAAACTGTTGATGGCGAAGCCCGCGACGACGACCACGACTAGCGTCACCATCTGTACCCAGAGCTTGTTCACCAGCCGCCGGCCCCTAGAAACAGCCACGATGGCGGCCCCTCCGGTAGCAAGACGAACCAGCGCAGAGCACGGGACGCAAGGCAGGACGCCGATCGGGGTGTGATCGATGATTGTGATCGACACGTCTATCGTCGTTGCAGCCTGGCATCGCTGCTCCTCCTATCGCGGCGCGAGCGAACTCAGCTTAACGCCTTCAGTGGGCTATGCAACCCACTTGTGATTTTCATGCCCGAGTATCCCGGCCTAGAAATTGATCATGTGACCGCTGAGTCCATGGAAGGCCTCTTGGAGCGCTTCGGGCAGGTGGGATGGGTGTGGACGTTGCGCACCAGTTCGTTAACGGTGAGATCCCAGCGTTGTGCGAGTGTGAGTTCGGGTAACAACTCCCCTACGTCAGGACCAATGAGGTGCGCCCCGAGCAGCTCTGGCGGCGGCGCCCACACCGGCAAAGCCATCACCGAAATCCCGCACGGAGGGCCCATTCCCGCGGAGTCCGGGCAGAAGATCCTCTTCAGCGGGGTGTCGCTGCTGAAGTGCCGCGACGGCAAAATCATCTCCGACGTCGGGGAAGAAGGAGCCATTGACGCCCACCTGCAACTCGGCGCCGTGGTGCCCAACACGCCGTCATAACTCAACCGGTTAGGGTCCCAACACGTTTAGGGCCCCGTGATGACGGCACAGACCGGCCTGCGGGCTGGGTTGCGTTCCGCCGTGACATGCGAACGACGGCAGCCATCGGGAGGGCTACCGATATCTCAGATTGCTAATGCCCCTTTTCCAGAACGATTCTCAGTTGGCCAGGACCTCATAGAAAGTGATTCTCGGTTTGGCGCCCTGCGCCAACTCGGCGCGGGCCTTCGAGATGACCAGGAAGTGCTCGGTCGCAAAGTGCGACTCCACAGCACCCTGGTCGTGGTATCGCTCATAGAGAGTAAAACGGCCAGGCTGGTTACGATCCTCGTGCAGGCGAAACGTTCACCCCCGCCTCATCGAGAGCCCTCGGCACCAGCTCACGGAACGCCTGGAGTAATTCATCGCGCTTGCCGGGCAGCGCGGTCGCCTCGGCTATGAGCACCACTTCGTTGCTATCGCTCATCTCATCATTCCTTTGTGTGCCGATATGACGACAAGCTCTCCGCTGCGACAACTGCGCGCTGCCGTCAGCGCGATCAATACCGCCGATGACACCGCCCGGCTCAGGCGCCCGGAAAGCACTGGTGAACAACATCACCCACTGTAGTGGGTCTTGTGTCCCAATAGCAATGAACTCCGCTCTGCAATCACTCCGCCCCGCCGTCTATGTTCCGGAGCCCGACAGCTGCACGGAGATTTCGGACGCGGCCGCTAGATAGCCCTGGCCGGATTGCCAGCATCCGAGAAGCCGTGGACGATCTCGACCGAACGATCGTTGGCCGCGACGGTGCTATGACAGCGCTTCTCCCCGCCTGCGGCGCGTTGCCGCCGGCATCTAGCGGTCAGTGAACCAAAGCGCCGCCGGAGTGTCCTCCGCCGGCGCTTTGGTCGAAGTGGTCGCGCCAGCAAATCCGGTTGTGCCGTCAGGGTCCAGTCCCGTCAGCGTCCTCAACCGATAGGCCGCGGGTTGTCCAACATCGACTGATTCAACGAGATGACCTACGCGATGCCTGGGCTAGGACCTCCCGCCGCCAGCACCACCGCCGCGCCTGCCACCACCGGCACCGCCGCCACGCCTGCCGCCGCCCGCGAACGTAACTTCCCCACAGCTGAATTCACTCACGCTTGTCCTTTCGAAGGTGTGTATGCGTCATCTCACGATGAGGCGATATCAGGGTGGCGAGAGATTGACCCCAATTGGGATACACCACCCAGTAGTAATACTTCTCGACGCGGCCACAGGTGGCAATGGTCGTCGACGAGCACGTCCGCGGAGTATCGACCCCTGCCCAGAATGTTTGTCGCGATCAAGGTCATGATTGAACCCACTTGTTTGATGATGCTTGCCCGAGTCCTTGTCGCAGTGGCGGTCAGGCGTGACGGGCTGCCTCCTGGGCGAGCTGGACACGGGAGCTCAGGTCGAGTTTGGCGTAGATGTGCGTGAGGTGGGTTGACACGGTGCGGGGCGATACGAAGAGGCGGGTGGCGATGTCCTTGGTAGCCAGTCCTTCGCTGACCAGGCGTACGATCTCGAGCTCGGCCGGGGTCAGTGACCACCAACCACTGGCCGGACGTTTGCGTTCGCCACGGCGGCGCTGTGCATAGCCAATCGCCTCATCAATCGATAGCGCAGCGCCCTCGGCCCATGCGGCGTCAAAATTCCTGTCGCCCAATGCCTCACAGAGCAGCGCGATCGAGGCGTCGTAGTCGGTTTGGTGAACCTTAAAGCGGACCGCGCCCATTCGTTGGCGGGCTGCGTCGGCTGCACCGAAGAGTCTGGCCGCTTCGCGATGAGTGCCCGCGTTGGTTGCGAGATCGGCGAGGCACTCCAGTATGTCGGGCACGACGAGATGCCCGCGAAGTCTGGCGGCAACCGCGAGCGCATCGTGAGCGTCGGCTTCGGCCTGTTCCAGTTCACCCCGGGCGATGTCGACCCGTGCGCGGGTAGCCAAGGCCGCCGACAGATCGCAGCCCTTCGTCAGTGATACGACCGCGTCGGCCCACTCGCGCGCCGCGGGCAGATCGCCGCACGCGAGCGGCGCTCGGGCCGCCCACATATAGATCACAGCGGTGGCCGGTACCAAGCCGGTGAACTGCCGCGCCGTCTGACACGCCTGCCATGCTGCCGTCGGATCACCGGCAGCCAGCGACGCGACGGCCAGCACTACGTAGCCATAGCCTTCGTAGAATTCGGCCAGCCCAGACGACTCCTTGAGCACCATGTCAGCTGCAGCTTGCGCACCGCCGCTGTCACCCTGGTATGCCAGACCGAGACCCGTGGTTAACAGGCCGATTACCCGCATCAACCCATCGTTTGCCGCGGTGGCTTCGTCGGTTACGTCTCGTAGCCGTGTCACAGCCCCGGTCAGGTCACCTCGGTAGGTGTGCGCCCAGCCGATCACCCACCGGCACTGGCGAGAGTTGAACCGGTCATCGATCGCCTCGGCAAACTGGAGCGCTTCCTCGGCTGCGGTTTCGGCTGCGATTAGGTCACCGGTATAGATTGCGGCAACCGCTTGGCGGAGAAGAATCTGGCTTAACCGCCACGAATCGCCGAGTTCGCGGGCAATATGTGCCGCCTCGGCGAAGTATGGGTCGGCCTCGGCTGGGTCGGCGAACGCGGTGAGAGTGCCGACAGCCATCAGAGCACGAGCGAGAAGACCGGGGTCGTTGAGTTTCCGGGCGACCGATAAGGCCTGTTGGGCTTCCTCGATACCCTCCGGGAAGCCATTCCACGCGACGAGCAGTGCTTTGTCGGCAACGGCCCGGACGCGAGCTGGCGAGGGATTGGATTGATCTGGGATCTCCGCGGCGACGGCGGCGTCGAGCCACGCCAGCCCTTCTTGCAGGTGGCCGCGTGCGAGCCAGAGCGGCTGCAGAGACGAGGCCAGCGTCAAGGCGAGTTTCGTGTCCGCGTTTTCGCGGCTCCACCGGAAGGCCGCCCGCAGGTTGTCGATCTCCGTCTCGGCTCGGTCAAGATGCTGCTCATTAACGGCTGACGCGGGCGTGTCCAGTTGAGCCGCCATCGCCGTGTAATGGTCGCGGTGACGAGTGCGGACGGCGTTGGCGTCGCCGGACTCGCTGAGCTTCTCGGTGGCGAACTGACGAACAGTTTCGGGTAATCGGTATCGCGTACGGCCGCTGGTGTTATCGGCGACCACGAGAGACTTGTCGACGAGCAGGGTCAGCTCGTCGAGCACTTGGTAGCGCTGCGCATCATCACCGCCGCAGACGAATTGCGCGGCGTCGAGGTCGAAGCCGCCGACAAACACGGCTAGCCGACGGAACAAGACACGTTCCGGTTGACTCAACAGCGCGTGTGACCAATCCACCGAGGCGAGTAGCGTCTGTTGGCGTCGCACGGCGGTGCGCGCGCCGCCTGTCAGCAGGCGGAAACGGTCATGTAAGCCATCGAGGATCTCCGCCGGCGACAACGCCCGAACCCTTGCGGCTGCAAGTTCGATTGCCAGCGGCAAACCATCGAGACGCTGGCAGACCTCGATGACGGCGACAGCGTTCTCGCCGGTGCCGTGGAAGTCTGGCCGAACCCGTCGAGCCCGGTCATTGAACAGCTCTGCAGCTTCATCGATGAGTGACAAGGATGGCACGCGCCAGCTCAGTTCACCCGCGACACCAATCGGCTCACGGCTGGTGGCCAGTAGCCTCACCTGGGGACACGCGTCAATCAGCGCCGCCACCAACTCAGCAGTCGCGTCCAGCAGATGCTCGCAATTGTCGAGCACCAGGACGGCCGGACGCTCAGCGAGGAAACGCAGAGCGCTGTCGGTTGGGGACCCGCCGGGCTGGTTGGGCAGGCCAAGGGCGCGCGCCAGAGTAACGGGCACCAGATCGGACTGGGTGATTGGCGCCAGATCCACGTACCAGACGCTGCCGAAATCACCGCCGAGCTTGGTTGCGACCTGCACGGCGAGACGGGTTTTGCCGACGCCACCAGCGCCGACCAACGTCACCAGCCGGTTGCCGGCCAACAGCTGGTGCACATCGACCATCTCCGTATTGCGGCCGATGAAGCTCGTCAGCTGCACTGGAAGACCATGGATGACGCCATCATTGACGGCCCGCGATGCGGGGAAGTCGTTACGCAAGTCGGGGTGGCACAGCTGTACAAGCCGTTCCGGGCGCGTCAGATCTGTCAGCCGGTAAGTGCCCAGATCTACCAGCCATGCACCGTCGGGGAGCCGATCAACGATCATGTTCTCGGTGGCACCCGACAACACGGTTTGGCCACCGTGGGCCAGATCGCGCAGGCGCTCAGCCCGGTTGATGGTCGGACCCGTGTAATTATTTTCGTCACGCATCTGCACCTCGCCGGTGTGCACACCGATACGTAGCCGGATCGGGGCCAGCGGTGCGCGCTGCAATTGCAGCGCACACGCCACCGCATTGCTGGCGCGGGTGAACGCGACCACGAAACTATCGCCCTCGCCCTGGTCCACTGGCCGCACACCATCGTGTTCGAGGATGGCTTCAGACAGCGCGCGTTGCAGACGGGCGATCGCGGCTGTCATTTGCTCGGGTTGTGTTTCCCACAGTCGCGTGGAGTCCTCGGCATCGGCCAGCAGCAACGTCACCATCCCCGCCGGCAGCAGCTCACTCACTCCTAGATCGGTCCAGTTCAACGACGGTGGGTCCGCCCGTGGATCGATCTCCCTCATGTTAGCTAGCTTGCGGGAACTGCGTACGGCAAGTTATCAGCCGGCTCATCTACGTACGAACCTGTGCCCTCGTAGATACGCGATCTGTCCGATGATCTGGCGCTCCTCATATCACATAGTCGATTCGCAGGACACGTGACCAAGCCACAGCCGTGGCCGACGACCAGGAAGGGGCACTGACCTGTGAACCCCACAACGGCACTTTTGCGTGGCGGTACATCGGTGCCGCGCCATCGTCTCATCGGTCACGTCTCCTTTCACGTCGACGCCGTGGCCCAGGCGCAATCACTGCTCGACTTCGATCGGGCACCGATCTCGCTGGGTTTGTATCCTTTAGTCCGCGATCACCGGCACCGTATCGTCCTTACTGGTATGGGCGCATCGCATGTTGCGGCCCTGCCGAGCTGGCGCCGGCTCGTCGCGGGCGGCAAGGCCGCATGGTGGATCGATACTGAAAATCTTTTGGAGAATCCACAAATCGTCACCTGCGATTCGCTGCTGATCGCCACGTCGCGGTCGGGTGCAGGCGGTCAGGTACGCGCTTTGACCGATCGGCTCAGCGAGACCATGAGACCAGCAGCGATGGTAGCGATCACCGACGACCTGGCCAGTCCCCTCGCCAAGGTCGCTGACTGTGAAATTTTGCTGCGCAGCGGGGCGTCAGGTAGCCCAACGGGATTTCTGAACGCGCTTATCGCCCACGATTATGTCGCGTCGATGATTCTGAACGAGGACAATGACGATGTCTCCCCGCTCGCGCGCACCGTAGCTACCACGGCATTGCCGACGGAACTCCGGGAAGTGGCCGCGGATATTAAGGACCGCCAAGAGTCGCGCTTGGCTTACGTTGGGTGTGGCGAGCACGCAGCCGCTGTCTTGTACGCAGCGTTGCTCACGAACGAGATGACGACGATTCCCGCCGAAGCGTACATCGCAAGACAACACCGACACGAGCTGCTGCAGAGGGCAGACGCGCAATTAACAGCACTGCTCTTCGGCTCCCGCAGCGGTCCCAACGTGGTCTTGCGCGCACTGGCTCGTGATCTGATGGCGGCTGGGTCAAACGTGATTGTCATCGGTGGTGCTGATGTTTCGGGGTCAACCTATATCCCCAGCCTCACAGAACACGTCGGCGCTGAAGTCGCCCGCAACGTTGTGGTCATCGAGCACTTCGTGTCAGCTTTGACCACGTGAGCGGGCTGACGCCGACGCACTCTTATCAACGTACATTGCATTGTTACAAGCACTTTCAGGCTGCGAGTCTTCGCCGCCAACCAACCATGCCAACACTTTGAGA
>DATAZN010000111.1:0-4240 GCA_036272035.1 Mycobacterium sp. | reverse complement strand
TCGTGTCGCAGCTGATCGCGCATCGCGGATATTTCGTCATGGTCGCTGAGCATGATGGAGTGGTTGTCGGAAGTAACTTCCTCGACGAACGCTCCACGATCTTCGGCGCGGGTCCGATAACGGTAGACCCGGAGGTTCAGGACCATCAGATCGGCAGGGCGCGGATGACTCCGGTGCTCGATGAATGGGCGGCACGCGGCGCGCCCGGGGTGAGGCTGTTTATTTGTCTCACGCCCGTGTCCACTTTTCCGGACCCGGGCGTGGTAGTTGCGCTCTTCGCCTGTATTCGGGCTGCGTCGGTGTTCGATTAGTTCGAGCACGATTGCGTGGGGGTCTTTGCAGGTCAGGATTGAAATCCGCCAGACGACGCCGTTGTCATTCTTCTGCCATCCGCCGCGCGTGACGCGAGTCCGCTTACGTGCACAGCGTGGGGGCGTCGCAGACGTTTCCGGGACAGTAGATCCGGTGCGCCGAGTTGACCATGGTGGCGGCTTCCGCACCCGTGACACCTTGAGCGCCGAGACGCGCTTCGAGGTCGTTTGCAATCCGCTGCGGGGTCCAGCCCCAGGTGAGGTTGTAGCAGACGTCGTGTGCCTCTTGGATGAGCCCGGCCTGCGTGCCGGGCGTCCAGTGAAGGCCGACGCCACGCAACGCGGCCAGGTAGGCATCGTCTTGGGGGCTGGCATTAGCGACCCCTGCGCTACCAATCAGCGCGATACCGGCCGTCGCGAGAGTGGCGAACGTGGCTAGTGAGCGGTGCGTAGTCATAGATTCCTCTTCCCTTTGGTGCTGAGCTCTTGGCTGCGTCGTCATAGGCCGACCCCCTTGCGGACGAGCTGACACCGCCTCTCACCCATCGGCTACAGCTCCCGTTGCGTTACCGGCTATACACCCCCAATTCAGACACAAGTTGCCGGACCGACTGAAATCGGGGCCCCTCCGCCCCGTCATCGCTTTCGCCGTCGTTCCATCTTCATCGCCGAGAAGGGGTTCGGCCTGCATCAGGCCGGGCGTCCCAGCTACGCGCCCAGTTGTAGGTGCCTTTCAACGAACACGACCGAGCGCCCTACAGGGGACGCGCCCTAGCTGTGCTGCGCTTTGGCGCGACTTCCGATGTGGGACAGCAGGCACCGGACCCCGCCGGCGGGTGGAGTGCGACCGCCCCGCCAGATGGTGCGAAACTGGCGTCGGAGGTCGAGCCCGGGCACGGTGATGTCGCGTAACCGACCGGCTGTCAAGTCGTCGGTGACCGTGAGTCGGCTCATCACGGCCGGCGCGGCGCCGGCGAGGACGGCCGCGCGCAATGCGCCCCTTCAGGGCAGTTCGAGTAACGGTGGCGATTGAGTTATGTCATCGCCGAGCGCCCCGCGCAACGCCAGTGTGAGCGAATCGCGGATCCCGACACCGGCCTCCTGAGAGACCAGCGGCGTCCTTGCTAACTCTTCGGCGCGCACTGCACTCGCCCGCCGCGCCCAGTGGTGGCCGGGTGTACGTGATGCCGAAGTTCCAGCCCGTCACCCCGTCGGCGACTGAAATGAGCAGCGCCCGTTCGGCCCGGTCAACGAGGCGAACAGCGGGAACTGGGCAAGCTCGGCGAGCGCGGCCCGCTCGTGGTCGGATATGTACAGGCTCACCGGGATTCGTCAGCCTGCCAACGCCACCACGCGGTGTTCTCGCGATCAGCGATGTAAACCTGCCCCGTGGGGTCGACTGCGACCGCCAGCGGTGTATCGAGACGCTGCGGGAGTTATCGGAGCACGCCGCCATCAAAAACCACAGCGCCGCGCGTAATCTGCTGAATTTCACCAGTTTCCTCTAAGAACCCTGGGCGACGAGTTGAGCCCCCACTCAGGCGGTGGGTCGCGGCCATCCGTCTGAGCCGGGCAACGACTTGCGAATACATAAAATTCTTCGGTAGATCAACGGCCGAAGCGGTCGAAGTTCATGGAAGATGCTGCAAGTGCGCTCACCTCAGCGTGCGGCGGACCTTTCCGCAGGTACCTTCAGTTTCGATGAAGTCTGTAGACACCGATGCCGGCGCGCACGGGCCCACGAGCCAGCCCCCGGCCCTGGAGGCTATCAATCTCAGCCGGGGTTTCGCTGCCACAACGGTGCTTGGCACCGTCAGTGAGGCCATGTCCGCGCCAGCCGTGCCTGCTCGGGCAGGCGGGCTCGGTAAGACGACGTTCTTGCGCGCCTCGAACCGGGTGAACGACTAAGTCTCCGGTTGCCGGCGTAGCGGCGATGTCCTGCTGGACCGACGCAGCATCGTCGCGAACCGCGACCTGTTGGTGTTTCGTCGCACCATCGGGATGGTGTAACAGCGTCCCGATTCATCCGATGTTCATCACGGACGCGGCTCACCGACGAACTGTTTTCAGCTCCCCGACACGAAGGGACCGTTCGCTATTTCTTCAGGCAGACGTTTCGGCCGGCCCGACGCCGTCGGCCCGTTCACATCCAGAGCCAGCTAGCGCGGATTCAGCATCATCCACGCTCGAAGAAAGGTCACCACGTGTCATTTCGATTGGGCAGGCTGATAGCGGCGTTAGTTGTGATGCTGGCGGCAGCAGGTTGCGGTTCGCACTCGACAACCAGTTCCAACAGCTCCGGACCCGGCACGGTAGCCACGTCACCCGCGTCGACGCCGGTGACGTTGTCCGAGACCGGCAGTACGCTCTTGTACACGTTGCTCGACCTGTGGGCGTCGGTCTACCACGCGAAGTACCCAAACGTGTCGATCGACACCCAGGCGACGGGCTCGGCCAACGGGATCGCGCAGGCCGCCGCTGGGGCGGTCACCATCGGTGGGTCCGACGCCTACCTGTCCGAAGCGGACAGGTCCGCGCACAAGTCGTTGATGAACATCGCGGTGGCCGTCTCCGCGCAGGAGGTCAACTACAACCTGCCCAGTGTCAAGGAGAATCTGCAGCTCAACGGTACCGTGCTGGCAGCGATGTACCGAGGCAGTGTGAAAGCGTGGAACGACCCGCAGATCGCCGCACTCAACCCGGGAGTGAATCTGCCGGACACGCCGGTGGTTCCGCTGCACCGGTCCGACGGGTCCGGTGACACGTTCCTTTTCACTCAGTACCTGTCGAAGCAGGACCCGAACGGCTGGGGTAAGTTACCTGGCTTCGGTACCGCCGTCAATTTTCCGGCCGCACCGGGCGCGTTGGCTGAGAACGGCAACGGCGGCATGGTGACCGGCTGCGCGAAAACCCCCGGATGTGTCGCCTACGTCGGCGTCAGCTTCCTCAACCAGGCCGAGCAGTCGGGTCTGGGTGAAGCCAAACTGGCCAACAAATCAGGCAAATACATGCTGCTTACCGCGAAGAGCATGAAGTTAGGCGCCGCTGATCTCGCCGCGCAGACGCCGTCCAACGAAGCGATCTCGCTGATCGACGGGCCCGCCGCGGATGGCTACCCGATCGTCAACTACGAGTACGCCGTCGTCGACAGTCACCAGAAGGACCCGTCGACCGCGCAGACTCTGCAGGCGTTTCTCCACTGGGCGATCACCGACGGTGGCACGCCGCCGTTCCTGGGCAAGGTGCACTTCCAGCCGCTGCCGGACGCGGTGGTGAAGTTGTCCGACGCCCAGATCTCCAAGATCTCGGGTTAGTGACGGCGATCGACTCGGGGCTTGCATCTCGCCACCCACTGGACCGCGCTTGGGTGATGGGTCGCGAGGGTACGGAGCTCGCCCTCCTATCGAGAGAGCGTGGAAGCACGGGGGCTTCCGGCTGGCCGCGCCCTCCGCAAGATCGTGGTGAAATCCGCGCGCCCAGCTCGATTCATCAGCCACGACTGACGTTGTAACCAAGCGAACGATGAGACCACTATCCGCAACCTCACTGATTAAAAAGCAGCTTCAACTGCTCAATTGCCCGTACTTGGTCGCCAGCGTGATCGTATTCCTTCGCATTGAACGCGCGGCTGACCGCAGTTTGGAACCTTGACATTGCATCGAGACGGTTCGACTCCGATGAGCATGCCCCGAACCGTGAACCGAGACCAGTGGGGTCGTTCATCGCTGCTAGGTCGACATCGCGCATTTTCTCAAGTGTCAGATACAGATTCCCTAAGTAGGCAGTCATCGTTGTCAGCCTGCTCGGTGGCCCGGTCTCGTCTCACTTAAGTGTCCAATTGGACATCGTGTGGACATTTCATTTGAGAATTGGACACGAGATTTGAGAACCTACTGTCGAGATGCAACGAAGATTGACAAGACACGCCT
>DATAZN010000110.1:0-4628 GCA_036272035.1 Mycobacterium sp. | reverse complement strand
GAAGGTGGCGACGCCACTGGCACCGGCATCCCGGAGCTCCCGCGCGCGCTCAGCCGCGTCAGCCAGGCCATATAGAGCGGTGAAGACTTTCAACGAGGGCCGCCTGACGACAATTCGGGTGGTGTAACCACCCGAGGAAGGAGTCGGGCGGTTGGCCCCTGACATTACGCAGCATCGATGGGGTTGACTGAAGGGCATGCCAAACGCGACTTGGACCGCAGACGTCGTCGTGGTGGGTGCCGGTTTCGCCGGCCTCTCCGCGGCCCGCGAGCTCAGCCGGCTGGGCCACGATGTGCTGGTGCTCGAGGGCCGTGACCGGGTTGGCGGGCGTTCGTATACCGGCCACGTCGCGGGCATCCCGGTCGACATGGGCGGCACATTCGTCGGCCCGACGCAGGACGCCGTATTGGCTCTCGCCGACGAGCTCGGCATCCCGACCGTCCCGACCTACCACGATGGCGCCAACCTGATTCGCTGGCGCGGCGCGGTCCGCTCTTACAGCGGCACAATCCCCCGGCTCTCGCTCGGCGGCCTGATCGATCTCGCCCGTGTGCGTTGGCAATTCGAACGCATCGCCCGGACTGTTCCGCTGACGGAGCCGTGGACTGCCCGGCGCGCTGCCCGGCTGGACAGCCAGTCATTAGGTCAGTGGTTGCGATCGGTGCGCGCCGGCGCCACCACCCGGGACCTGCTGGCCATCATGGCGCGAGTCACCTGGGGATGCGAACCCGATGACGTGTCGATGCTGCACGCCGCTCGTTACGCTCGCGCGGCCGGTGGTCTGGATCGGATGCTCGACGTCGAAAACGGTGCCCAGCAAGACCGTTTCCCGGCCGGCACGCAACAGATCGCCGGCGCGGCGGCGGCCGAACTCGGCGACCGCGTCGTATTGGAAGCCGCCGTGCGGCGCGTCGATTACCACGACGACGGCGTGACGGTCACCAGCGAAAAGGGCACGGCGGACGCTAAATACGTCGTTGTCGCGATCCCGCCGGAGCATTGGAGCGTCATCGAATTCACTCCCGCGCTGCCCACCGAACATCGGGAACTGCCCGCGCGGTGGCCGCAGGGCCGGCTCAGTAAGGCCTATGCCGCCTATCCAACGCCGTTCTGGCGCAGCGCTGGATTTTCCGGTGAAGCTCTGTCCGACGAGGGTCCGGTGTTCATCACCTTCGACGTCAGCCCGCAGCCCGACGGGCCCGGGATCCTGCTCGGGTTTGTCGACGCCCGCGCGTTTGACGAGCTACCCGCCGATCAGCGTCGGCAACGTGCGCTCGAGTGCTTCGCCGCACTGTTCGGCGATGAAGCATTGAAGCCGATCGACTACGTCGATCATCGTTGGGGCACTGAAGAATTCGCGCCAGGTGGCCCAACGGCCGCAGTGCCGCCCGGCTCGTGGACGCGCTACGGGCCGTGGCTGCGGCGCCCGGTCGGGCCCATCCACTGGGCCGGCACCGAGACCGCCGACGAGTGGACCGGCTTCCTGGACGGGGCGGTGCGTTCCGGTCAGCGGGCCGCCACCGAAGTCGCCTCGCGCTTATAAGCGCGGCGGCTATGAACTGATGCGCCTGCTGCAGGCGATCGATTCGGCGAGTGTCCGCAGCTCCCGATTGACCTCAGCGGGTCGTTCCAGCATCGAGCAGTGGCCCCCCGGTAACTCGACGAGGCCGGCGAGATTCGGTGCGGCAGCGGCGATTCGCCTGGACTGCACCAGCGGCGTCAACCGGTCGCGTTGGCTGCCGATCACCAGCGTAGGCACCGTCAAGCCGGCCAGGTCGATATGCCGGCGTCCCATCGCCTCGATAAGGGCCTTGCTGCAGCCGCCGCGGCCGGCCGGTGGGGTGGAGTTGAACAGGTCGTAGATCAGTGATCCAACAGCGCGATCCGCGTCGGCGCCGACCGCAAGCATTGAGATCATTTCGCGACTGGCCCGTCGCACCGCGGGTGGCACTGTGTACGAGCCGAAAATGTTGATCAGGGCACGCCCACCCAGCACCCGCATCGCCGCAAACGGTACCGGTACCGGCAACAATCGCACCTCACGCAACAGGTCACCGGTGGTGGTGTTGATCAGCGCGACGGCGTCGGCACGCGCTTCGACCTTGTGCCGGTATCGATCCGACCAGGCTGCGATCGCCATGCCGCCCATCGAGTGCCCCGCGACGACGGCACGCTCACCCGGCGTCAACGTGGCGTCGAGCACGGCATCGACATCGGCGGCGAGATGGCTGAGGCTGTACCCGCCGCGGCGCGGGACGCCGCTTCGTCCATGACCGCGATGATCGAACGCGATCACCCGGAAATCCCCGGCCAACTCGGCGATCTGGTAGGCCCACACCCGGATTGCGCAGGTGATGCCGTGGGCAAGAACGATCGGATAGCCGTCCTCAGGCCCGAACACCTCGGTGTGCAGGCGGGTCCCGTCGGCGGAGCGCACCTCGACGGGACGGCTCGGCGGCAAGGCCACCGGCAGGGAATGCGGCGCGCGGGCCGCTCGCAGAGAACTCATTGCCGCTCCCCTTCAGTAGCGGCCCCGTCGCCGCGCTCGGTGAGTGTATCCGAGCCGATTACCCGATATCGGCTGATAAATATCCCCCGCGACATTTTCTTGCGCACACCCGGACCGGCGCGACTCCGCGATGAAGCGTTTAGCCGGCACCTGTCGGCGGTATGCCCGATGCGGCTGTGCTGCCGCAGGTGGCAACCATCGCGAGAGTAGATTTTGAAACGTCGTGGGGCACGGCAGCCATAGACTCTCCCTAATCAGGCACATCGGGGATGAAGAGGAGCGCAGATAACATGAGCACCATCGAGGCGGATGCAAAGACGCAATCACCCTCCGAGCAGGACTCGCACAACGCCTTTGAACGTGACGTAGCCGCAACGCAGAAATACCAGGACAGTCCACGCTTCGACGGCATCACCCGCCTCTTTTCCGCACGGCAGGTCGCCGAACAGCGCGGCACCATCCCCGCCGACTACACGACCGCCCGTGAGGCCGCCGAAGCCTTCTACCCGCGGCTGCGCGAACTCTTCGCCCAACGCAAGAGCATCACCACGTTCGGGCCGTACTCCCCCGGCCAGGCCGTGACCATGAAACGGATGGGCATCGAAGGCATCTACCTTGGCGGTTGGGCAACCTCCGCCAAGGGCTCGATCAGCGAGGACCCGGGACCCGACCTGGCGAGCTATCCGCTCAGCCAGGTGCCCGACGAGGCTGCGGGCCTGGTGCGCGCGCTACTGACCGCCGACCGCAATCAGCAGTACCTGCGGCTGCGGATGAGCGAGGAACAGCGCGAAAGGACACCGGCGGTCGACTACCGGCCGTTCATCATCGCCGACGCCGACACCGGCCATGGCGGGGATCCGCACGTGCGCAACCTGGTCAAACGGTTCGTCGAAGCGGGCGTGCCGGGATATCACATCGAGGACCAGCGGCCTGGCACCAAGAAGTGTGGCCACCAGGGCGGCAAGGTTCTGGTGCCGTCGGACGAGCAGATCAAGCGCCTCAACACCGCACGCTTCCAGCTCGACATCATGCGGGTGCCCGGCATCATCGTCGCGCGCACCGACGCCGAGGCGGCCAACCTGCTCGACAGCCGTGCCGACGAGCGCGACCAGCCGTTCGTGTTGGGCACCACGAACCTCAAAATCCCGTCGTACAAGTCCTGCTTCCTGGCGATGGTGCGGCGCTTCTACGAGGCGGGCTTCAAGGAGCTCAACGGACACATGCTCTACGCCCTGCCCGCCGGCGAGTACGCCGCTGCCGATGCATGGCTTGAGCGTCACGGCATTGCGGACCTGATCACCCAGGCAGCCGCGTCCCCCGACCACGCGCAGCAGTCCATCGACGCCGTGTTCGACGAGGTGGAGTCGAAGTTCGTTGACGCCTGGCAGAACGACGCCGGGCTGATGACCTACGGCGAGGCCGTCGCGGAACTTCTCGAATTCGCCGAGAGCGAGGGCGAATCGCGCGACATGAGCGTCGACGAGTGGCGGCAGTTCGCCCAGCGGGCGCCGTTTTACACCGCGAGCGCGAAGGCACGCGAACTCGGCGCGGACCCCAGCTGGGACTGCGAGCGGGCCAAGACGCCGGAGGGCTACTACCAAATCCGCGGTGGCATCCCGTACGCGATCGCCAAATCGCTTGCCGCAGCGCCATTCGCCGACATTCTCTGGATGGAGACCAAAACGGCTGATCTCGTCGACGCGCGCGAATTCGCCGAGGCGATCCACGCCGAATTCCCCGACCAGATGCTGGCCTACAACCTCTCACCGTCGTTCAACTGGGACACCACCGGCATGACCGACGACGAGATGCGGGCGTTCCCAGAGGAACTCGGCAAGATGGGCTTCGTCTTCAACTTCATCACCTACGGCGGACACCAGATCGACGGCGTCGCGTCCGAGGAGTTCGCCACGTCGCTGCGCCAGGAGGGCATGCTGGCGCTGGCTCGCTTGCAACGCAAGATGCGCCTGGTCGAATCGCCTTACCGCACACCGCAAACGCTGGTCGGCGGACCGCGCAGCGACGCCGCGCTGGCCGCATCGTCCGGTCGCACGGCGACCACGAAGGCGATGGGCGAGGGATCCACCCAGAGCCAGCACCTCGTGCAGACCGAGGTGCC
>DATAZN010000109.1:0-1573 GCA_036272035.1 Mycobacterium sp. | reverse complement strand
CTACAACTGCGTACCGGGCGGCACACTCGGCGTCGACTTCTGGGTGGACGGCGTCAACCCGCCGGGTTACTCCGGCCCCTAGGTCGTGATCGCAAGCGCGGCGAAGCCGGGCGCAGCGGGTCACGACGGGCAATAGTCGTGACCGGCGCGGCGACTCCGGCGCTGGCGGTCCTGATCGACGCGGGCGTGCCGCACGAGGTGGTGAAGTTCGACCACGACCCGCGCGAACGTTCGTTCGGCGGCGAGGCCGTACGGGCGCTGACCACCGTCGGCGCCGTCGACTCCGACCAGGTCTACAAGACGCTGATCATCGCGGTTCCCGACGGGTTGGCGGTCGCGATTCTCCCGGCACTGGCGCGATTGTCGCTGAAGGCGGCCGCCGCAGCTCTGGGTGCGGGCAAAGCCACGATGGCCGACCAGCGCAACGCTGAGCGAGCGACCGGTTACGTGCTGGGCGCCGTCTCGCCCTTCGGGCAGCGCACGCGGCTGCCGACCGTCGTCGACTCCGGCGCCATGGCCTGGGAACGGATGTACGTCAGCGCAGGCCGCCGCGGCTGGGACGTCGCCGTCGCCCCCGGCGACCTGATCACGCTCACCGACGCGGTGACCGCGGAGATTCAGGCTTAGGCGCCGCCCAGCATGGCATGCACGCTGTCGGCGAACGCGGCCGTGGTGAAGCAGATCGGCTCGGCGAATTCCTCCATGGTCAGCGCCTCATGCCAGCCGGCGTCGGCGGTGGCACGCAGTAACGGCTTGGTCATGGCGACCGCGTGCGGCGGCATCGCCGCCACCCGCGCACACCACTCGTCGGCAGCAGCAAGCAGTTCGTCATGCGCGACGACCTGCTGCACGAGGCCGAGTCGCTGCGCCTCGTGGGCGTCGATGTGCTCACCGCGCAGGTAGTAGGCAAGCGCGCCCTGGTAGCCCAGTCGCCGGGTCAGCGCCCAGCTGGTGCCGACCTCGGGAAGCAGCCCGAGACGGCCAAACGCAGGCACGATCATCGCGCGCTCGCTGGCAATGGCGAGGTCGCAGGTCAGCGCCCAGGCCAATCCGACGCCGGCCGCCGGTCCGTTGATCGCGGCGACGAAAATCGTGTCCGACCCGGCGATGAGCCGTGCGATACCGCCGAACTCGCGACGAATCCAGCGCCACACGTCGGCGACACCCTCCGGGTTGGTCAGCTGTTCGGTGGCCGAACGCATCATCTCCAAGTCGCCACCCGCGCTGAAGCCCGGATCGGCGCCAGTGAACACCACGCTGCGAATGCCGCTGTCGGCGACGAGAGCTTCAATCGCGCAACGCAATTGGCGCACCAACGGCGCCGAAAGCGCATTGAGCCGGTCAGGTTCGTCGAGTGTAAGCACCGCCCGGTCGCCGCGGCGCTCGACCCGAACCCGACGCGGTGCGTCCGGGTCGTCACCGTCGGCGACCATGCCGGCATACAACGATTCTGTTGAGCTCATCACTTGTCCTCCTCAATAGCGTTGGCCCGCACCGTCATCCATGCGGCGTCCGCGAACGTCTTGATCACCCCGCGCGGCAGTCGGGGTTCGTCGCCGGCGATCCAATACCG
>DATAZN010000108.1:0-4148 GCA_036272035.1 Mycobacterium sp. | reverse complement strand
ACCGACATCAAGCTGCCTTCTGCAAGTAGAGCAAGGGGAAAATGACAATCCACAACAGGTCCACCAGGTGCCAGTAGGAAGCGACGCATTCCGGCACGACCCGTTGCAAGCTGTTGTAGGCGCGGCGCCGGGAGCGAACCCAAAGGTAGCTAAGAAGGCTGGTGCCGAACACGACATGCAAAAGGTGGATCCCGGTCAGGGTGAAATACCACATGTAGAAGTCGTTGGTGGCCGGCCGGATGCCTTGAGCGAACTTCTCGAAGTACTCGATCGACTTGGACACCATGAACATCAGACCGGTGAGCGCCCCGCCGAGCAGGTAGCGAGGCACTCGGTCGATGAGGTCCCGTTTGAGGGCTTGAATTGCGAGTGCCACCGACCAGGAACTGGTCAACAGAACCAGTGTGTCGATGCCACCCAGATTCATGTTGAGGGTATGGCGCGAAGCCTCGAAGACGGCTGGATTGTGCAGCCGAGCCTGCATGAAGCTGGCGAACAGGATCGCGAAGATGACCGAGTCGGCGCCGATTGCAACCCAGATGCCGTCCACACCGGGAAGGCGTCTGGGAGTCACGCGATCATCGGTGGTAACGACCTCCGTGTCGCTACTCGTTGACACGCCCCGCGGCCTCGTCTTCGGCCTTGATGCGGTCGACAGCTCGAATGATGTAGTACGACAGCGACGGGATCCAGATGAACCAGGTGAAGAACGCGATCCAGAAGCTGATCACGCCATTGAAGGCCAGCGGGCCGGTCGTCACGAACGGGATCGCACTGACTGCGAAGAACGATGCAAAGGTGACCCAACCCCACCAGATGACGAATTGCCCGACCAGCTTCTTCTCGCGCCTGTCGCGCATGAACACGATGCTGATTGCGGCGATCTGCAGCGAGGTGACAAAGTAGGCCAAGTCGAAAAGCAGCCAGCCCATCCAATAGAGCATGTGCATGATGCCCGGAGTGAGGTTGTCGACCTCGTGTGCGGCGGTCAGCCAAATCGCCAAAGTCACCATCACAGGCGCACAGGTGATCGTTCCACCCATCATCTCCAGCTTGGACAACAAGCCGTTGGGACCCTCCACACGTTCCATCACGCGAGCGACTGCCACGCTAAATGACATGTAGAAAGCGGTCATCGTGACGCAGATGCTCAACGCAATCAGCAGCGGAAGCCGGAAATCGTGGAAGTGCGCCTTGACCTGTTCCGGCGTCGCGCTGGGCGGGAATGGCGGCATGTTGTGCGCGACAATCCCCCAGAGCACGAAGACCGCGAACAGAAACACAGGACCCGTCCACGCCAGAATCTTCCACGACGTGTAGTCGGTGCGGTACGGCGATGAGTCGCGCGCGGCGGCGGTGGCGGATTCGGCATGCATTGCCATTGGACCTGCTCCTCAATTCACAATGTGCAGGGACACACATCAGCGACCCGGAACCAGCGGGCTTCTCACCAATCATCGCCGACACCGCCGTGGCAGGCTTCACCCGAAGGAGCGGAATTCGCTACCCCTTTTGGGGGCATTCATTAGGGCCCGCCGCCTGCCTCGCCGATTCAGCCGGCGCGGGCTTCTCCCCAACGGGGCACCTTTGGCCTGCCTCCTCAGGGCATACCGCAGAGAACCGAACCGACTGGGTCAAACGGTAAGTTCGGGGGCTAAATCATCGGGCTGACCAGTCACCGACAGCACTGTCTGCCAGAGGTAGCCATTGGTGTCGACCTGTTTCCGCGAAGCGACCGCCAACGGAATAGGTAAGTGGGTCAGCCGGCGTCGCCAAGAACCGATCACGATGTCGGTCTTGCCAGCCATGCCGGCGTGAACAGCCGCGTGACCCAACCGAAGACAGAAGTTGGCATCCCGAGCATTCGCAGGCAGGCTGCGGATCATGTAGCTGGGGTCGATGTATTTGAGACTTACCGAGATTCCCCGAGCCTGAAACTCTTCTGGGATAACCTCTTTGAGGTACGCCCCGATATCACTATGGCGACGATTCCCTGACGCATCAAACTCCGCTGTCTCACCGAGCAGATTCTGGCCGGCCCCCTCGGCCACCACGATCACGGCATAACCGTCTCGCTGGATCCGCTGCCACGCCGCCTCGATGACCCCAGCGACGTTAAACGCAATCTCGGGGATCAGGCATAAACCGACTTGGGTATCGGCGAGCGTCGCGAAGCTGGCGATGAACCCGGCGTCGCGACCCATCAACTTCACCAGACCGATGCCGGCTCGGTGGCACGACGCCTCGACAAACGCCGCGCGCGTTGCCTGGCGCGCCGCCTCGACCGCAGTGTCGAATCCGAAAGACATGTCGATATAGGAGATGTCGTTGTCGATAGTCTTGGGTACACCAACCACAGCGATATCAAGCTTTCGGCGCCGAATCTCCTCCACGATCAAATGCGCCCCGCGGAGCGTTCCATCGCCTCCGACCGTGAACAGCAGTTGGATCCCAAGTCGCTCCAGAGTGTCGACCATTTCATCGACCGGTTGCGGACCACGGGACGAACCCAGGACACTACCGCCTACCTCGTTAATCTGACCGACACGGCGCGTGGTCAGCTCGATCGGTTTCAGAGCGTCTGGGTCGGCTAGACCCGCGTAACCGAACCGGAAGCCGTAAATCGCTGTAACGCCGTACTTTTCCTGAAGGCAAAAGACGATAGACCGGATGACGTCGTTCAAGCCGGGACACAGGCCGCCACACGTGACAATTCCGCACCGGAGTTCGCCGGGGTTGAAGTAAAGGCGTTCTCGCGGCCCAGCTAGCTCGAAGGCGGCCGGATCCACGCCTGCTTCGATCTGCGCGCGCAGTTCGTCAATGTCCGCGCGGAACAAGAGCCGTTTCGATGTGTCCATGAAATGCGCGTTCCGCAAAGGCGAAACGACTGCGCACTCGCCGATGGTGTCGGTACTGAAATCTGGCGTCGTTGGCGTCATATTGCACGTGCCCCCTCACAGAAGTCGCCATCGTCGCCGACTCAGCCGAGCGAGGCTTCCCCCCGACGAGCACCTTTTGGTCTCCAACTCGGGTCATGGTCGCGGGGGTCGGCCTTCTTGAAGAGCGGACTGTTTCCTTATCACGGTTTGTTGGCCTTCTACCTACCCGTGATCATCTGGGGCGCCTACACCACGTTGACCACCTGGTACATGCTCAGAGAGCTTAGACGCTATCCCGAGCGCTCAGAGATCCCTGAACCCTGGGCCGAACCTGATGTCGAATCGCGAGCGTGTCGCCGCAGGATCCGCTGCTTCCATATCAGGGCCCTCATGGTTTATGGTCTGACCTAAGGACCATTTAGCAAATTTTGGACGAGGTAGGTAGGAGAAAAGCCGATGCGATGGGAGCTTTCCGAAGAGCAGGAGCTGTTCACCACCTCCCTGCGCGAGTGGTTAGGCCGACGTGCCGAGCCAGCTGCGGTGCGCGGGTGGTTGGATGCCGGCGACCCTTCCAGCTTCGAGCGGCTTTTAGCCGGTGAGGGTTGGGCCGGGGTCGGCTTCGAAGAGGAGCTTGGCGGCCAGGGCGGTGGCTTACTGGAACTCGCACTTACCGCCCGAGAACTTGGGCGGGTGGCGGCGCCGTCAGCCAGCTGGTTGCAGTCGGCGATTGTTGTCCCGGCGCTAGCCGACGAGCCGGCGCTGGTATCTGCCGCAGCCGAGTCTGGTGAGTTGACCGCGTTGGCGGTACGGGCCGATCGCATACCGGCGGCGTCGTCCTCGGTGGAGAGTCGGGCTGACCGGCTGCACGGACGCATACCTTGCGTACTGGGCGCCACCCAGGCGGCACGATTTGTGGTTCCCGTAGCCGATGAAGGAAACCCATCGCTGTGGCTCGTGGATGCCGCTGACCGCCGCGTCGGGCTTCACCCCCGCTCGTTGCTGGACCGCTCGAGAGACGCCGCTGATGTCAGCCTTGACGACGTACCGGCACGGCGGCTCGACGCCAATGCGACCGCGGCGATCAGCGAAATCGCTGCCCGGACAGCGGTTCTGACGGCCGCCGATGCCTTGGGCGCATCGGAACGGATGCTCCAACTCGCTGTCGACTACAGCAAGCAGCGACAGCAGTTCGGCCAGCCGATCGGCGCATTCCAGGCGGTCAAACACGCCGCCGCACAGATGTTGGTCACCGTAGAGTCCTCGCTCTCC
>DATAZN010000107.1:0-6442 GCA_036272035.1 Mycobacterium sp. | reverse complement strand
AGGCAGAAGGTGTTCTTCAATTCGCCGCCGACCGCCAGCACCGCTGGGCCGTGGCGACCGAGGTCGATGGGCAGCGGCGCATAGCCGCGGGACCGCCGGATCGGCAGTTCGCGATCGTCCACCACCCGAACCACTGAATCGTCGCAGGGCACATGGATCGGCCGGTCGTGGTCGAGCACCGCGTCGCACAGTGCTGGAAGCCGTTGTACGGCATCGTCTTCGGTGAAGCAGATGGGATCATCGGAGCGGTTGGCGCTGGTCAGAATCAGGGCACCGGGTACCGGCGCCGCGACACCGGGGACCGGCGCGAGCAGCAGGTGATGGATCGGCGAGTACGGCAGCATCAGCCCGACCAGTGGGCTGCCAGGCGCGACGGCGTCGGCAAGCGGCGCGTTCCTGCGACGCCGCAGCAGTACGATCGGCCGTGCGGGACTCGAGAGCACCGCGGCTTCGGTGTCGTCGATATGTGCGTAGCGGCGTCCGACGTCGAGATCCCGAACCAGGACGGCGAACGGCTTGGCGCCCCGTGCTTTACGGGTCCGCAGCGCAACGACCGCCGCCTCGTCGTCGACCCGGCAAGCCAGGTGATAGCCGCCGACGCCTTTAATTGCAACCACGGCGCCCGCACCCAGCGCCTGCTGGGTGGCCCGCAGCGCGGCATCGGACCCGGTGACCCGCTCGGTGTGCGCGGCGAACCACAGCGTCGGCCCGCAGTCCGGGCAGGCGATCGGCTGCGCATGGAAGCGGCGGTCGGCCGGATTGTGGTATTCGGCGGCGCATCGCTCGCACATCGCGAACGCCGACATCGTGGTGGCCGGTCGGTCGTAGGGCAGGGCGCGGATGATGGTGAACCGGGGACCGCAGTTGGTGCACGTCACGAAGGGGTGCCGGTAACGACGGTCGCTCGGGTCGAACAGTTCGGCGATGCAGTCGTCGCAGACGGCGATATCGGGCGGAATCGGTGTGGTGGCGCCAGCGACCGGTCGGCTTTCCACGATACGAAACCCGCTGTCGCACAACATGTCAGCATCGACGTCGACGATGTGGACAGCACTGATCATTGCCAGCGGTGGCGCATCCGCGCGCAGCCGGCGATCAAATTCGTCAATGCGTGCGCCAGGTCCCTGCACTTCGAGGAATACCGCGCCCGAATCGTTGCCGACGAATCCGGTGAGCCCAAGGTCGGTGGCGATTCGGTGGACGAACGGACGGAACCCCACCCCCTGAACGACACCGGTCACGGTGAACCGGCGCCGGACACTATCGATTCGCACCAGCGTGTCAGTCATCGTCGCGGCCCCGGCCCATCAGCTCCAGACCGGTCATTGCCTGCTCGGCGCCGGCCCGGTCGGTCTTCTCGACGACGAACCCCATGTGAATGATCACCCAGTCACCGGGTGCAAACGTTTCCTCCGGCAACATGCCGACATTGACGTTGCGTTGTTTTCCGGCGACGTCGACCAGTGCGAGTTGCCCCTCGTAACCGTCCAGCATGCGGACTACTTGGCCCGGTATGCCCAAGCACATCGCTCAGCCCTGCCCTTCCGCCGATGCCGTCGGCGATCGAGTCCGCAGTCCCGCGACGACCTCCTTAACGGCGTCGATGGCTCGTGGTACCGCACCCGCGACGGCGTCGGTAAGACCGATACCTTCGTCGACGCTCCCGACCTCGCAGCCGACGACGACCGTGTAGGGCGGCTTGCCGCCGAGTGCTTTCAGGCTGTCGAACACTGCCGCGGGATCCATGCTGTGGGCATCCAGAGCGGATGTGGCCGACTGTGATTCATGATCGGCCTCGAAGATGTGCAGAGCCCCCGGGCTGCCGCGATTGGGTACCGCGTCGACGAGGACCAGCGCGTCCCAGTCGTCAAGCAGGTCGTAGGCCAAGTGCATGCCCCCGATGCCGTAGTCGACGGCTCGGACGCCCGAATCGTCCTGCCGGACTGGGACGTGCCGGACTACCTCGGAGCCGAACCCGTCGTCGCCGAGGAAGATGTTGCCGATGCCGGCCACCAGGATGCGCACTGGAATCGGATGGTCCGCCGACGCTACATGTGCCGGATCTTGAGGTACCGCCGGGCATCAGGCAGGGATATCAGCCCTATCACGACTCCGGCCATCGCGAATAACGCCAGCAGGCCGACAAACACCCATCCTACGATCGCCATGTGAAACTCCTTTATGTAGTAGTGGTTTCGAGCGGCTCGACTTCGTCGGGGGAGAAGTACAGGTAGCGGCCGTACCACTCGTGCAGGTCGGCCGCCGGATCGTCCTCGACGACGACGCCGACGTGCTGGTTGCCGTCGACGTCTTCGTGCACGGTGGTGACGCGAGCCGTCTTGCCCGCGAAGAACAGGTCTTGTGCGTCGGCTCGACGCCCCGGATGCAGAAGTACTCGACTGCCCCGCGCCACCCGGACTCCGTTCACCAGGACCGCGTCGACGTCGGGTTGTACGGCGTTGTCGGCCAGCGGATCCCACCAATCGACCCCATCGGGAATCTCCGGAATCAGACTCACGGCCTCCCGCGGATCCCGCAGGGCTCCGTGCAGGCGCGACATGGCTTCGGGCGACATGGAGTCACAGCGGTCGATGATCTGCGCGGCCAGTGGGTCGGTGGCGCGGGCCTGCGCCTTCTCCTGGTCGGTCATCGTCATCACCCGCAGGGTGAGGATCTCGTCGATCTCAGTGCAGTCGTATAACGCGGTTTCGCTCTGTTCGGCGACCTCGGGGTGGTCGTAAAGGATGATCGGGGAGATCAGCAGCAAATCCCCGGCGCCGGGCGGGCCGGCCAGCACCGGGAAACACCGGTGCCGGGTGCATCGGGACACCGCGTCCGCGGCCGGTGGCGGCGGCTCGAGGAGCGAGACGAATTCGCCGCCAATGGCTTCCGCGATGACGTGGGTGCCGATCAGGGATCGGGCGATCGCGGTGTCCTTGTCAGCAGCAGGGGCGCCGTTGTTGACAACGCGCACCGAAACCCGATGCAGCGCGTCGTCGGGCTCGACGCTCACGGTCAATGTGGCGCTCACCTCGGGCCGGTGCCGGACCAGCCGACCACCTTCGACGGCTTCGATGTCGGTTGCCGGTGGGGCGATCAGCGACAGCGTCCACGGCTGGGCCGGATCGTCGAGAGTAAGAGGGCCGAAGGATGTTTCACACTCGATCGCTTCGTCCCAGGTCAGCCACGAACCGGTTGGTGTGATCAGTTCGTCGACCGGTTCGAAACGGCCGCCACCGGTGTCGCGCTCGGTGCGGCGGTGCTGCAGTTGCAGGAAGCGCACCACCAGGGTGATCGCCTTCGCTCCGTCGACGAGAAACTGTGCCGCGAGGGTGTCGTCCTCGCCGATTCCGGCATCGGCGGCGCCAGCGGGGCCCAAAACGCCCCACTGCCAGCGTGATCGGTTCCTACTCGACGTCGCGCGGTACGGGTATAGCAGGTAGCCCTCGTACAGGACGGCGTCGGCGACGGCGCGGGCCCGGTCCCAATCCGCGGTCATCGCGCCTCCTGGCGTGCCGCGTCCAGCAGCGCGGAAACCGCGTCCTCGATACTCAACAGGCCGCGCGCCGACTTGTAGGCGGCCAACGCAGCGACCGTGTCGTGAGGCAGACGCACCCATCCGGTGTTCGGGTAGTGCTGCCGGATCAGCTCCCGCCAGGCCGCCACCGGCATGTCGTAGTGGTCCTCGCAGTCCCACGACACCTGCTGAACGGAGAAGCCGCGCTGGACTGCCGTGAATATGGTTCCGCTGAATAGGAATTGCAGTGGCAGAGCGCCGTCACGCAGCGCGTGCAGGTACTTGGCGGCAGTGACCTCGAAATCGTAGGTGCACTCCAGGGACAGCGTGATCTCGTTGGTGCCCACGAACGCCGGCACCATCGCCGCGCAATGCTGCCACAGGAAGGTGCGTTGGGTGGTGGCCCAGCGTTCCCGCGGACCGAACAAATCCGTCAGCCCCACTGCTTCCTCGTCGGAGTAGCCGCGTCGCAACGGCTCGATGCGGACCTGGCAGCGCAGCGCGATCGCGTGCACCGGCTCGTCGTCCGGCGCCGAAACGCGGATGCGCGCGGTCAGGATCGGGACCGCCGCGTAGGGCTCGGGGACCACGTCGAGGACGGTGAACGTCAAGCCGGTCGCCTGAGCGGTGGGGCCGGTCATCGGGGTCGCTCTGTACTACGGGCCGCCAGCTGATCGAAGAACGCGTCGATGAACTCGCGGGCCTCTTGCCCACCGTCGAAGCCGCGCCACAACATCCGCAGACCGCCGACGAACTCATAGCAGGCATCGATCGGGACCAGATAGCAGTCGGGTTGCTCATCCTCGCGCACTCGCACCAGCAGCGCCTCGACGTCGTCGGCGACGAGGGCTACCCGGGGGTCGGCCGAGTTGATCGCGGTCCACGCCTCGAGGTCGAGATCGGATTCAGTTGCCCCTGCCGGTCCCGGATAGAACGCGACGGTGCGATCGAGCGCAGAGTTGCGGAAGAAGAACGCCAGGCCGACTGGGATCTGCAGCAGTTCCCAGGTGCGGCGATCAAGCGCGAAGTCGGGAAATGACAGATATCGGTCCGGGACCGCCCGGTATCGCAGCTGCGCGTGGCCGTCGGTGAACAGCAGATAACAGCCGCGGCATACGCACATTAGTTGCCGCCCAGCCACATTCACCACGTGCTGGTGTTGGTCGGCGATGGCCTCGGAGCACATCTCGCACCGTTCTCCGGCCGACTGCTGTGCGCGCCGGGTGCTGGTGATACGCGACAGCACGTCGTAGGGGCTGGTCATGCCGGCGCACCGATCGGCTCAGCCGGCACCGCCAGGGACAGCACGCCGTCGCGCAGCAGCAGCGGGATGGGATCGAGGTGCCGCGCGGGGCCCTCGTCGAGGCCCGCCCCGGCGTGCACGACGTCGAAATGCGCGTGACAGCGTGGACATCGCAGCACCGGGTCGCGACCTGCGACCGATCGGTGCAGCGCCGCGCCGGCCAGAGATCCATCGCAGGCCGGGCAGTGATCCTGGTAGGCGTACAACTGGTCGCCGACCCGGCATGCCAGTACCACAACGCCGGCTACCGAGAAGCCGCCGACTTCACCGGGCGCCAGGTCGGCCAGGTCGGGCACCGGATGCCAGGCCGCCGAGTTGCCGCCGTTGGCGTGGGCCCTGGCATGGACCTGAGCCAGCAGCGATTCCGCCGGGATCACCGCCGTTGGCTCGGCGGCCGCGGCTTCGGGGGTCACCAGTTCAATCGACGAAATCTCCGGTGCGGCAGCCCGAATCGCGTCCTCGACGGCCAGCTCCAGCGTCACCGCCGATGACGGGCAACTCTTGCAGCTTCCGGCGAACTGCAGCTGCACGGTGTCGCCGACGATGTCCAGCAGATGCACATCGCCTCCGTGCGAGCCCAGGTACGGCCGGACCTGGTCGAGTGCGTCGGAAACCCGGCGATGCACGTCGTGCGGGTGCAGGCCGTGCACGAGCAGCAGGCTGGCCACTAAGTCGTCGGCGGCCAGGCGGTCCAGCATGCCGGAGTTCGCCTGATCACCGATTGTGGCCACAATTCGCTCGAGGCCCGCGCCGTAGAGCTCGACCACCTCGCGAACCAACTGCTCGGCGCGCTCCCGTGCCACCGTCCCGCCGGCCGAGGTCGCGTCTAGCAGCGTCTGGATCCGATCGCCCGCCGAGCGCCATTGCGCGTCCCCCTCCAACTCCTCGGGGCGATCAGCCATACGTCACTCCCCGGTCGCTGCTTGCGTTGGTGAGTGCAGCCGCTCCAGCGTCTTGCCCTTGCCCAGGTACATGTGCACACCACAGGGCAGGCAGGGGTCGAAGCTGCGCACGGTGCGCATGATGTCGATGCCCTTGAAGTGCTCCCGGTCGTTCTCCTCGAAGATCGGCTGTCCTTGCACCGCGTCCTCGTAGGGGCCTGGCGTGCCGAAGCTGTCGCGTGGGTTGGCATTCCACGGGGTGGGCGGGTACGGGTGGTAATTGGCGATCTTGCCGTCCCGGATCACCATGTGGTGGCTCAAAACTCCGCGCACCGCCTCGGTGAAGCCGCAACCGATGCCATCCTTGGGCACCTCGAACTTCTCCCAGGTCTTGGTGCGGCCGGCCCGAATTTCCGCAAGCGCCTTTTCGGCGAAGTGCAACGCGCACGCCGCCGCATAGGCCTGGAAATAGGTCCGCGCCCGGTCGCGCTCGATGGTGTTGGACCCGTGCTGCGGGATCTTCCACTCGAACTCGACCGGCCCCTTGAGCGCGGTCTTGGGCAGGTTGATCTGGACCGAATGTCCGGTGGATTTGACGTAGCCGATGTCGACCAGACCGGCCAGCGCCGTCGACCACAGCCGGGCCAGCGGACCGCCACCGGTGTCGAGCGCCAGATGGTCCTTGCCGTCGAACCAACGCGGAGACATCACCCAGCTGTAATTGCCGCCGTCCATGTCCCG
>DATAZN010000106.1:0-20754 GCA_036272035.1 Mycobacterium sp. | reverse complement strand
AGCGCCGCCTCGGCCTGCACGACGAACTTCGCGTCGAGGTAGCTAGGCACACCCGGATACCACTTCACCCACGGCCCGTCGGCGATCACCCAATCCGGGAAGAGGTTCTTGTCGTGACCGATTCGGCCGTGCTGCAAGCGGGCGGTGTGCGCCGCCAGTGGGTTGGCCAGCCCGATCTGGTCGATCACCCGAACATCCAGCCCGACATTCATGCCCACCATGCCGAGGTTGGTGAAAAACACTGTGTGCGGCCCCTTTTGGGGTGCCGGCGGCGGGGTGGGCGGCGCACCGTCCGGTGGCGTGCCCGGTTGTTTCGGTGGAACCGGCGGGCCGATAGGCGGGACGAGGTCCCACTGGTCGTAGTTGCCGGACGGCAGTAGCAGCGCGCCATCCGGGGTGTTGTTCAACGCCACCAGCACCGCGCGCATCCGGGGGTAGTCCAGGTAGTCGGCAGCAGTCAGCGGGTGCGCGTGGCCCGTTGCCTGCGAGTAGAAGCGGCGCTCGTCGACGATCCCCGAGTAGGTGACGCGGGTGGCGTCGGCGCCCATCCCGGGGGAGTTGGCGGCCCACAGCGACCAGCCCGCGACCGCCATCCACAGCGCACTCACCCCGCCGGCCAGCCAGTAGCCCGCCTCGCGGGACAGCCTGGTGCCTTCGGGGAACACCACCGGCACCACCGCCACCGGCGCGAGCAGACACAGCAGCGGGACCAGCAGCACCCGGCCGTGCATGAAATCCCCGCCCTGCCGTATCCAGTACAGCGCCTGCAAAAGCCCGCTGACCAGGATGAACACCACGACGGCGGCCGGGGTCTGCACGGTGCGGGCCAACGGCCCGCCGGCTGCCGACGACGCGCTGATTGGCTTGCGGCCCTTCTGTCTGCGGGCAGACGCCCACAGGACCAGGCCCAGCCCGGTCAGCAGGAACGCCGGCACCCACAGCGCGTAGGGCCCGTTGAAGTTCGACAGATAGATCAGGCCCTGCGACCATTTGTCGCCGCCCGCGTCCTTGGCCAGCGCGGTCCCGGGAAACAGCAAGCCGTAGTAGCCCATTCGGAAAATCTGGTAGCCCACCGGCAACAACCCGCCGGCCACGACGATCTCCAGCCGGCGCCGCCCGTCCTGCACGGCGATCAGCATCATGATCAGCGCCCCACCGCCGATCAGAGCAAGCTCGGGGCGTACCAGCACGCTGCAGCCGGCCACGAAGGCCAACGCGACGATGAACACCCGCCCGGGCGGCCGCGACCGCTTGGCCCGCGACCAGCAGACCATCATCCACCAGAGCAGCCCGAGGTAGGCCATCACCAGGCCGCTCTCCAGGCCGGACGTGGCGAAGTCGCGCGCCGGCGGCACGGCGATGTAGACCAGCGCTCCGGCCGGCAGCATGATCGCGCGCCGCCCCACCAGACTGGGAGCGAACAACCGACCGGTGCCCAGCATCAGCATCGCCAGGCCGGCCAGGCTCAGTCCGAGCGCCAACGCCAGCGCCACATACTCCAACTGCAGGGGCCGGGTCACAGCGCTGGCGGCGTACACCAGATACGTCCACACCACCGAGGTGTTGGCCTCGACCCGCTCGCCCTGATTGAACACCGGGCCGTTACCGGCCAACAGGTTTCGCACAGTACGCAGCACGATCAGCCCGTCGTCGGCGATCCAGCGCCGCTGCCAGGCACCCCAACCGAATAGCACGGCGACCACGGCCACGCTTGCCCAGAGACTGGCCCGAACCGTGATGTCGTACGGGAAAGAAGGCCGGCCTAGCGATTTGAGCACCGACCGGCGAAACGCGGCCGGTGGATCTGAGGCGACGTCAGCTGAGGATGACTGCGGCACCGATGGTTCCGATCCAGGCCAGGAACAGCACCTGCAGCACCCGGTCGCGCAGCGCGATGTCCTCGGGTTCGCCGGCCAGGCCGCCGTCGACGTCCACCGCGTAGCGCAGGATCGCGATCGTGAACGGCACCATCGACACCGCGAACCAGCTGGCCCTGCCGTGGTCGCGCTCGAATGCCCACAGCCCGTAGCAGACCACCACCGCGGTGGCCGACATCGTCCAGACGAACCGCAGATAGGTGCTGGTATAGCTCTCCAGCGACTTGCGGATGCTGGCGCCCGTGCGCTCTGCCAGTTGTAGCTCGGCGTAACGCTTGCCGGCAACCATGAACAGCGATGCGAATGCGGCCGTGAGTAAGAACCATTGGGACAGAGGGATATCGGTGGCTGCCCCGCCGGCGATAGCGCGGAGCAAATACGCCGACGAGACGATGCAAACGTCAATGACCGCTTGGTGTTTGAGCCCGAAGCAGTAGGCCAGCTGCATGCCGATGTACACGGCCATCACCACGGCCAGATTTCGGTTGACCCCCCACGCGATGATCAGCGAGATCACCCCGAGCACCGCCGCCAGCGTGTAGGCCAGCCACTCGGGCACGATGCCGGCGGCGATCGGGCGGAACCGCTTGGTCGGGTGTTGGCGGTCGGCCTCGACGTCGCGGACGTCGTTGACTAGGTAGATGGACGAGGCCGCCAGGCAGAACACCACGAAGGCGATCGCCACTTTGACCAGTACCTTGGTCCAGTCGTGGTGAACGTCGGTGCCCAACGCGGCCAACGGTGCCGCCGCCACCAGGATGTTCTTCACCCATTGTCGCGGGCGCATCGCCTTGACCACGCCGACAATCAGGTTGGCCGGCGGTCCGGCGACCTTGTCGTCGACGTCGCCCACCTCTCTGCTCATCGTTACTCTCCACCTGTCTTCGGCAGATAGCTCGGCCAGCGACCGTCGACCCGGGCGGCTGCCCACTCGACGGCCGCCGCGACGGCTGCGCCGATCGCCACACCGGTGGCCACATCGCTGGGGTAATGCACGCCGAGCAGCACCCGGGAGAGCGCCATCGGCGGCACCAGCATGCCAGGCAGCGGCAAACCGGTGACCCTGGCCAGCAGGATGGCCGCCGCGGTGGTCGAGGTCGCGTGCGCCGACGGGAAACTCAGGCTGCTCGGGGTGCCGACGTTGACTGCGACCGCCGGATGATGCGGCCTTGGGCGACGCACCAGCCGTTTGATCACGACGGCCGCGGCGTGCGCAGCGAACGCCCCCGCGCCGGCCACCAGCCAGCCGCGGCGCCGGGCCGGCTGCAGGATCGCGCCGATCGCCGACACCGCCAGCCAGCCGAGGCTGTGCTCACCGAAATAAGACATGGCCCGTGCCACCGCCAGCGCGCCGGGGCGATCCGCCAACGCCGACTGCACGGCGACGAGTACGGCCACCTCGCCGCTCGGGGACGCCGTTTCAGCCGTGATGTCGGCCATTGCCAGCCGCATTGCTTTGGGCCTGGGCCGACGGAGTCTCCAGGAGCACCGTCTCCCATTTCTCCTTGCTGGACAGCACCGGTAGCGCATCGCGGTAGGCGCGGCGCATCTCGTCGAAGCGGCGCAGTAGCTGCCGTTGGCGGCGCAATGACTGCCACAACAGCGCGAGCATCTTGTCCCGGTCGCGCTGCCGGTAGACGGCACCGCGGCCGTCGGCCGTGGTGACGGTGGCGCCATCCAGGGTGGACAACCGGAACCACCGGGCGTCCTGGGTCGGCACGTTGAGCTGCGGGCGCTGATGATGGTCCGGCTCAGTCGCTTTGAGCTGGTGCAGCCCTCCACGGATCAGCCGGTAGCCGATGGACAGCGGATTCACCGGCGGTTTCATCTCGTAGTTCCGCCGCGACGGCGTCGGCAATTCGTCGGACGATGGCAACACCACCGCGTCCGGGTACTGCTTGCGCATCCGATGTACCTCTGGCAGAGCGGATTCCAGGATCGAGAAGATGTGCTCCGGGCCCGCGAGGAAGTCGTCGATCGCCTTGTTCTGGATGGCGACCGTCGAGTACTCAAGGCAGGACAGGTGTTTGAGCGTCGCCTTGAAGTGGCTGCGGACCAGCCCCCGCACGTCGCCGTCCCAGTGCATGGCCGCCACCACCAGCCGGTTGCGCAGGTGGAAGTAGGCCTGCCAGTCGATGGCGTCGTCTTTGTCGCTCCACGCCATGTGCCAGATCGCCGCACCCGGCAGCGTCGCTGTCGGATAGCCGTGCTCGGCGGCGCGCAGCCCGTAATCGGCGTCGTCCCATTTGATGAACAGCGGCAACGGCTGCCCGAGCTCCTCGGCCACGTGGCGCGGGATCATGCAGGTCCACCAGCCGTTGTAGTCGACGTCGATGCGCCGGTGCAGCAGCTCGCTGCGAGGGTTGTTGTCGCTCAACGGGTATTCGGCGAAGTCGTGGTCGTATTCGGTAAACGGCGCCGCGGTCCACATGAAGTTCGCCCGGTCGACTATCTCGCCCATGATGTGCAGGTGCGATGGCTCCTGCAGATTGAGCATCTGGCCGCCGACCAGCATCGGCGCCTTGGCGAAGCGGTGCATGGCCAAGATACGCAGAACGGTGTCCGACTGCAGCTCAATGTCGTCGTCCATGAATAGGATCTGCTGGCAGTCGGTGTTTTTCAGCGCCTCGTACATCACCCGGCTGTATCCGCCGGAGCCGCCGAGGTTGGGCTGGTCGTGGATCGACAGCCGATCACCAAGCGCCTCAGCGACAGCGGCGAAATCGGGGTGGTCGCGGACTTTGGACGTACCCTGATCGGGCACGATGACCGCGCCGATCACCTCGTCCACCAAGGGATCTGCGGTAAGTTCACGCAGCGCATTGACGCAGTCGTTGGGCCGGTTGAAGGTCGGAATCCCGACCGCGACATTCGCCACACCTGGCGCGGGTTGGTCGGAATACCAGCCGGCACTGCGTAATTCCACGTCGGTGTCGGTGGTGATGTCGAACCAGATCCATCCACCATCCTCGAATGGATCGAGCCCAATCTGGAATTCCAGGATCTCCGGCACGCTGCCCTTCGCGGCGAAATTGCGGCCGTCCACGAAGATCCTTGCTCCGGTGGCTTTGGTGCGGTATACGTCGACGCGCCCCTTGCCGGTGAGCTCGGTTCGCAGCACCACCGACGTGCACGTCGTCCACCGACGCCAGTAGCTGGCCGGGAACGCGTTGAAGTAAGTGGCGAACGACACCTCGGACTCGGCAGCGATCTGCAGCGACGTGCGGTCCGTCGCATGCGCGCGCCGGGCATTGGTGGCCGACTCCTCCAGGTAAAGCTTGCGTACGTCCAGCGGCTCGCCCGGGCGCGGCAGGATGACGCGCGCCAGCAGACTCACCGCCTTACCGGATTGCTGGGTCGCGGCACGGTTTACATCGTCGACCGTGGTCTTACTCATCCCCGGGTGTTTCCTCTGCTGTTCTCGTCCAGCGGCGCGCCGTCACGTAGGTGCGGCGCCAGGACGTTGTCGTACATATTCAATGCGCTGGCGATCGCCATGTGCATGTCGAGATACTGGTAGGTACCCAGCCGTCCGCCGAAAAGTACTTTGGCCGAAGCGGTTTCACTTGCGGCCCGACTCCGGTACGCGGCCAGCACCGCGCGGTCGGACTCGGTGTTGATCGGGTAGTAAGGCTCGTCGTCCTGCTCGGCGAACCGGGAGTACTCCCGCATGATCACCGTCTTGTCGGCCGGGTAATCCCGCTCCGGGTGGAAATGGCGAAACTCGTGGATGCGGGTGTAGGGCACGTCGGCGTCGTTGTAGTTCATCACCGGGGTGCCCTGGAAGTCGCCGGTTGGCAACACGTCAAGCTCGAAATCCAAAGTGCGCCAGCCTAGGTGGCCGTCCACATAGTCGAAGTAGCGGTCGAGCGGACCGGTGTAAACCACCGGAGCGTCCGGGCTGGCGGCGCGTAGTTCGTCGCGGACGTCGAACCAGTCGGTGTTCAGCCTGACCTCGATGCGGTCGTCGGCAGCCATGTTCTGCAGCCAGGCCGTGTAGCCGTCGGCCGGCAGGCCCTCATAGGCGTCGTTGAAGTAGCGGTTGTCGAAGGTGTAGCGCACCGGCAGCCGGGTGATGTTGGCCGCCGGCAACTCCTTGGGGTCGGTCTGCCACTGCTTGGCGGTGTAGTGCTTCACGAACGCGTCGTACAGCGGCCGGCCGATCAGCGAGATCGCCTTCTCCTCGAAGTTCTGCGCGTCGTCGCTCTTGATCTCGGCGGCCTGCTCGGCGATCAGGGACCTGGCCTCATCGGGTGTGAAGTAGCGGCCGAAGAACTGCGACACCAGACCCAGGCCCATCGGGAACTGGTAGGCCTGGCCTTCGTGCATGGCGAAGACCCGATGCTGGTAGCCGGTGAAGTCGGTGAACTGCCGCACGTAATCCCACACCCGTTTGTTGGAGGTGTGGAACAGGTGCGCGCCGTACTTGTGCACCTCGATACCGGTCTGCGGCTCGGGCTCCGAATAGGCGTTTCCGCCGATATGCGGACGCCTGTCGACGACCAGGACCCGCTTGCCGAGCTGAGTGGCCACGCGCTCGGCAATCGTCAGACCGAAAAATCCGGAGCCGACGACGAAGAGGTCGAAGCGAGTGGTCATCGGTTGCCTAGGGTATCCGACTGCGAGACCACAGCCCGCTTGGCGGCGGCGTTGCGCCCGGGTCTTATCGCCACGACCGTCGCTGCAAGCGCTGATACCGGCGTGGCGGGTAACGATAGAGCAGTTTTTGGTGACGAAAGTCGCGATCTGCTCACGATTGGATCTCGTCACTCTAGTCACATCATTCACGTACGTACCATCGGTCATGTGCGCTGAGAACGACCTATCAGGCACCTTGCCCACGGGCATGACAGTGACCGCATTTCCAGATTGAGGAGACTTCCGTGCCGAACCGACGTCGACGCAGGCTCTCGACAGCCACGAGCGCGTTCGCCGCTCTGGCGGTCGCGAGTCCTTTTGCTTACATCGCTGTTTGCGACTTGACCGCAAAGCCCGCACCCGTGCACCACGAGTTCGTCCGGGCCGCGTCCATGACCGACCTGCCTGGCGAGCTGATGGGCGCGCTGACGCAGGGGTTGTCGCAGTTCGGGGTCAGCCTTCCACCGATTCCGAGCCTGACCGGTGCCACCAGCCCCAGCAGCCTCGGCACTCCCGGTCTGGGATCGCCCGACCTGGCCAGCCCCGGGCTGACCTCACCGGGTCTGACGTCGCCCGGCCTCACGTCTCCGGGTCTGACCTCACCGGGTCTGACCACTCCGGGCCTGACGCCCGGTGCGACCCCCGGGCTCACGACTCCGGGACTGACCCCCGGTCTGACGTCTGGAGCGACTCCGGGCCTGTCCACCCCCGGCCTGACCAGCCCCGGGCTGACACCTGGGCTGACCAGCCCGAGCGCCTTTGACCCGGCCACCGGTGCCGGTGGCCTGTCGAGCCCGAGCGAACTGCCGATCAGCGACCCGGTCGGATTGGACCCCGGCGCGGGCGGCACCTACCCGATCCTCGGCGACCCGTCTCTCGGTGCGTCGCCGGCCCCCAGTGGCGGGCTCGTCAGCGACATGATGAGCGCAGCCAACCAGCTGGGCGCCGGGCAGGCCATTGACTTGCTCAAAGGCATGATCCTGCCGGGACTTACGCAAGCGGCGCACGGTGCAGCCGCTCCGGTTCCTCCGCCACCCGTGCCGGCGCCGATCCCCTGATCGCAGCCGCGGCTTCGGATTTCCCCCGAAACGGCACCGCAGAAGTGGGTCCCTGGCTTGACCAGGGCCGCCTAAACTCTGCGGTGCCGTGCCGTGTCTAGATCACTTTGTTCACTTAAGTAGCGTGTCGAATCATTTGCACCACTAGACACATACGTAACATCGGGTCGTGCCGTCCCGCCGTCGTCCGCCGACGATGCTGTTCACCGCCATCGCGGCGACCGTCGTCATCCTGCCGTGGGCGGCAAGCGCCCATCGGGACCAGCCGGCCCGGCACGGCGGCACCCAACTTGCCCAGCAGCCGCTGATCGGTCTTGGCGGGGGCGTCACGGTCCGCGAAATCAGCCAACCCACGCCGTTTTCCATGGTGGCACTGGCCGGCGGAGACCTCACCGGCACCTCGGCGCGAATCCGCGCCCGGCACGTCGACGGCTCGTGGGGCCCGTGGTACGACACCGAGACACTGCTCTCTTCCGGCGACCACCGCTTGACCCCGGGCCCGCGTGGCACCGATCCCGTCTTCGTCGGCAAGACCACGACGGTCCAGATCTCAGTCAGCCGTCCGGCCGGCGCGCCGCAGACGGTCCCACCGAGGACCCCGCCGCCCGCCGGCCTGGGTTATATCCCGGCTACCGCGGAGCAGCCTCTCGCGCAGAACATCTCGGCCATTCTCATTTCCCCGCCACAGGCACCCGCCGACAGCCAGTGGACACCGCCGACCGCGCTCGTGGCGGCGGGCCAGGCGCCGAACATCATCGCTCGCGCGCAATGGGGCGCCGATGAAGCGGTGCACTGCGGAAACCGGCCGTTCGACCAACCGATCCGTGCCGCGGTGGTCCACCACACCGCCGAAAGCAACGACTACCAACCGCAGGATTCGGCGGCGATCGTCCAGTCGATCTACGCGTATCACACCCAGATCCTGGGCTGGTGCGACATCGCGTACAACGCGCTGGTCGACAAGTACGGCCAGGTATTCGAGGGCAGAGCCGGTGCGCTGATCGGGCCCGTGCAGGGCGACCACACCGGCGGCTTCAACCGGGACAGCTGGGGTGTGGCGATGATCGGCAACTTCGACGACGTGGCGCCGACGCCGATCCAGCTGCACACTCTCGGCCGGCTGGTGGGCTGGCGGCTGGGCCTGGACCACATAAACCCCAGGGGCACAGTCGCTTTACCGTCGGCCGGCGGAGAGAACACCAACTTCCCGGTCAATGCCGTCGCCACGCTGCCGACCATTTTCAGCCACCGCGACGTCGGCGCCACCGACTGCCCCGGCAATGTCGCCTATGGGTTGCTCGACGAAATTCGGGAAACCGCAGCACATTTCAGCGGACCGCCGCGACCCGAAGACCTGGCCCTGTCTCTACAAGGCGGCGCCATCTACGACCGTTGGCAGACGATCGGCGGCCCGAGCAGCATCCTGGGCGCACCCACCTCGCCGGAAGCGACCGGCAACGGAGACGCCCGCTACGCCGACTTCGACCACGGTGCGATGTACTGGTCGCCGGAAACCGGTCCGCAAGCGGTCACCGGAGCCATTTACGACGCGTGGGCTTCACTCGGCTACGAGCGGGGAGCCCTGGGCCTTCCGACCAGCTCCGAATTCCAAGAGCCGCAATGGGTGAAGCAGAACTTCCAGCACGGGACGCTGAACTTCGACCGGCTCAGCGGCCGGGTCAGCCGGGTCATCGACGGCGTGGTCGAGGAACTGCCGCCGCCGTCCGCGACGGGACCGCCGGTTCAGCTCGAGCGGTTCTCACCCGTGGCGCCGGCCGCCTAGCAACCGATTGGCCCCGTCTACAACCACCAGCGTTCCAACACCCGTGCCACCCCGTCGTCAGTGTTGGGCGCGGTGACCTCATCGGCCGCGGCGACCGCGTCGGGGTGGGCGTTACCCATCGCCACTCCGAGGCCGGCCCGCAACAGCATCGGAACGTCGTTGGGCATGTCGCCGAAAGCGACTATGTCGGCATCGGTAATGCCAAGTGGCCCAGCGATTTCAGCGATACCGGTGGCCTTGTCGATGCCCAGCGGCACGATTTCGACCAGGCCGTTGTTGGTGGAGTAGGTGATGCCGCCGTCGATGCCGACATGCTTGGCGAGTTCGGCGGCCATGTCGGCGCTGCGCGCGCCGGCCTTGCGGACCAGAAGTTTGACGGCGGGCGCGCTGAGCAGGTCTTCCATCGACACTTCGGTGTTGTCCGGGTTGAGCCACGCGTGCTCGTAGCCGGGCGAGCTGACAAATTGCGGTGTCGCACTGTCGTGCGCGCTGGCACCGACCCGCTCGACGGCCAGACCGGCGCCCGGAATGACCCGGGTGGCGATCTCGGCCAGTTCGGCCAGCGTGGCAACGGGGAGCGTCCTGGCCGACAGCACGCGATCGGTCGCGGGGTCATAGATCACGGCGCCGTTGGCGCACACCGCCATTGGCGCGAATCCGAGCCCGTCGACCACCGGCGGAATCCACCGCGGCGGACGACCGGTGGCCAGCACGAACTGCGCACCGGCCGCTACAGCGGCGCGCACGGCATTGCGGGTGCGCGCAGTGACTTTTTCGTCTTCGCCGAGCAGGGTGCCGTCAACGTCGCAGGCGATCAGCGCGGGCAGTGTCATTTGCGGGCCACTGTGCCCGATCTCTTTTCGCAGCAGGCGATCAATGCGTTCCGCTTTGGCTCTGTCCGGGGCGGGTGACACCGTCGGTCCCGTGCCTGTCGAGGCGCTCCTGCAATTCGTTCAATCGGATCGCTTTGGAGTCCTCGCGCGTCGGCGCGGTACCGCCAAGCCGGCGCGGCACCCAGTACTCGCCCGCCGGGTGCGGGTACTCCTCCTGCACCTGGTACAGCAACTCGTTCATCGCCCGGCGCAGGGCGACGTTGAGTTCTTCGGGAGTCCCGTGCGGGGGCAGCGGGCGGCCTGCGGCGACGGTGATCGGAACCTTGTTGCGGAACAACTTCTTTTCGTGATCCTTGGGCCAGATGCGGTGGGCACCCCAGACGATCAACGGGACGATCGGCGCCTGCGCCTCCAGAGCCATCCTCGCCGCTCCGGTCTTGAACTCGCGCAGCTCGAAACTGCGGCTGATGGTGGCCTCGGGATGCATCCCGATCAACTCGCCCTCGCGCAGCCGCTGCACCGCGGTGTCGAAAGCGTCGTGGCCTTGCCGACGGTCCACCGGAATCAGCCGGGCGTGCTTGATGACGTAGTTGACCGCCTTCACATCCGCCATCTCGGCCTTGATCATGAAGTACATCCGCCGGCCGCGCTCGCGGGCGGCGAACAACGGCGGAAGCCAGTCCAGGTAGCTGGTGTGATTCTGGGCGAGCAGCGCGCCACCGCGCGCGGGGATGTTCTCCAGCCCCCGGAAGGTGAACTTCGTCCCGTTCATGGCGACGACCGGCGGAACGACCCACTCGCCGAACCGATAAAACCGCTCTGCCATCCTGGTAGCTCCCTATCTCGGCTACATCATCCCCGGCTGCCGAGCCTGTTAGCTGGTCGGCGCGTCAGGATCCGTGCCCTGCCCGCCTGCTGGCGCGCTCGGCCTTTTCAGTGTCCTCAATAATTTTTGCCTCCGCCACCGTAGGTGCGCTGCCGCCCAACCGCCGCGGCACCCAAAAAGCGCCCTCTGGATGCGGATACTCCTCTTGAACGCGGTGCAGCAACGAAGTCATTCCCTCGCGCAGGGCGGCGTCCAGATGCTCGGCGTCGCGGGTTGGCGGCAACGGCCGGCCCGCCGCCACGATCACCGGGATCTTCTTGTAGCCCACATTGCGCTGGTGATCTTTGGTCCATATCCGCTGGGTACCCCAGACGATCAGCGGGACCGTCGGAACTCCGGCCGCCAGCGCCATCCGGGCCGCTCCGGTCTTGAAGTCCTTGAGCTCGAAGCTGCGGCTAATCGTCGCCTCCGGCATCAGGCCGACCAGCTCGCCGGCCCGCAGCAAGCCGACGGCTTCGGCGTACGCCCGCGCGCCGGACCGGCGGTCGACCGGGATCGTCTTGGTGTGCTTGATCAAGAAGTTGACCACTTTCACCTGCTGCATCTCCGCCTTGATCATGTAGCGGACGCGCCGCCCACGAGCCTGGACGGCAAGCGCAGCAGGTAGCCAGTCCAGGTAGCTGGTGTGGTTGATCGCGATCACCGCGCCACCGGTCGATGGGATGTGCTCGATGTGCTGATAGGTGATCTTGGTGCCGGTCGCGGTGACCAAGGTTTTGGCCGCGATCTCGAGCATGCGGAATACCGGCTCCATGGCCGTCGCTAGGCGGGCCCCGCCTCACGAGCCGTCTTGGCGGCCGCGCGGCGGCTGGCCTCCTCAACGTCGAGTTGGGCGGCCTCAGCCATCGTCGGGGCGCTGCCACCGAGCCGGTGGGGAACCCACCACTCGCCGGCAGGATGCGGACCGTATGCGTCTTGCGCCCGCTCCAGCAGATGCTGCATCCGGGAGTGCAGCAGCGTGGTCAGCTCGGGCGCGGGCAGCGTCGGCTGAATCGGCTCACCGACCATCACCACGATCGGCACCTTCGGACGGAACATCTTTTTGGGATGGTCCTTGGTCCAGATCCGTTGGGCGCCCCAGACGATGTGCGGAATGATCGGCACATCGGCCTCGATCGCCATCCTGGCAGCGCCGGACTTGAATTCCTTGATCTCGAAGCTGCGGCTGATCGTCGCTTCGGGATAGACGCCGATGAGTTCACCGGCCTTGAGTCGATCGACAGCGACGGCGTACGACCCGGCGCCGCTGGACCGGTCCACCGGAATATGCCGGCAGCCCCGCATGATCGGTCCGGTGACCTTGCTGTCGAAGACTTCCTGTTTGGCCATGAACCGGACTTTGCGCGCGCGGTGCTCCCGGAAGGCGGGTAGCCCAGCCAGGGTGAAGTCCATGTAACCGGTGTGGTTGATGGCAATGACGGCGCCACCGGTGGCAGGGATGTTCTCCTGCCCGATAACGGTGAAACGCAAACCCTGCACCCGCCACACAGTCCGGACGAGCGCGATGACCGTTCCGTAAACCGGTTCCACGGAGATCAAGCCTAGTGTTCGCGGCTGGGTGGCTCTAGCGGGTCGGGCGTTTCACCGCGCTCCCGCTAAGCTCGGAGCGGCAGACGAGCGTCGCGTAACCAGTCCTTGAAGGGTGTCAGTGCAGGTCACAAGCATCGGCCACGCCGGCTTTCGGATAGATACTCCAGCCGGCAGCATTCTGTGCGACCCCTGGGTCAACCCGGCCTACTTCGCATCGTGGTTCCCGTTCCCGGACAACAGCCGGCTGGACTGGGACGCGCTGGGTGAGTGCGACTATCTGTACGTCTCGCATCTGCACAAGGACCACTTCGACGCCAAGCTGCTGACCGAGCACGTCAACAAGGACGCCACCGTCCTGCTGCCGGACTATCCGGTGCCAGACCTGAAAAATGCCTTGCAGATGCTGGGCTTTCACCACTTCTTCGAGACCACCGATTCGGTGAAGCATCGGCTTAGCGGTCCCAAGGGTGAGCTGGACATCATGATCATCGCGCTGCGCGCGCCCGCCGACGGTCCGATCGGCGATTCGGCGCTGGTGGTCTCCGACGGTGTCACGACCGCCTTCAATATGAACGACGCCCGGCCGGTGGATCTCGACGTGCTGACGAACGAGTTCGATCACGTCGACGTGCACCTCCTGCAGTACTCCGGTGCGATCTGGTACCCGATGGTCTACGACATGCCGGAGCGCGCCAAGGAGACGTTCGGCATTCAAAAGCGGCAACGGCAGATGGACCGGGCCCGCCAGTACATCGCGCAGGTCGGGGCGACCTGGGTGGTCCCGTCGGCCGGCCCGCCGTGCTTCCTGGACCCCGGGCTGCGTGACCTCAACGACGACCACGGGGATCCGGCCAACATCTTCCCCGACCAGATGGTCTTCCTCGACCAGATGCGCGCCAACGGCCACGACCGAGGTCTGCTGATGATTCCCGGATCGACGGCTGAATTCTCTGGCGCACAACTTGATTCGCACCAGCATCCGATGCCCACCGACGAAGTCGAGGCCATCTTCACCACCGGCAAGGCGGACTACATCGCCGACTATGCCGCTCGGATGGAACCGGTGCTGGCGGCAGAGAAGGCTGGCTGGGCGCCAGCGGCGGGCGAATCACTGCTCGAGCCGCTACGCACGATGTTCGAGCCGATCATGCTGGCCAGCGACGAGATCTGCGACGGCATCGGTTACCCGGTCGAGCTCGTCATGGGCTCGCAACAGGTGGTGCTCGACTTTCCCAAACGCACTGTGCGAGAAGCTATTCTAGATGAGAAGTTCCGTTACGGGTTCGCCATTCCGGCCGAGCTGGTGCGCACCGTGCTGCGCGACAAAGAGCCGGACTGGGTCAACACCGTCTTTCTGTCGACCCGGTTCAGGGCGTGGCGGGTCGGTGGCTACAACGAGTACCTGTACACGTTCTTCAAGTGCCTCACCGGCGAGCGGATCGCCTACGCCGACGGCTGGTTCGCCGAAACGCACGACGATGCCGCGTCAGTCACCATGGACGGCTGGGAGATTCAGCGACGATGCCCGCATCTGAAGGCGGACCTGTCCAAGTTCGGCGTGGTGGAGGGCAACACCTTGACCTGCAACCTGCACGGCTGGCAGTGGAACCTGGAGAACGGGCGCTGCCTCACCGCGCGCGGCCACCAGCTTCGGAGTTCGCGGTCATGAGCGCATCGAACTCCTACGGCTCCAACGGCTCGTACGACGATGGCCTGGTCCAGCTGGACCGGGAGGCGATCACGCTGCGCCGCTACCATTTTCCGTCGGGCACGTCGAAGATCATTGCGCTGAACAACATTCGTGGATACAAGGCCGAAGCGCTGGGTCTGCTGATGCACCGGTTCCGCATCTGGGGAAGCTCGGACCTGCGTCGCTGGCTGCCACTGGACATTCGCCGCCCGCTGCGCTCGACGCTGATCACGCTGGACGTCCCTGGCATCCGGCCCAGCCCCGCGTTTACCCCGGCCGACGCGCAGGAGTTCATCGCGCTGCTGGATCGGCTGCTCGACGAGCGGGACTAGCGCCCCGCGTCAGCCAGTGCCGCACTGGCCGCGTTGTATCCCGGGATGAACGTGATACCCGGGCCGCCGTGGCAACCGGTGCTGGCCAGGTATAGACCGTCAATCGGAAGAGGCTGTCCAAGAAAGCCTTTCGGGCCCGGCCGGTTGGGCCCGACCTGCTGAGCGTGGAACAGCCCGTGGCAGTAGTCGCCGCCGGGGGCGCCGAACATCACTCCCATGTGTTTGGGCGTGAAGGTGGTGTGCCGGCTGATGCTGCGCTCGAAGTTCGGCGCCAGCCGGGTGATCTTGTCGATTACCCGCTGACCCATCTCGACCTTCGCCGCGCCGTAGTCCACGTCGCCCTCGATCGGGAACCACAGCGCGAACGCCGACGCCGCGTGCTTGCCCGCAGGCGCGAGGTCGGGGTCGTTCTGCGAGGGGACCTGAAAGACCACCGTCGGGTCGGCGGGCACGATCCCGCGCCGGCAGTCCTCCCACTGCTGCTGGACTTCTTCGGGCGTGCTGAAGATTCCGATCGACGCCTGCATGCTCGGCTCGTTCAGCGTCTCGTACGGGGCAGCGAACTCGGGAGGCTCGTCGAGCGCGAAGTGCATCTGAATGTAGCTGCCGCGGTGATCGATTCGAGCGTAGCGCTCGCGGATATCGGCGGGTAGCGCCGCGGAGTCGATCAGTTCGTTGACGGTCAGGTCGGGCGCGATCGCGGAGACGACGATCGGCGCGGTCACGGTCTGCCCTGCCTCGGTGCGTACCCCGCCCACCTTGCCGTCGTTCACCAGTACCTCGGTCACCTTGGCGCGCAGCCGGACCTCACCGCCCTCGCACTCGAGCACCTCGACCAGATGCTCGGTGAGCGCGCCGATGCCACCGCGCAGCTTCTTCATCTGCATGGTGTCGCCGTCAGGAACGCCCAGCCCGAAGGCCAGCGCGGCCGCGCTGCCCGGTGTCGCCGGCCCGCGGTAGAGGGTGTTGACGGCCAGCACCGTCATCGAGCCGCGCAGCGCGCCGTGCTTCTCGCGGTCCGGAAGATAGCGGTCGAGCACGTCGGTGACCGAGCCGAACAGCATATCGTCGATCGCAGAGCGTTCGAATTCGTTTGTGGCACAGGCATACATCTCGTCGAGAGTCTTGGGCGGCGCGCCGGCGTCAAACCGCCCAAGCGCCCGGCTCGGCGCCTGGGCCCAGCCCATCAGCCCCGCCATGCCGTTGACGGCGTCTGCCCCGTGCACCTCGTTAAGATGTGTGAACAACTTGATCGGGTCGCTGTACTGCACCATCGGGTCGTCACCGACACCGCGTAGCGCCACCGACATCACGTCCAGGTCGATGGTCGGCAGCGTGTCCAGGCCGAGCGCCTCGCGGACCACCGGCGCGGTCGGGAACTGCACCGACCCGGCGATCTCAAAGTGATAGCCGTCGAACAACTCCACCGTCGACGCCATGCCGCCCGCGTAGAGCTTGGATTCCAGACACAGCGTCCGTAGCCCCGCCTTTTGCAGCAGTACTGCGGCGGCCAATCCGTTGTGTCCGGCGCCAATCACAATCGCGTCGTAGTCGGTCATCTGCTCGCCTTCCGCTCTGCTGCGCAGGCTGACATGGATGGCAAGTTTTGTCAATTATGACGAAACTAAGTCCACCCAGCTATCGGTGATGCCGGCTCGCAGCGTCTCCAACGCGACGTGGCAGACCCTCGCGAGCTCGCCCAGCGATCGATTGTCACCGAGCATCCAGACCTCCATCGCACCGAAGACCGCCGCCGCGATGCAGCGCGCGGTCACCGCGAAGCGCACCTGGTCGTCCGGCGACGGATTGCCCGCAGCGCTACGGCGCTGCAGCTGGGTCGCGATGGCGTCGGCGAAGTCGGCTTGCACCTCCCGGATATGCCGGACGATGCGGCCCGGGTCGATTTCGTCATCACGTAGCGCGGCGATTTTGCCAACGGCATCAACGTCATACGGGAAAGCGAAGATCGCGGCCTGCACCGAATCGATGATCGATTCGGCGGCCGGTCGATCCGCCAATGCCGCGCGAAACCAGTGCAATCCGGTGTAGTCGGCGAACAGCAAGTCGTGCTTGGAGGAGAAGTGTCGATAGAACGTGCGCAGCGAAACCCCGGCGTCCGCCGCGATCTGCTCGGCGGAGGTGTCCTCGACACCCTGGGCTAGGAACCGCACCACCGCCGCCTGCCGCAGCGCCTCGCGGGTGCGCCCGCTGCGCGCCGTCTGGGCCGGCCGGATCATGCCTGTAAATTACCCCAGATCCTGTTATGTCAACATTGACAAAACTTCGCCACCCGGGTGAGACTGCGGCAATGGTCTCGCTTCTCACCCACGCAATTCTCGGGCTTGCGGTCATCACCTGGATCGTCGCGTCCAACCGCTCGGTGTTCTCCCGTCCGGCCGGCGGTGCGCTGTTCTCGCCGTTGGAAGGGCTGTACTACGTGATCGGCATCGCCTCGGTCGTGCTCGGTTGGTACTTCAATATCCGCTTCGTGCAGGAGTATTCGCAGGGATCCACCAACCCGCTGTGGGGTCAGCACGGCAGCTGGGCCGAATACATCCGGTTGATGTTCACCAACCCGGCGGCCAGTTCGGCCAGCCAGGACTACACGATCGCCAATGTCGTTCTGCTGCCGTTGTTTACGATCGTCGACGGCTATCGGCGCGGACTGCGGCGGCCGTGGCTGTACTTCGTCTCCAGCCTGTTCACCAGCTTCGCCTTCGCGTTAGCGTTCTACTTCGCCACCATCGAGCGTCAGCACAGGCACGCAGGGGCACGCGAGGCGATCGGCGCTTAGGCCTGATTGCCCACCTTCTCCTCAGACCGCTGCGCGGTCTGCATCGTCGGCGGGCTAAGCGCTGACTCCGTCGCGGTAGTCGGTCTCGTCCTCAGTGAAACTGGAAAGCGGCGGCGACAGCGGCAGAGACAGCGGCGGCGTCCATTCGTGGTGGCCGGCCTGGTTTCCGCCGCGCCGTTTGGCGGTGTACATCGCCGCGTCGGCCGCCGCGGCCAACTCAATGAGTAGGTCGCCGATGTTGCCGGTTCGATAGGCGGGGTGGATACCGGCCGTGCCGATGCTGGCGGTGATGCCGAACGGCAGTGCGGCAATGACCTCGCAGAGTCGCTGCGCTTTGCGGCTCACGTGGTCGGGATCCCAGATATCGGCGATGACGAATTCTTCGCCGCCGGAACGGCCGATGACGGCGGTGTCGTCGGTGGTGTCGCGCAGCGCACGTGACACCGCGACCAGCGCATCATCACCGGTGCTGTGCCCGTAGCTGTCGTTGAGTCGCTTGAAGGAATCGAGGTCGATCACGCTGACGACGACGTACGCCTGCTGCTTGCCGCCGTGCACCAGAATCGCTTTGGCCCGCCGGTGAAATGCGCGTCGGGTTAGCAGTCCGGTGAGCTGGTCACGTTCGGCGTGCACGGCATCGGCGCCGAGGACGTGTACAACCACTTGAATGCCGAAGGGCACGGCCAGATTGAGCAGGAGCAGCAGCGAGTAGGCAGACATGGCGGACACGATGTTGGACCTCTCCGCCATGCGGAGGCCTTCGAACGCGCCGATCCCGCTGGCGACGGCGAAGTTGTAGGCCATCAACGGCGGGGTGTGAAACAGCGCGATGTAGCTGGCCATCGTCGCGAACGTGGTACAGGCCATCATCGCGAGCATGGGGTCGCTTTGCACCAGCGTGATCAGCGCGATGCTGGCGTTGGACAGCAGAGCGAACCGAATCGCCGTGGTGCGGGTCGGCCAGCGTAGGGCCCACAACAACGCGCCGGCCACGGCACCGGCAACCGAGGCCAGCGTGCACATCCACGCGATAGTGTCGCGCGGTCCGGTGGGGCCGCACATCGTCACGAGCGCGACCACCGCCAGGCTGCCGGCGATCATCGATATGGTGACCCGTGTGACGGTGTCCATGCCGCGGGCCTGCAGATGCGCGCTCAGCCGGTCATAGTGATCGGACTGGCTCCACCACAGCCTCAGCCAACCCATCGCGCTCTTTTCTCACCATCCGAAGATGGTCGCCCCAGCCGCGCCAGTAGGACCCGGTCAGAAGATGATAGTGCAGCCACAAGACCGCTAGCTGAACTTTGCTGTCGGCGATGGCCGCAAAGCGGCTACGCCGGCTCGAGCACCTCGGTACCCACGAAAGGCACCAGCGCCCGGGGTACTCGCACACTGCCGTCGGGTCGCTGGTGGTTCTCCAGAATGGCGACCAGCCAGCGGGTGGTGGCCAACGTGCCGTTGAGCGTCGCGGCGATCTGCGGTTTGCCGTTGGGATCGCGGTAACGGGTGGCCAGTCGGCGGGCCTGGAAGGTGGTGCAGTTGGACGTCGAGGTCAACTCGCGGTAGGCCTGCTGGGTGGGCACCCAGGCCTCGCAGTCGAATTTGCGCGCCGCCGATGAGCCTAGATCGCCTGCGGCGACATCGATTACGCGATAGGGCACCTCGATGCGGGCCAGCATCTCGCGCTGCCAGCCCAGTAGCCGCTCGTGCTCGGCCTCGGCGTCGGCGGGATTGCAGTAGACGAACGCCTCGACCTTGTCGAACTGATGCACGCGGATGATGCCGCGGGTGTCTTTGCCGTAGCTGCCCGCTTCCCGTCGAAAGCAGGTCGACCAGCCGGCGTAGCGCAGCGGCCCGCTGGAAAGGTCGAGGATCTCGTCGGCGTGGTAGCCGGCCAGCGGCACCTCCGACGTGCCGACCAGGTATAGGTCGTCGGCCTCCACCCGGTAGATCTCGTCCGCGTGCGCACCGAGGAACCCGGTCCCCGACATCACCTCCGGACGCACCAGCACGGGCGGGATGATCGGGACGAAGCCGTTGTCGGCGGCCAGCCGGATCGCCATCTGCAGCAGGCCCAGCTGCAGCAAGGCACCCTGCCCGGTCAGAAAATAGAAGCGCGAACCGGATACCTTGGCGCCGCGTTCCATGTCGAGCAGGCCCAGCGCCTCGCCGAGCTCGAGGTGGTCCTTGGGGTTGTCGATCGCGGCCGGCTCACCGACGACGTCGAGGACGGCGAAGTTGTCCTCCCCGCCGGCGGGCACGCCATCGATGATCACGTTGGAGATCGCCATGTGCGCGGCCGCGAACGTCGCTTCGGCCGCGGCCTGTTGCGTCTCGGCTGACTTGACTTGCTCGGCAAGGTCTTTGGCCTGCTGCAACAGCTTGGGCCGGTCGTCGGCCGACGCCTTGCCGACCGCCCTGCTGACGATCTTCTGGTCGGCGCGCAGCGAGTCGGCCGTCGAGATCGCGGTCCGGCGGGCGGTGTCGGCGACCAGCAGCGTGTCGACCAGCGTCGGGTCTTCGCCCCTTTTCTTCTGCGACTCACGCACGGCATCGGGATTGTCCCGCAGCAGCTTCAGGTCGATCACGGGCTAGAACCATACGCGGGTGTCTTGGACCGATGACAATCATTTACTTCTGCAACAGCTGTCACTAACTGCGGTGAGCCTGTCAGAATGGAGCCGATGTGGCACGAATCCGAGCGCGACGAATCCCAGGCTAACCGGCCGGGTCGTCGGCTGCCGCGGGCCGGGTGGCTGACCGCCCTGAACGGCACGCTGCAGGCCTCCGCGACCCGGCGGGCGCTGTTGCTGGCCGCTCTGGGTGGCCTGTTGATCGCCGGGCTCGTCACCGCGCTGCCGATCGGCGGCGGTCCCGGGCGGCTGGCCGGCTATATCGACCCGGTGCCCCCGACCGGCGCCAAGGGCAACGACGCGTTCAACCGCGCGGCCAGCGGCAACTGCCTGATGTGGCCGGATCGGATGCCCGAAGCCGCCAACGTCGTCGACTGCAAAGACGAGCACCGGTTCGAGGTCGCCGAATCCATCGACATGCGCACCTTCCCCGGGTCGGAATATGGCCCGTCGGCCCCGCCGCCGACGGCAGCCCGCATCGAGCAGATCAGCCAGGAGCAGTGCGAGTCCGCAGTACGCCGCTACTTGGGCGCCAAGTTCGATCCCAACAGCAAGTTCATCATCAGCATGCTGTGGTCGGGCGACAAGGCATGGCGGCAGTTCGGCGAGCGACGGATGCTGTGCGGCCTGCAACTGCCCGGGGCGGGCAACGAACAGCTCGGCTTCAAGGGCAAGGTCGCCGACGTCGAGCAGTCCAAGG
>DATAZN010000105.1:0-5250 GCA_036272035.1 Mycobacterium sp. | reverse complement strand
GCCTAATTCACGCCGGGTAACGGTCACCGTCTGGCACGGAGTGCGGGAACCGCCCTTGCAATGCCCGCAGCAGACCATCGATTTCGTCGATGCGCCCGCGTACCTGCGTCAACTCTCCAGACGGCCGGGAATCGTCAGGCTCGGGTTGCTGATACTTACCTCCGGCCATGCGATGCACAAGCTCTCGTAGTTCGGCGCACTCGGCCTGCAGAAGCCGCTCAAACACTCGCGCCTGAGCTATCTCGGCAGGCTGAGCGGGCCGGCGCGGCAAAACGTTTGCTGCAGTGAACGCCGGCGAACCGATGATGGTCCTCGGGAGCGTGCGGGCGATGCCTCGGGGTCTGCGTGATAAGGCCAGCGAACCGGATGCCTCAGCGTTTTTCGTCACGTGTCGCTCCTGCCCTCGGCCCCGATTGTTCATCTACCGGAAACCTACGCCACTGCTCTCGCATGCTTCCAGATACGCTCCAACTGTTCATATTCGAGCCATGATTGCGACGTCCGCGCTTTACCTCGCCTCGAGGCGGACAGACCCGAACTTGGCTTTGGCGAGCACAACACTCTTGGGGTGCCACGTAGCAACGTGACACCCCAGGAGGTTTGAAGCTAATCGGGCTTTTAGCCAGCTGACGGTGGGCGAGGCATCACCGTCGGTTTGAACCCATAGCGTGGGCCCAAGCCGTTGCCGAAGCCGGCTCGTGTACCGGCCAGCGGCATACCGCCCATCAGGTTTCCGCTACCGGCGGCGGCCTCCGGGGCAGCGCTGACGCTGCTGACCAGCTGCACGCCTTGTGGGGCGGCTGCCGGAGCTCCACCGACCCACGACGCCGGCACCGCCAGTCTGCCGACCGAACCGGCGCCGCCCGAAATGGCGGACACTGAATGCGCGGCAGCACCCGCGCCAGCAGCACCACCGCCACCCAGCGCCCCTCCGAGGCCACCCAACCCGTGGAGTGCGGGGGCAGCGGCGGCCGGGGCAGCCCCGCCCAGCATTCCCGCGCTCTTCGCAATCTGAACGCCGAAGTTGCCCATACCAACGCTGAAGTAAGGCAGACCCTCAGTGTTGTAGAACAAGCTGGCGTACGGCGAGTAGTCGGTGACCAACGCCGACAAGTTCGTGGGCAAGACGGTCGTACCGAAGAGCAAGGCGAACAGCGACTGAAACGGCGTTTCGGTGCTGGTGGCCGCCGAGGTGGCCGCCGGCGACGCAAGGCTTTGCAGCGAGCTCGGCATTGACGAGGTCAGCTGTTGCAGGATCGACTGGCTGCTGCTGGCGGCCGACGTGCCGGTTGCCTGGCTGACCGCAGCGGCTTGAGTCGCTGTGCCGCCCGGGTTAGTGGTCGAGGTCGGCGTGGCGAACGGCGTCACCTGAGCTGCCGAGGCCGACTGACCCGCGTAGCCGTACATGGCCGCGGCGTCCTGCGCCCACATTTGGCCGTACTGTGCCTCGAGCTGCGCGATCAGTGCCGTGTACTGGCCGAAGACGTTGGCCTGCACTGCCGCGGCGGATTCGGCACGGTTGGCCGCGACGACCGGCGGCGCCACCGTTGTCGCGAACGCCTGCTCGTAGGCGGCAGCGGCCGCCTGGGCCTGGGTCGCGGCCTGCTCGGCCTGCGCGGCTGTCTCCTGCATCCAGGTGATGTAGGGCTGCGCCGCACTTGTCATCGCCGCCGAGGCCGGTCCGTTCCACTCGTCGCTGGCCAGTTGCGTGATCGTCGTCTCGTAGCCCTGAGCAGCCGACTGGAGTTCCGCGGCAAGGCCGTTCCATGCCGATGCGGCAACCTGGAAAGACGACGAACCGGGACCCATGTACATACGGGCCGAGTTGATCTCAGGCGGTAACGCCCCGAAATCCAACATGTGAAATGCCTCCTAGCCGGCCGCAGCCGCGTTGGCGGCCTCGGTGGCTGCGTAGGAACCGGCGCTGGTGCCCAACGTGTTGACGAACATCTCGTGGATGGCCGCGGCCTGCTGGCTCACGGCCTGGTACAGCTGGGCGTGCGCGACGAACTGAGCGGCGGTCAGCGCCGAAACCTCGTCGGCGGCAGCCGGAACCACTCCTGTGGTGGGGGCCGCTGCGGCGGCGTTCTGGGCGTTCAGCCCCGAGCCGATCCCCTGCAGGTTGGTGGCCGCTGCCGATAATGCTTCCGGCTGTGTGGTCACGAACGACATCAGGTCTCCTCCTTAATAACCATGCGCGTCTACGACCTTGAGCAAGGTCGTTCGGTTGAAAGATTAGATGGTCACGCTCGGGTAAAGCCGCTGCCGACCAAACTGTTCACGCCCGGACAGCGAGTATTCACCCCCCGATGTCGGCTGTTCATCCCGAGTTCGACAAACCTTTCACCTGCGGTAATGCTTCGATTCGACCGGCCCCTGGAACGCACTGTGGGCCCGGCCGCTCTGTTGCCGTCTCGGCTGCCGCGTAACCAAACGTGGTGGTGGCGATGAATCAAGCGGCTCAAAGACCTCGCGCGCGAAAACGCCACGCTTAAGCGGTTTTTGGCTGATGCGGAAGCTGGCGGGCCACTTCGGCCCGCGTATCACAACGCCCGCGCAGAAGGCTGGGCAGTCAATCACGAGAAAATGCAATGCCTTTGGCGCGAACAAGGGCTTCGAGTGCCACAACGCCGCCGGCACAATGGCCACGGCAGCTCCACCGCACCACGACATCGCGGATGCACCCGATCGGGTGTAGGCGGTGGACTTCCAGTTCGACGTCACTACCAACGGGTGGCCGATCAAGATCGTCCCGATCGTCGATGAGCACACCCGTGAGTCTTCGGCCGGATGGTCAAGCGCTGAAACGACTCTCGTTCGCCGTGGACCAGTTCGCGGGTCCGGCCACGGCCACTGGCGCGGCCGCACGGATCCCTACTCTGTTACCCCCCTTGGGGCGGCCGGGGCACCACGGCGTGCCGGAATCCGTATTTCACGACGTACCCGCTGCCGCGGCGTCCGGCACCGGCTCCAAGACCGGCGTTGCCCGACATCGGAACACCGTTGAGTATTCCATTCGCCTGCGGTGCGACAGGGCGTGCGGCGTTGACCAGCTGGGCCTCTTGCATCGCCGTGGGCGTCGACCCTTGCCAACTTGCGGGCACCGACAGCCGCCCCAGAGTGCTAGCCTCGCCCAGCTGGGCCGACACACTGCTGGCCGTAAACGGTGCGCCGCTTACGCCTGCGGTGCCGCCCGGGCCGAGAAGGGCCGGCGCCGGAAGCACGGGACCAGCCGCAGCCGGGTTGAATAGCGCCGTTGCCTGAGCGGGGGTAATCAACTGCTGGCCGTAGCCGTAGCCGAAGTTTCCGAGACCGACCGCGAAGTAGGCCTGGAGGACCTGCCGCATCGTGTTCAGGTTGCCCGATGACCCGCCCGTCAGGCCTAAACCCCAACCACCGGAAGGGAATTGGGCGGCGGTGTTTTGGTAGAGCTGCTCGAGCCAACCGATGAAAGTATTCGGAGGGGCCGTCGCGGCGGGCAGCGCGGAGCTCGCGGCTGTCTGAGTGGTCGTGGTGGGCGCCGACGACACCGCGTTCTGCGCCACCGTCGCGGCTTGGCTGGCCGGCGTAGCGGCAGCCTTGGCAACCGCGTCAGCCTGGCTGCTCGTCCCGTCAGGGCTGGTGGTCTGCGGGGGTTCCACGAACGGCGTCACCTGCGAGGCAACCTGCGAGGCGCCGGCGTAGCCGTACATGGCAGCGGCGTCCTGCGCCCACATTTCGGCATACAGAGCTTCGGTCATCATGATCGCGGGAGTGTTCTGCCCGAAGAAGTTGGTGGCGACCAAGGCAGCCAGCAGCGCGCGATTGGCTGCGATCACCGGCGGCGGCACCGTCATCGCGAACGCCGCCTCATACGCGGCGACGGCCGCGCGAGCATTGTTGGCGGTCTCCTCGGCTTGCGTGCCGGTTGAGGTCAACCAGTCGATGTAGGGCGTGATGGCGGACATCATCGCCACCGACGTGGGGCCCACCCACGAGTTACTCGTCAACTCCGCTAGCGCGGACCCATAACCACTGGCCGCAAAGCCCAACTCCGCGGCCAGACCGTCCCAGGCCTCAGAGGCCGCCAACAGTGGCCCCGGTCCGGGACCTGAATACATCCGACCTGAATTGACCTCCGGCGGCAACAGCCCGAAATCAAGCACTAGAAAACCCTCCGTCAGCAAGCCAAGATTGCGTCTGCCCCGTCACCCGCCGCATGGAAGCGGCAGCGTGCGGTGTTGTCCTGAACTGGTCAGCAATCGGCAGGTCCTGGTGGATGACCGCCCGATCGATATCGATGTGTGGAACGCGGTATCTGGCCACAGACGAAATGCGCTTTCTTTCCTCGGTAACCCTCAGCCGGTAACCCTCAGCGTCAACAACATTGAGCGCCGACGCTCATCACTGAACAGTCGCTGGCTGAGACATTAGATGGCCGCGCGCGCGATCCGCGACGACGATGCCGACTATTCATTCCTGATCAAGCAGTGTTCATCCGCGATCAACTGTTGTTCAGTTGATGTTGGGTTCTGCGCCACCCGGTGGCCGCAGTGCGTGCAGCTATCCGGCGGCCGGCGTGAAGGGGACCACAGTCGAACGAAGCTCGAATCGTGTCGGTGCCTCCGCGCCCCCGCGTCCGCCCACGTTGGCGATCGGCATCATCGGCGGCATGGCCGATTGCGTACCTGCCGGCGCCGCCGAGATGGCCGGGGTGCCACCGACGTGCAGCGTCGTTCCGGCGGCAGTCATCGTGGCGCCACACCGGTCCAGGCAGACGGCACTGTCAGCGCGCCGACCGAGGTGGCCCGACCCATACCCGCGGAGAGTGCCGGAGCGCCCGAGCCGACGGCGCCGATGCCTGCCGAGCCCAGGGCGCCGGTACTCGACGTGAGTCCGACCGCGTTCGCGGCGCCCAGCTCATTGGCGGCCGTCGTCGCGGCCTTGGCCGCGGTCGCCGTACTGCCGGCGGTGAACAGCTTGGACAGCATGGCATCGATGCCAGCTTCAGCGGCGTGCTGAGTTCGTTCATGATCGACGTTGCCGATGTCGAGGACGTTGATGAATCGGTCGCCGTGGTCGCAACGCTATCCAGGGCCTGCGGCGACGCCAGGCTCTGCAGGGGTTTGAGGCATTGCCGAAATGAGCTGCGGACCTGACGACATGATCGTCTCGACGTCGGTCCCGCTGGAGGTGCCGGCGGACTGGGCTGCGGCGACGGACTGGTTCACCAGGCCGCTCGAGTTGGTGGTCTGCGGCGGCGCGGTGAAC
>DATAZN010000104.1:0-5232 GCA_036272035.1 Mycobacterium sp. | reverse complement strand
TTTGAGGGCCAGCGGGACCCCGGCCAGCGCCGAGACCGGCTGCTCCCCGGCGGCCAGTGACTTGTCGACGGCGGCCGCCGCCGACAGCGCCGCGTCGGCCGCGACGTGCAGGAATGCGCTATACCGCTCATCGGTCGCCGCAATCTGGTCCAGGTAGGCCTGGGTGACCTCGGTCGACGATAGCTCCTTGGCGGCGATTTTCGCGGCCAGCGTCGACGCGTCCAGCCGGATGATGTCCGTCATTGCGGTTCGCCGAGGATCTGCGGGACCACGAAGCGACCGTCGAGGGCTTCGGGCGCCTCGGCCAGCGCCTCTTGCTGGGTCAGGCACGGCGCGGTCCGGTCCGGGCGGGTGACGTTGACGGCCTTGAGCGGGTTGTCGGTCGGCTCGACGCCGGTCACGTCGACCGCCTGAATCTGGCCGACGTGAGTCAGGATGGCGTCGAGCTGGCCGGCGTAATGGTCCAGCTCATCGTCGGTCAACGCCAGGCGAGCCAGCCGGGCCAGATGGGCCACCTCGTCGCGAGAGATCTGGGACACGACTGAAAAGCCTAGCGAGCGCGCCACTGGCGTCACGCCTGGCATCCGTCGAAATGCCGAGGACGCGTCGCTGTGCAACAGTGTCCGCGTGTCCTCGTATCTGCTGCGGGTTCAGCTGGCCGACCGACCGGGTAGCCTCGGCTCGCTGGCCCTGGCCCTGGGATCGGTGGGCGCAGACATTCTGTCGCTGGACGTCGTGGACCGCGGACCCGGTTATGCGATCGACGATCTCGTGGTCGAACTGCCTCCAGGGGGCATGCCTGACACGCTGATCACAGCGGCCGAAGCGCTGCAGGGTGTGCGAGTCGACAGCCTGCGGCCACACACCGGGCTGCTGGACACGCACCGCGAGCTGGCGCTGATCGACCACGTCGCCGCCGCCGGCAAGACCGCGGCGAAGCTGAAGGTACTCGTCCACGAGGCGCCGCAGGTGCTGCGGGTGAGCTGGTGCACAGTGCTGCAGAAGTCCGACGACGGATTCCAACGCATCGCGGGCAGTCCCGGCGCGCCGGAAACCCGGTTGACCGATGTCCCTTGGATGCCGATCGAGCACGCCACCGCCCTTGACGCAACCGAGGATTGGGTGCCGCAGCTGTGGCGGGAGCTGGACACCACCCTGATCGCAGCTCCGTTGGGCGCCCCCGAGACCGCGGTTGTGCTCGGCAGGCCCGGTGGCCCGGCCTTCCGGCCCTCGGAGGTCGCCCGGCTGGGATACCTGGCCGGGATCGTCGCAACCCTTTTGCACTGAACGCCCCGCCAAACGGGGTATTCATCGGGGGTGAACCTGCTCACCGACGCCCAGATCGCCGCTATGTCGCCCGCTGAGCGGCGCGAGCTCATCCAGCGCCTCGAGCGACCCCTGTCCGAGCTGTTGCCGGTAGCGGTGGCGCACCGCATCCGCTGGAGCTGGCTGGGGATCATGACAGGTGGGACGCTGGTGCTGATCCCGTGGATCGTGTATCTGGCCTTCGCGCTGCCCGACGACTACCTGGTGCACGATTGGACGGCAACGTGGGTCGGGTTCGACCTTGTTCTGCTTGCACTGATGGCGGCAACCGTGGTCTTCGGCATGTTGCGCCGACAAGTGATGCTGTTGACCGCATTTGCCACCGGCATGTTGCTGATTTGCGATGCCTGGTTCGACCTGATGACCGCCGGGCCCAGAGACTTTCAGATGTCGGAGTTCACGGCGGCAATGTGTGACCTGCCACTGGCCGCGATCCTCATCACTGGCACGCTTCGACTGTTCCGGTTTACCGCGATCCGCATGTGGCTGCTTGAGCCGAAGACCCCGCTGTGGCGGTTGCCGCTACTTCCCTGACTCAGAAGGGCCTTCCGCCAACAACTTTCGGAATCCATCCTCGTCGAGGATGGACACGCCGAGCTCGACGGCCTTGTCGTACTTCGATCCGGGGGAATCACCGGCGACAACGTAGTCGGTCTTCTTCGACACCGAACCGGCGGCTTTGCCGCCGCGGGTCAGGATTGCCTCTTTGGCATCGTCGCGGGAGAAGCCGTCCAACGAACCGGTGACGACGATCGTCACGCCCTCCAGCGTTCGCGGCACGCTCGCGTCACGCTCGTCGGCCATCCGCACCCCGGCCGATCGCCATTTGTCCACAATCTGGCAATGCCAGTCGACGGTGAACCACTCGGTCACCGCATCGGCGATGGTCGGACCGACGCCTTCGACCGCGGCCAGCTGTTCGGTCGACGCTGAGGTGATCGCGTCCAGGCTGCCGAACTCGTTGGCCAATGCCCTTGCCGCGGTTGGCCCGACGTGGCGAATCGACAACGCCACCAACACCCGCCACAGCGGTTGCTTCTTCGCGGTCTCCAAGTTGGCCAACAAGCGCTTGCCATTGGCCGACAACGCGCCGCTTTTGGTGGTGAATAACTCCGTGCGCAACAGGTCGTCTTCGGTGAGGGCGAACAAATCACCCTCGTCGTTGATCACCTTCGCTATGAGCAACGCAGTCGCCGCCTCATAGCCGAGCCCCTCGATGTCGAACGCACCACGACCGGCCACGTGAAACACCCGTTCACGCAGCTGCGCCGGGCAGGACTGCGAATTGGGACAGCGGATGTCGGCATCGCCCTCCTTGGCCGGAGCCAATGTCGTACCGCACTCGGGACATGTTGTGGGCATGACGAATTCGCGCTCGGAGCCATCGCGCAGGTCGACAACAGGGCCCAGCACTTCGGGGATCACATCGCCGGCTTTACGGATCACCACCGTGTCGCCGATCAACACCCCCTTGCGCTTGACTTCGGCGGCGTTGTGCAAGGTAGCCAGCCCGACCGTCGACCCGGAGACGGTGACCGGCGTCATGAACGCGAACGGCGTGACCCGCCCGGTCCGGCCCACGTTGACCCGGATGTCGAGTAGTTCGGTCTGCACTTCCTGCGGCGGGTATTTGTAGGCGATCGCCCACCGCGGTGCGCGCGACGTCGAACCGAGCCTGCGCTGCAACGTCACGTCGTCGACTTTGACTACCACGCCGTCGATTTCGTGGTCGACGTCGTGGCGGTGTTCGCCCCAGTAGGCGATCCGCTCGAGGGCGCCGGCCGCGTCTTCTACCCGGGTGGTGTGGTCGGAGACCGGCAGCCCCCATGCGGCCAGCGCCAAATATGCGTCGTGCAGCGTCGCCGGTCGATAGCCCTCCACATGCCCCAACCCGTGGCAGATCATCCGGAGCTTGCGCCGGGCAGTCACGGCGGGGTCCTTCTGCCGCAGCGACCCCGCGGCGCTGTTGCGCGGGTTGGCGAACGGCGCCTTGCCGTCTTCGACGAGCGCGGCGTTGAGCGTCTCGAAATCGGCCAGCCGGAAGAACACTTCGCCGCGCACCTCGAGGACGTCGGGCACCGGATGTTCGGTGCTGGGGGTCAGCCGCTCGGGCACGTCGTCGATGGTGCGTGCGTTGAGCGTCACGTCTTCGCCGGTGCGCCCGTCACCGCGAGTCGCCGCGCGGACCAGCCGGCCGTTGCGGTACACCAAAGCCAATGCGACACCGTCGATCTTGAGTTCGCAGAGAAACGGAACGTCCGCACCGACGTCGGCTCGAACACGGCCCGCCCACAGTTCGAATTCTTCGGCGCTGAACACGTTGTCCAGCGACAGCATGCGCTCCAGGTGCTCGGCTGAGGTGAAATCGGTGGCGAAGCCGGCGCCGCCGACGAGTTGCGTCGGCGAGTCGGGTGTGCGCAACTCGGGATGCTCGTCCTCGAGCGCGGCCAGACGGCGCAGCAGCTTGTCGAAGTCCTCATCGGAGATGATCGGCGCATCACGCACGTAGTAACGGAACTGGTGTTCACGCACCTCGTCGGCCAGTTCACGCCAACCACGACGGACGTCGGGCGGAACCGGATCAGCCTCTGCTGAGCTCACCTTCGCAGGCTATCGGAGGACGGCGACAGCTCAGCCCGCGCAGCCCCGTGGGCCGGCTAGTCGCGGTAGAGGTCCGGGAACGTCGACTTCAGCTCGCCCAGCTTGGGCAGGTCATTGGCGACGATGTACGGGTTATTCGGATTCAAGTCGAGGAAATTCTGGTGGTAGGCCTCCGCCGGGAAAAACGGAGCTTGCGGCGCCACGGCAGTGACGATCGGCGCGGGAAATGAGCCCGCCGCGTTCAGCTGGGCGATGTAGGCATTCGCAATTTTTTGCTGGGTGTCGTCCTGAGCAAAGATCACCGAACGATACGAAGGGCCCACGTCGGGTCCCTGACGGTCGAGTTCGGTCGGATCTTGAACGACGGCGAAAAAGATCTGCAACAGCTTGCCGTAGCTCACCTGGGTCGGGTCGTAGGTGATGCGCACCGTCTCGGCGTGGCCGGTGGTCTCGGTGGTGACGGCGTCGTAGTTAGCTGTCGCGGCATCTCCGCCGGCGTATCCCGATTGAGCGGATTGCACGCCTTTGACGTGCTGGTAGACGCCCTGCACGCCCCAGAAGCAACCACCGGCCAGGACCGCGGTCTCGGGCTTGGGGCGACCCGACGCCGGTTCGTCGAGGGTGGGTGCCGGAATCGCACTCGCCGCCGTCCCGCTCGCGGCCGGCATTACCGGGCCACGGACGACGAGGAAAGCCGCCGCGGCCAATCCGATCACTGCCAGCCATGACGTCAGGGCCATTCGCTGACGCCCTGTTCCGGTTTTGCGATTCATGTGCGTGTTTTCCTCTCCGCAGAGACCGCCAGGGTATAGCACTTATTTAAACGGCGTCGCGGTCGAACTGTCGGCCGCATTTGAAATACGTTGCCAGACAATCAGAAGTTCAATCCTCGACGAATGTGCGCAACCGGTCGATCGCGGCGTCCCAGTGGCGGGAGAGCTGGTTGAGATAGTCGCCCGCATCGATCAGCGGTCGAGTCTGCAACGTCCAGATGCGCTCGCGACCACGCCGGCTGCTGATCACCAGACCGGCCGCCTCCAGTAGCTCCAGGTGTTTCGTCGCCGCCTGTCGGGTGACCGAAACTGCCTGAGTGACTTGAGAAGTCGAGCTCGGCCCACCGTCGCATAGCCGGACGACAATGCGCAGCCGGTTGTGGTCGCCCAGTGCGCTGAAAAGGGGGCATACCGGAGCCGCCGCGAGCGTCGCAGTCACACCCGCTGCCCCAGGCTGAGGTACTTGCGCACCAGTTCGGTCTGCTTGGCCCATCCTCCGCTGTTGGCTTCGAACGCGTCAGCGCGGCGGGAC
>DATAZN010000103.1:0-5008 GCA_036272035.1 Mycobacterium sp. | reverse complement strand
ACGCATCGGTCTCGTCGTACTCACCGTCCTTGGCAGTCAGCATGAGCACCGGTGTCCACACGTCTCGTGCGCGCATTCGTCGCAGGACCTCGTATCCACTGTGGCCCGGCAGCATGATGTCGAGGACCACGACGTCGAAGCGGTTCTCGATCACCTCGTACAAGCCGTCGACGCCGTTACCGACGGACACGACGACGAAGCCTTCGGCCTTCAGGCCCCTAGTAAGAGTCGTCGACAATCGCGGCTCATCCTCGACGAGCAGAACTCTCATGTCGGTACGTTACTTCGCGGGCCGTGGACACGGAGCATCCCGACCAATGCGACGGGTTCGGCAATATCCACGTCCACTGCCGTCAGATTCTTGACTCGGCCGGATGGCGTCCCGGGCGTTGCGGCAGGACGACGATTAGCACGACAATGACGGCCGCGATGACCGCCGAGGACAGCGGCCGGCTCAGGGCGAGGCCGCCGTCGGCGACGGGCTTATCGACGAAGTCGCCCACGGTTGCGCCCAAAGGCCTCGTCAGGATGAAAGCGACCCAAAACAGGGCGACGCGCGACGTTGCGGTCCAGTAATAGAGGGCTATGACAATCGCGAGCGCAGCAGCGAATACCAGCGCGCCCCGCTCGTATCCAAATCCGCTTGTGTCGGCGAGCCAATCGCCGAGCGCGGTGCCCAACGTCTGCGAAAACGTGATGGTTGCCCAGTAGAACGCCTCGACTTTTGGCGTAGAAACAGTGCTAACAGCTACTGTTCCCTCGGACCAACGCCAGAGTCCCAGCGTCGCCAATAGGCAACCTAGAAGCAGAAGCGATCCGCCGGTGTAGCCGATTCCCAACGATCGGTCGGCGAAATCCGCCAGAGTCGTGCCGAAGGTCGTCGAGGCCACGATCGTCGCCCAATACAGAGCCGCGTGGAAACGTTCGGCGAGGATTTGCCCGGCGACCAGCGCCACTAACGCGATGCCGAAAAGCGCGACTCCGGCCACGTAGCCCCAGTTCAGGGTCATTGTGACGGTGTCGCCGCCCGTCTCGCCCAGCGTTGTGGCCAAAATCTTGATGACCCAGAAGCCCAAGGTCACCGCCGGCACCTTGGTCACCACCTGTTTCGAGCCTTCATCCGGTAACAAGTTTCCGGCCTCACGTGACAGTTGGTTGGCATTGGGGGCTGGCGATCGACCATGGTGCGGGTGCTTACGGCATTGCTTACGCTAGCGGCGCTTAGGAAACGCTGAGAAACGGCGCCAGGTGTTGATGCCATCAAGACCTTCGGTGTACGCACAGGTCAGTGCGACTTTTTGAGCCTGGTTCGATTCTGGGCAGCTCAACAACAGAAAGCTGCTCAAGACCAAAAGCCTTGGCCGGCTTTCATTTCCATCAACGTTTCATCAGGCGATGACGACGCAGCGGAGCGGGTATTCGAAGATGCTCTCGTAGTTCACGATCTGGCAAGTGACCCGGGTGGCCGTCGGGAACTGGGCCCTGGTCTTGTCGGCGATCATCCGAAGCGCATCCTCTGCGAACACCGCGTGGTGGTGGATAGCGGTGACCGCGTCGGCTTCGCTACGTCGCTTGTGCAGTTCCCGCACCGGCCCGCTGGCCGCGCACTCTCCAATGGCGAGCAGCTCGGCCAGGGAACGACCGGCCACGGTCGTCAAGTCCCCGGTCACGGTGATTTCCAGGTCGCAAACCTGATTGTGGGACGGATGCTCGCCGACGTTGTCCAGATCCTCACGGTCGAAGGCGATCGCGCTCTGGGCTTGGGGACAGGCCAGGCAGACCTTGAATGCGGCGCCCCAGGTCACCTCGGTCCGCTCTGCCGCCTCGATCCGGCAGATCTCCTCGATCGGCTTGAACCCGCCGTCGTGCGGTAACACGATGGTGGCCCGCGCGTCCACCGACCAGGACGCGGCGCCGGGTACCGCCTCGCGCAGCCGCTCGAAGATGCCCTGGGCGTAGTCGAGCACCGTCGGCTGTGGACCTGGCCGGTCGACGCATTCGATCAGCCTCGACATGTGCGCGCCACGCTGGTGGGCATACAAACCGACTGAGATGTCCATGACGATCATCGCGGCACTGTCATGCTCGTCGATCGCGACGATCCGCTTGACCCCGACGTGTCCAACCGAATGCACTGGAATACCGATGCTCGGTGCTTCCGAGTGCAGGTCCGGCAGCATGCCAATGTCCATGTGGGCCATGCTATTCCAGCCTTTCCGACTATTCAGCGCCAACAAGGGCCATCAACTGTGAGTAGCGAGCAGCAAGCACCGAGTTCGAGATGTATTTCGGCGCTCTCGGTACGCAGGCAGCGCGGCCGACAGGCACTATCGACTGAACATGTCACGAGTGTGGCGGGGGATCGGTTCACTCGTGAGACGGAGCGGCTCCACTTGCGAAGTGTCACGCTTGACGCGACCCGGGGACGGCGGGACGCCGTTGTTGAGCTGCGGGCTCTGCGGTCGTTCGAACGACCGCGCACTTTTGCCGAAGTCGCTCGTATGCTCCGCGTTGCGGGGTCCGCACTCCTAGGCTCTGGGGATGCGATTGCCGTGGCCGCTAATTGGCCGCTCAGAGCAGGTGGGAGCTATTGAGGCCGCCATCGAGGCTTCGGATGTTTCCGGGATTGTTGTCTATGGGGCCGCCGGCGTGGGCAAGAGCCGGATCGCCCGGGTGGCTTTGTCTGCTGCTGAGTCGCAGGGATGTGAATGCCGGTGGGTGGTCGGCACATCGTCGGCGCGGGCGATCCCGCTCGGTGCTTTCACCGCGTGGGCGCCGTCGGGTGTCACCGATACCGTTCAGTTGCTGCGCGGGGTGATCGAATCGCTGACGGCCACGTCTTCGGGCGCCACGGTGGTGGTGTGTGTCGATGACGTGCATTTGCTCGACGATTTGTCGATATTCGTTGTGCACCAGATCGTTCAGCGCGGCGCCGCGAAGGTGATTCTCACCATTCGCGAAGGTGAACCGGTTGCCGCTGTTGTGCAAGAGATATGGACGGTTGGCCAATTCGACCGGCTTGACCTGCAGGCGCTGTCGCATGATGAAACCACCACGCTGCTGTCGGCAACCTTCGATGGACCGATGGATCCGGATGCGGCTCACCGGCTGTGGAAGCTAACGCGCGGCAACGTTTTGTACCTGCGCAACATCGTGGAACAGGAGGTCGCCGATGGCCGAATCGTGCGACAGCGCGGGTACTGGCGGTGGATCGGTGATCCGGTCATGCCGCCCGGTCTGGTCGAGCTGATCGAATCTCGCATCGGAGCCTTGCGTGGGCCGGTTAGCGATGTGGTCGATGCGCTAGCTGTCGGTGAGCCGATCGAACTGGCGGCCCTGAGGCGGATCACTGATCCGGCCGCGGTCGAGGAGGCCGAGACGCGCGGCCTCATCATGCTCGAGCCCGTGGTCGGCGGTGTGGAAGTCCTGGTGGCGCATCCGCTCTACGGTGAGGTACGCCGTCGGCGCGCAGCACTCACCCGGCTACAGCGGTTGCGCGGACTGGTCGCCGCCGAACTCGCCGCATCCGGTGACCGCGACGACATTCAAGTCGTGGTGCGCCGCGCCGCGTTGAGTCTCGACTCCGACCTCCCACCCGACGCCGACCTGCTAGTTAGGGCAGCCCAGGGTGCCGTCTGGCTGGCGGATCTGCCGCTCGCCGATCGACTTGCCGAAGCGGCAATCCGCGCCGGCGCGGGACCGGAACCGAACTTTGTTCGTGCGCATGCTCTTTCGTGGCTTGGCCGTGGCGACGAGGCCGATACGGTGCTCGCCTCGATCGACGCCAGCGAGTTGACCGACGAAGACCACGCCAGACTGGCGTTCCTGCGGGCCAGCAACATGCTCTGGGCACTTGGTGACCCAGGACGCGCCAAAGAAATCATCGACGGGGCGTCGCCCACCACATCACCGCAGGGCCGCAGCTATATTGACGCCTTCCTCACGGTGTACTGGTTTGCGACGGATCAACCTGCTGCGGCGATCCAAGCGTCGAAAATGCTTGCGTTGGACGACCTGCCGGCCGTCGTTGGCGCCGAGATCGCCTGGGTTCTGGCTGCCATATCCGCGGATGCGGGGCGCACCACTGAAGCGGTGGCAGTCGCGGACGCGGGATATGCCATTGCGGCACGCGCTTTCGATGCTCCGCACATGAGGTTCAATATCGCCGATGCACACGTTAGCGCGCTGCTGCTGGCTGGCCGGATTGCGGACGCCTTGGACCTGGCTGAGCGGGTGCGCCGGCAGGCGGCCGACCTTCCGGGGGCGGCTCAATTACTCGGCGCCGCGGTTGCAGGTCGGGCTGCGCTTGGGGCCGGCCGACTCGATACCGCATCTGTGACGTTGGAGCAGGCGGCAGAAGGGTTGTCCGCTACGCATGCCACTGGCTGGGGGTATCGGTATCACGTTCCACGCACGACTGCGCTGGCCGTGCGTGGTTCAACTCGCGAGGCCGCCGCCATGCTCGCCGTGCTGGACAAGCTGCCGCGTCCGTTCCGGTCGCTCGACTACGAAAGCAGCTTAGCCCGGGCGTGGGTGGTCGCGAGCCAGGGCGCCGTTAGCGAGGCGATCACCGCCGTGCTGTCGGCGGCCGAAAGGGCTGCAGCCGCTGGGCAATTCGCGGCCGAAGTGATTTGCCTGCAGACCGCCACTCAGTTCGGTGATCGCACCAGTACACCCAGGTTGCGTGAGCTCGAGTCGATCGTCGAAGGGCCACGTGTCGGCCTGGCTGCTCGGTTCGCAGTTGCCCTGCGTGACAGCGAAGCTGCTGAATTATCTTCGGTGTCAGAGGAATTCGAACGAATGGGGGACCTTGTCGCAGCTGTCGATGCAGCCGCCCACGCCGCTCTCGCGTATCGCAGCAAAGGCCTGCGGGGATCGGCGTTGAGTTGCTCGGTGCGCGTCGACGCGCTGGCCGAACAATGCGGTGGCGCGTCGACTCCGGCGCTTCGTCAGGCAAGTGAACCCGTGCCATTCACCGAACGCGAGCGAGAGATCGTGATGCTGATCG
>DATAZN010000102.1:0-10975 GCA_036272035.1 Mycobacterium sp. | reverse complement strand
CTGCCCACACGGGCCTGGCAGTTGGCCCTTGGCGGTTTGGTGGCGCTCACGGTCGTCCAGTGGCGGCGGCTCTCGCCACGAGCCGGCGCGATCATCGGGTGGGCCGGGCTGGCCTTGATTCTGTTGGCCTGCACCCGGTTGAGTGCAACCACGCTGTACCCGGGTGTGGCGGCGCTGTCGCCCACGCTGGGTGCGGCGTTGGTGATCGGTGCGGGCTGCGCGGCACCGGTGCAGGGGTGCGGCCGCGTGTTGGGGTTGTCGCCGATGCGCGCGATGGGCCGGATCTCTTACTCGTGGTACCTGTGGCACTGGCCGGTGCTAGTGCTCGCACCAGCATTGCTGGGCCACCCGTTGGGGCTGGCCGCCAGGGTGGCTGCCGCCCTGGTCTCCGCCGGGCTGGCCGTGCTCACCCTGCGTTTCATCGAGAATCCATTACGGTTCGCCCCCGCGGTGCGCCGCTCCCCCGGGCGCAGTCTTGCGCTGGGCGGTGCCGCCACGGCGGTCGCGGTGGGTGTCGGCCTGGCGCTATTGCTCGTGGTGCCTACCCCGATCGGGCGCGGCGCGCCAGCGGCGACGCCGACTTTCGCCGCGGCGCCGGTGCCCGCGGGCTCTGACGCGGCTACATACGACGCGGCGGTGCGGCACGCCTTTGCTCAAGTGCAGGCCGCCGTCGCGGCCTCGGCCGACATCAAATCCATCCCGTCCAACCTCGCCCCGTCGTTTGCCGGCGTGGAAACAGAACTGAACGACTATACGGACAACGGCTGCCTGCGCACCCCTTTCCAAGGCGGCCAGCCGGAGTGCGCCACGGGCGATACCGCCTCATCGACGACGGTCGCTCTTGTCGGCGATTCGCATGCCGGGATGTGGAATCCGGCGTTTCAACAGGCTGCGGCGCAACGGCACTGGCGACTGGAAGCCCTGGCCAAGGCGGCCTGCCCATTGATGGATTTGCCCGTTGCAAACCCCTTCCGTGGCTTGGTTGAAGTCTTTAAGCACTGCCAGCGGTGGCGCGCTCAGATCATGGCACGGCTGCGCGCCGAGCACCCGCGGCTAGTCGTGGTCAGCACGTCTCGCGGGTACGGCGCCGACGGTGGCTTCGATTGGGGGTCAAGTTTCATCCCCTATGACCCGGCGTGGCTCGACAGCCTGACCCGGCTCGTGCAGCAGCTGCGCGGCACCGGCGCCAAGGTGCTGGTGCTCGGGCCGATCGCCGACCCGCACCTTGATGTGCCGATCTGCCTATCCAGCCATCTGAATGATGTGACGGGTTGCGCGCCACCACAATCGACCGCGGTCAACAAGACTGGCATCGCAGCCGAGGCCGCCGCCACCGCAAGCGGTGGCGGGCAATACTTCGACCTCACCGACCTGTTCTGTACCGCCGACCGCTGCCCGGCCATCGTCGGCAACACCTTGGTCTACCTCGACTGGAGCCACCTCACATTCGAATACTCCCGGGTGTTGGCACCTGTCGTGGGGGCGCTGGCCGACCGCGCGCTCGCGCCCGAGTGACCCAAAGGAATCGGAGGCTTCGAGTCGTGGCAACATCCGTGCTCATCACTGGCGGGGCAGGCTTCATTGGGTCCGCACTCGCGCGTGGTCTCGTCGATGCCGGCTACGACGTCGCTGTGATGGACGTCCTGCACCCGCAAGTGCACGGCGACCATCCAGCGATCGATCTGCCGCCATCCGTGCGGTTGTTCACCGGCGATGTCACGCATGCGCCCGACTTGGACGCGGTGCTTCGGTTGTCTCAACCTTCCCAGATCGTCCATTTGGCGGCCGAGACGGGGACGGCGCAGTCGCTCTCGGAGGCGACGCGCCATGGTTCGGTGAACGTGGTGGGAACGACTCAACTTCTTGATGCCCTGAGCCGCTCAGCGCACGTACCCGATCAACTGGTCCTGGCTTCGTCGAGAGCTGTCTACGGCGAGGGCGCTTGGCAGTATGGCTCTCAGATCTTCTACCCGCAGCCGCGCAGCCACGCTCAGCTCCTGGCTGGTATCTGGGATCCGCAAGGTCCCACGAACGATTCGGCAGTCCCGCTTCCGAGCTGTGCCGACCGAACGGAGCCTCGGCCGACCAATATCTACGCCGCGACCAAACTCGCCCAGGAGCACATCTTGGGCGCCTGGACGGCCGCGCATGACACCCATCTCAGTGTGCTGCGGCTGCAGAATGTCTACGGGCCGGGTCAGTCACTGACAAATTCGTACACCGGAATAGTCGCTCTCTTCGCACGATTGGCACGCGAGCAGCGCACGTTGGAAGTCTACGAAGACGGACGGATCCTGCGCGATTTCGTCTATGTCGACGATGTCGTCGAGGCGCTGTTCGCTGCGATCGAGAAACCTGCGGCGCAGTCACGCTGCGTCGACATCGGGTCGGGTATCCCGACGACCATCCATGAGCTGGCTCGACTGATCGCCGCCATCTGTGATGCCCCAGAACCGATCGTCGAGGCGAAATTCCGTGACGGTGACGTGCGTGCCGCCAGATGTGACATCGAGCCGGCAACAAAGGATCTCGGTTGGCGCCCGAAGTGGACGCTCGAGGAAGGGCTGCGTGCTCTCCTTGATTGGATCGGCGGACAGCCCGAATTACCTGTCGAGCCAAGCGATCACACGCACGCGACGGCACTCTTGAAGTAGAGCGTGATCATCCCGGCGGTCCGCCTTGCCGATTAGCCAACACGCCTCAGGCGGGCGAGGTCTTCCACAAGGTCCGCAGTGGCCGCGACACTTTCAGCGGGTTTAGTCATCTGGGTGGCGACCACGCGGGCCTGGGCGACGTATGGTGGGGCCAGGATCCGGCGCAGGTCGGCAATCAGCGATTCTCGGGTGATGGTCGAAAACCGCCGGGTGGTACCCACTTTCAGTCGTTTAATGAGTGCTCCCCACATCTGCCGCTCAGGCGTCGCCCAGAGGATCAAGGTGGGGACCCCGGCACGCAGGCCCGCGGCCGTGGTGCCCGCGCCACCATGATGCACGACCGCGTGGCAGGCCGGAAAGATCGCGCCGTGATTCATCGTGCGCACCACCTTGACGTGGTCGGCATGGGCGATGCTGCTGAAATCAGTCCAGGCCGAGCAAACCAACGCTCGCTCGCCCAACTGCGCGCAGGCAGTGCTGATCATCGCGATTGTTTCGGCGGGGGATTCCATTGGCATGCTGCCAAAGCCGAAGCAAATCGGCGGTTTTCCCGCGGCGATCCACGAGGCTACCTCCTCGTCGGCATCCGTCGGTAACTCCAGCGTCAGCGTGCCGACAAAGGGCCGCTGGCGAGCCCATTTCGCCCATTCGGCTGGCAGCCCGGGAAAGCAGATTTCGTCGTAGCCCTGGATTTCGAGCGCTCCGCGTTTGGTGATTCGCCGCGGCGCAGGGCCTGCGGCCTTCGGTAGGCCGAGTTCACGGCGCTGCGTTCTCTCGAAGCCCCCCAACAGGATTGAACACAGCCACCAGAACACGGTCATTGCAGAGCGGCTCAACCGCGCCGGCAGGTACGGCAGGAGCTGGCCGTTGGCCCGCAGCGGGAAGTAATGCAGTGTGGCCAATGGAATGTCGTAATACTCCGCGACGTTGGCAGCGCCATCCTCGAAAATCATGCTGGTAATCAGCATGTCGGCCCCGTCCGCCAGCGACATCAGCGTCTCATTCATCTGTGACCAGCACTGGTTTGAGAGCTCCCAGTTTTCGCGCCACAACCTGGCCAGATCCTTTATGCGCCAAGCGCGGCGGAAATCCTTTGAGAGATTCACGCTGATGTCCTTTGCCTGCGCTGTGTGCGAATCAGGTCCGTAGGCGACCGGCGCGAGCCCTGCCGCCTCGGCGAAGCCAACCAGATCGGGCGGGACCGCCATGCGCACGTCATGCCCTCGGCGCAGCAGCTCAAGGCAGACAGCGGCACCGGGCTCGACATCGCCACGAGTCCCATAGGTTGCCACCACAAATATCAACGCGGGCTCCTAATCGCTACTCCTTCGGTCCTCTGAGGTACCACGGGTTGGCCCGCGCCCACTCGATGGTGCGGCGGATCCCTTCCTCGACATCGACCTGCAGGCGCCAGCCCAGTTCCTGCTGCGCCTTCGTCGAGTCGGGGATGCGACGCGGGATGTCCTCGTAACGACCCCCGTAAAGCGCTGCAGTGTCGACAGTGTCGGTGCCCGTAACGGACTCGACATCGGCTATCTTGATCGCCAGCTCGACAGCATCGCGCATAGTTGTCTCGGTCATGCTCCCGATATTGAAGGCCTCACCGATCGCTAGGCTGCTCTCGGACGCGAGCAAGGTGCCTGCGACGGCGTCGTCGACGTAGGTGAAGCACCGCGACTGGTCACCGGAGTCATAGAGCAACGGCTGGTGGCCGTTGAGAATCCGGTGAATGCTCTGCGAAAGCACGAATATCGGATTCTGCCGCGGGCCATACACATTGAAATAGCGAACTACCGTCACCGGCAATCCATGCGCGTCGCGCATCGCGAAGACCAGATGTTCGGCCATCGCCTTGCTGGTGCTGTAGCTCCACCGCGCGGTCTTCGTGGAACCGAGGACGCGATCATCATCCTCGGCGAACGGCGGGTTGGGGTTTTTCCCGAAAACTTCCGAGGTGCTGGCGAACACCACGCGCGTCCCGTGTCGATGGCTCAGCTCGAGCACGTTGCGAGTCCCCGTCACGTTGACGTCGAGTACCCGGAGCGGATCGTTGAGATAGTTTTTGACACCGACGACTGCGGCCAGATGGAAAACCGTGTCGACGCCGGGAGTCAGCGCTTGTTCCAGTGCGGTCAAATCAGTGACGTCGCCTTGCACGAACCGGAAGTTGGGGTACCGGTCAAAGTCAATGCTGGTGTCGCAAGCGTTCTTTGCGAAGTCAAAGACCGTGACGGAGTCTCCGCGGTCCAGCAATGCGGAGACCAAGTGTGATCCGATGAAGCCGTAGCCGCCTGTCACGACGACATTCGTCATAGAAGCTCTTTCATTTCTTGGGTTTACGTTCGCCGATCGGCCTGTTATCGGCCGATGCCGTTGTAGACAAAGCCGTCGGCGCGCACTGCCCCCGGGTCAAAGCTGTTACGTCCATCAGGCCCACGTCACAGCGCATCGGCGTCGTTGCGTGACAACACGATATCGAGCCGCCCTACGCGGCGCTTTAGTACCGTGAAGTCGCGCAGCCGCTGCGGCGCGCCGACATCCCTTGGCCACAAGTACCGCGACACCGCATAGTCGTTAGGCAGCAGGTAGACGTGGAAGCCACGCTCTAGAAAGGGTCGCAGCACGTCAATCGGCAGCAGCTGCGGATCGCTCCACCATTTTGGCGACAGTTCAACCACCAATTCCGCGTCACCGGCGAGCGCGTCCATGGACGCCAGCATGCCGGCGAGCACGCGGTCCTCGGCGCCCTCCACATCGATCTTGACCACGCGTGCGGTTGCCAGCTCCTCGCGCGCTACGAGTGAACCAAGCGGCGCCGCCCGTACCCGGCCCTCTTCCCGGAGGCCGCTGCGGGCGACCGTCGTGGTCATGCCGGTATTGCGGATTGGCCCCCCGAACAAGTGAAGTTCGTGATCGCGATCTGACACCGCGGCTGCGACCAGCCGGACGTTCGTGAGGTCGTTTCTCGTCAGAGTCTCCTGCAATGTGGCGATCACTGGGGGGGACGGTTCGATCGCAACTACGGTGCCGCGTGGTCCGACCAGTCTGCTGGCCAGCGCGCTTAGGCACCCGATGTTGGCACCTACGTCGACGAAGGTGTCGCCCGGTCGGAGCCGGCGGCGCAGAAACGCCACGAGATCGGGTTCCCACGTGCCGAACAGGTACACGCACGTCGGGATGGCGTCCGGGAGCCGACAACGAATATGGATGCCATCTTCGGTGGTGCCATCGATGGTCAGCGGTCCCCGTAATGCGGTGCGGATGCGCAGCGGCACAAACACTGCGAGGGACGGCACTATCAGCAGCGCCCGCACCCAGCGCTCGACGACGCCGACGCGTTCCTTGTCGGTGCGGAGGAATCGTATGTACCCCCGCCACCGCGCCAAGATCAACGCCTCGATCATTTCCACGACTCACCGCTCCTAGGTATCGGCCCCCTTAGCGGCCGATGCCCTTATAGACAAAGCCGGCGGCGCGCACAGCCGCTGGATCGAAGCTGTTCCGTCCATCAAGGAACACGCACCTGGCTGCCGTCAGGTCGGCGAGCCAGGCCAGTGGGATCTGATGGAACTGCCGATGACCGGCAAGGACCACCAAGGCATCGGCGCCCTCGACCGCTGTCTCGATGTCCGCGGCCAGGGGGATGGCCGTCACGGTGAGAGCATCTTCAGCCCCGACCCACGGATCGTGGACCGACAGCTCGCAGCCGGATTCCTCGAGTAACGAGACGACGTACTTTGTCGGCGTGAGTCGGCAGTCGCCGGTGTTGTTCTTGAACGCGATGCCCAGCACCGCGATTCGGCTGGTTTCGATCGCCTTGCCCTGATCGGCGAGGAGCTGCGTGAGCAACCCGTAGGTGTAGGCGGGCATCGTGTCGTTGACATTCCTCGACGTCCGCGGAATCGCGAGCTCCAAACCGAGGGACTCGCCCAGGTGGTTGACGAACCACGGATCCTTCGTCAGGCAGTAGCCACCGACGCCCATACTCGGCATCAGGATATTTACATCGTGGCTGCCCTTCGGCATCGTGTTGGCCGCGCTGATGACCTGGAGTGCGTCCATTCCGAGCCCGTCGCATACCTTGGCCAACTCGTTGGCAAGCGCGACATTGAGGTCGATCCAGACGTTATCCGCAAGCTTGACCATCTCGGCGGTTCGCGGATCGTCGACGATGATCGAATCCACGCCCAGGGCGTGTCGCCACAGCGTGGAGCAGGCGCGAGCGCTGCGCTCGTCGACGCCACCGATGACGATCGGGATCGACATCAGCTCCTTGATGGCCTGGCCCTCGGCGATCCGTTCGGGGCAAAACGCCAACCCGAAGTCGACCCCGGCCCGCAGTCCGGAGGCCTCTTCCACGATCGGCCGAAACAGCTTTTCGGTGGTGTCGGGTGGCACCGTGCTCTTGAGGATGACGAGGTGACCGGGATGCAGGTGCTCCCCGACGGCCCGCGCCGCTGCTTCGATGTCATCGACGATCGGTTCGTAGTCCGGACCGAGCGGCGTACCGACCGTCACGATGATGAAGTCGTTGTCGGCGACGGCGCCGAAATCGGTCGTGGCGCGAAGTCTCCCGACTCCGACGTTGTTGGACACCAGCTCGTTGAGCCCCGGCTCAGGCACGGTGGTCTTGCCCAGGTTGATCTCGTCGACGACGCTCTGTCTCACGTCGATCCCGGTTACCGGCCAGCCGCGGTCTGCCAGCACGGCACCGATCACCGTGCCGATGTAGCCGAAGCCGACAACCGCGATCCCCGACCGCATGCCACGGACCAACAGGTCGATCTCAGCGTCGCTGCGCCCGAACGCGCCTTTAAGCATCGCGGACCTAACCACCCTTCAGTCCCCCGTGCGCGTTCTGTCACATCAAAGCCGGGCCCCATCACCCCGGCTAACCTGCGGGCAGTCTAATCCAACACCTGACTAATAAGACCCGAAACCTAGTTGTTTTGGCTAACACTCCGGATGCCATCGGTTGCACCGGTCATCCGAGGGCTTGGGCGCCGATCAGCCAACACGCGTGAGGCGGGCGAAATCTTCCACCCGGTCGGCGGCGGCCGCAGCGCTTTTGGCGGGTTCGGTTATGCGGGTGGCGATCTCGCGGGCGCTCGCGAAGTACTGCGGGGTAAGAATCCGGCGAAGGTCCGTAACCAGCGACTTCTCGCTAGTGGTCGAAAAACGCCGCCCGCGGCCCACCTTCAGTCGTTTGAGCTGAGCCGCAAAGAACGGCTGATCGGGCAACGTCCACAGGATCAACTGGGGGACTCCGGCCCGCAGACCCGCCGCCAGGGTGCCCGCACCACCGTGGTGGACGACCGCGCGGCAGGCCGGAAAGATGGTCGCGTAATTCACCACACCCACCACCTTGACGTGCTTGAAATGCGGGACGTTGCTGAAGTCAGTCCCGCCGGAGCAGACCAACGCCCGCTCGCCCAACTGCGCGCAGGCCGCGCCGATCATGGCGATTGTGGCGGCCGGCGATTCGACCGGGATGCTGCCGAACCCGAAGCAAATCGGCGGTGTTCCCGCGGCAATCCACGAGACGACCTCTTGATCGGCATTCGTCGGCAACTGCATCGCCAACGCGCCGACAAATGGCCTATGAAGGGCCCGCCGTCCCGCCCGCTTCGCCCATTCGGAAGCCAGGCCGGGAAAATACACCTCGTCGTAGGCCTGGATTTCCAGCGATCCGCGTTCTGCGATCCGCCGCGGCGCGGGGCCCCTTGCCTTCGGTAAGCCCAGTTCACGCCGCTGCGCGTCCTCGCCCTGCCTCGTCCCGCGCCAAACCAGCCAGTCGTTCACCGTCATTACCGTGCGCGTCAACGGCGATGGCAGGTGCCGCAGGAGCTGGCCGTGGGGCCGCACCGGGAAGAAATGCAGCGTAGCCAACGGAATGTCGTGGTACTCCGCGACGTTGGCAGCGGGCTGCTCGAAAATCAGCCCGGTCATGAGCAGGTCGACCCCGTCCGCCAGCGACGCCAGTGTCGTCGTCATTTCCCCCCAGCACCGGAGAGCGAACTCCTCGGTTTCGCGGCCCAACCTGTTCAGCTCCTTGAGCTTCCAGGGAGTGCGGAAGTAAACCGTCCAGTATTTTCGCTGTGCGTCCAGAATGGCCTGTGAATCCAGCCCGTAAGGGACCGCCGCAAGACCAGCTGTCTCGGTGAAACTAACCAGGTTGGGTGGGACGGCCATGCACACCTCGTGGCCTCGCTGCAGCAGTTCACGTCCCACAACGACGGCGGGCTCGACGTCGCCGCGACCTCCATAGCTTGCGAGAAGAAATTTCATCGCGGACCCTGGCCTCTCAATTCAACGCACGCATAATATCTACGGCGCCGGACTTTTGCCACGGTTCGTGGACTATAGGCTGGCCGTTCGGGACATCTGGCGTCGGCTGATTGTTGGCCGTTGGTTGGCTCTTGGGGGCCGAGCGAGGTATGGCCAACGATGTGCAGCGGCTTCCCGCAACCGGCGACATGGATTTTGCGTTCAGCTCGGCTCGCGGAGCGGCAGACCCGCGGCGCGATAGATCCCATCGATGACGGTCATGTTCTCGACCGCGTCTTCCGGCGTCGTCTTCACCGGTTCCCCGCGCAGCACTGCCGCAGCGAACGCGTCGAGCTGATATGCGTAGCTGACGCGTCGCGGGAAACGTTCCACACGCTTTCCGTCGACTGTTCGGATCGAGAGCCGGGGGAAAAGGTGCGGTGCCGCTGGACTGAACACACGCAGCTCGCCCCGGTCCCCCACCACTTTGGCCCTCGCCCGAAACAGATCCGACGACCACAGCGAGCAGCGGATCCGGCCCGTGTGCCCGCTTGCGAAGCGCAACTCGGCTGTCATGGCCCGGTCCACCTGGGGGTCGCGCAGTTTCGCGCGTGCCGCAACAACTTTCGGGGTCGAGCCGCCGAACGTGCGCACCATGTTGACCACGTAGCTTCCGGCGTCCATGAGCGCGCCACCGGCAAAGGCGTAGTTGTAGCAGTTGCCGGAGAACTTTGGCAGCAAGACGCACAAGGCGATGTCCACCAGTTCCAGTTCGCCCAGCTCCCCTGAGGCGATGATCTGCTCGACGCGCGACGTCAAAGGGTGGTAGCGGTATTGGATCGCCTCCATCACCACCCGGTCTGACTTGGCGGCCAGTTCGGCGATCTCGCGGGCCTCGGCGGCGTTGGCGGTGAACGGCTTTTCGCACAGCACGTGCTTGCCCGCAGCTAACGCTGCCCGAGTCCACCTGCCATGGAAACTGGTCGGCAGCAGGACGTAGACAGCATCCAGGTCGGGATCGTCGATCAGCGCTTCGTAGCTGCCGTGTGCTCGGGCGATGCCGTGTTTGGCGGCAAAGGCTTCAGCGGTGGATATATCGCGCGCTCCCACCGCGGCGACCACGACCTCGTCGTTTCCTCGGGCCGGGTTGATTAGCGTCGTCGGCGCGAAGCTTGAAGCGCCCAGAATCCCGATCCGTACCGGAGCGCGGCTTGCTGCCATGCGCGGGATGCTAGCACTAGACCCGACCTTCTTGTTCGCGTGTGTAACAATGCCCGTCTGTGCGTGGCCACGGGTGATACGATCCCCATTCGCCCAGGCCAGGCAACGGTTTGGCCCATCATCGGTTGAGGAGCTCGACTTTGGCTGACGGCGAAGTGGGCGCCCGCGAGGCCGAACGTGTGGTGTGGGACGTGATTGTCGTGGGCACCGGGATGGGCGGCGGGATGCTGGGCTATCAGCTGGCCCGCTCAGGCCACAAGGTGCTGTTCGTCGAGAAGGGCCGCTCGACACTGCCCGGGACGCAGGGAACGATCCGCGCTGCGGTGCCCGAACTGGCCGAGCCGCGAGCCTACCGTTCGGAAAGTACCTACTACGACGCGTTGGCCCGGGCCGGACGCAGCACCGATGAAATCGAAGACATCAGTGGACGCACCCCGAAGCGGTTTGTGCCGTTCATCGGCAGCGGAACGGGTGGGTCCTCGGCTCTCTACGGCATGGTTTGCGAGCGGTTCTTCGTTGGTGATTTCACCCCGCGGCAGAACTTCCGTGACCCCGGCGATTCCACCGTGCCCGAGGTCTGGCCCCTCAGCTACGACCAGATGCGGCCCTGGTACGCCGAGGCCGAAAAAATATTGGGGGTTCGCGGCCAGCCCGATCCGATGCGTCCGGAGGCGGCCGGTGTCGGTCTGCCCGCGGCACCGCCGTTTTCGCCTGACAACCAGGCGGTCGTCAATTATCTGACGGGTCGTGGATTGCATCCCTATCACCTGCCGATGGCCTGTGATTACACCGACGACTGTGCCACGTGTCAGACCTACCTCTGCGCGCAGTCC
>DATAZN010000101.1:0-10075 GCA_036272035.1 Mycobacterium sp. | reverse complement strand
ACTCGGGGCCGCCGCACACTTTGTCGGCGGTGATGCAACGGATCCTGTTGCCGCAGCAGCTATTGCGGCACAGGCAGACGAGATCCTATCCGGTATCGACATCCTGATGTGCAGCACAGCCGCCGACGTGCGGCCTGAGCTTTTCATCGACATTCCTGGTGCCGACATCGGTCGGATGCTTACCGAGCTAGCGCTGCCATCAATGCACATGGCTAACGCAGTGTTGCCTGGCATGCGCGATCGCCGAAGCGGTGTCGTCTTGAACGTTGCCTCCGATGCGGCCAAGACCGCCACACCAGGTGAAGCGATCATCGGCGCGGCAAAGGCCGCCATCGTGATGTTCACCCGAACGATCGCTGTCGAGGAGAAGCGTTACGGCATCCGGGCCAACGCCCTCACGCCGTCACTTGTGCACGGCACCGCTTCCACCGAGCGGATCACCGCCGACGGGTTCAGCGCGAAGTTGTTTGCCCGAGCGGCGCAGCAAGCTCAACTGGGCGTGCCTACAGCCGATGACATCGCCGAATTGGCAGTCTTCTTGGCCAGCCCCGCCGCCGCGCGGCTGACCGGGCAGGCGATCAGCGTCAACGGCGGCATCTCAGCGGCATAGACCCGCGAGACATTCTCAACCTGCTAGGGCGAAGGTGCCCAAAAAGGCGAAGGTGCCCAAAAACGTTTGCCTTCACCGAGGGGAGACCGCACGCGTGACGGACGAATCCGACGACATCGCGAGCCGTGTCGACAACGGCGTCGCCGGGCCGAGGCGTGAAACGGATTGTCGCCCATAGTTACCGGGCGCGTCGGCGTGCGCTTCTCGCCTCGTCCAGATACAGGGCGATCGCCTCCGACCGGTTGATGGCCCCGATCTTGCGAAGGATCCGCTTCACGTGTGTCTTCACCGTTTCGACCGTGATGACGAGCTCTTCGGCGATTTCGGCGTTAGAGGCACCCAGGATCAGCCTTTCGAACACTTGACGTTCGCGATCCGATAACGTCGCCGCCAATTCGGAATCCTCCGCTACCGATGGTGACTCGACGCGAGCGTCATCTTCCAATTCAAAGCTGATGGCTGCTGCGGCAATTCGGTCTGCTTCCTCAGTCAGGCGCGCCGCCGCATGGGCGATCGACGTTCGTTGTTGCTGCACCCGTTCGGTATTCAGCATCCGCTCATGAAGCAGCGAATAGGCCGAGGCGAAGGCATCTAGCACGTCGACGTCACCGCCAGTGACGCCCCCGTCGCTGCGGCGGCCGACGTGGAGGAGAGCGACTACCCGCGATCTCGCTATTACGGGGGCGACGAGATAGTGCCCGCAGCCAAGCAACTCGCGGTAGCCAGGCGAAGCGGGCATGTCGGCCTCATCCGTCCGGACGGTGTCGCGATCGCGAATACAAGTCCGCTCGGGTGCACAGTCGCGACGGGCGATCACGGTTGGGCCGCCCAGTCCATGGTCGGATTCCTCGACAACGAATCCGTCGTCCTCGACGAACGACAACAAAGCGCTGTCGAAGCCCAACACGTCACACAGTTCAGTGCACGCTTGGCGGCCGAGCCCCTGCAGCGATCCGGCTTTCCTCATGCGACGAATGCCGGCGGTCAACGACCGCACCACGTCGACGCGATCACCGGCTCTGGTCTGGCGCGCTTCAACCTGCGCTTGCATGAAGGCTCTCAGCGCGTTCTGCCCGATCGGTGACGCGGTGCCGTCGCCGACGCCGCGTTGCCGAGTCAACAGTCGCTCGGTGGTGAAGGCTGACATCGAGATGGCCTCGTCGAGGGTCGTCGCGTCACCGGCACGGGAGATACCAAATGCGCTACACAGCTGCTGGTCTAGCTCGTTCAGCCTGGCCACCATGGCGCGAGTGTTCATCTCGACTTCTCCCGGTCAGCTGGCGATGCCGGCATAGATCGCGACTGCCGCTGCCCTGCTGGAAGTATTGAGCTTCTTGGCAATGTGTTTCAGATGCGACTTCACAGTCCCTTCGGAAATCACCAACCACCGGGCAATCTGGCCGTTGGTTGCCCCAGTCGCCACATGCGACATGATCTCCTGCTCACGAGCCGTCAAGGCGGGCCCGGCGGGCTGATCGGTGCGCTGATAGGCGAGGTGTGGCGGTCTCAGCCCTCCGCCCGGCAATGACCACAACTCCGATCGGGCTGACCGGCCGAGCAGTTCCTCGACATTGCTGCACAGATGGTCGACTTCAACGCGTTGTTGCTCCGCCTTCGCTTCGAGCGCCGCGCTTTCGAAAGCTACGGACAGGCATTCGGCGAAGGCCTCCAACTGTTCTAGATGATCCATTGTCACAATGCCGTGAGGTTCGGGGCGATCGGCATGCAAAATCCCGATTGCCCTGCCCTGAACGGTGATTGGGGCACCGATATAGCCAAAGCAGCCAGCCGCCTCGACGATCCCCTTGAACGTGCGTTTGTCGTCCATCGGCGACGGTGCGAAGACCCCGCACCGCTTGCGGACGAGTTCTGTTTCTAACGGAGCGTCTACAAGCTGGATGTGCCTGCCAGTGATGAACTCGAAAAGCCGACGGCCGTGAGGATCGGCGCCTTCGTCTTCGATGTGCAGGCGCTGCGGTAGCCACAGGGAACCGCGGACGGTAGAAATCATGGTCCGCGCGAAAGCGAACTCCCGGCTCAGCACCTCCGGTGCGGCGTAAATCATCTTTTGCGGCGGCAGACCCCGCAGATAGCCCAGAGCGTGCCGAATCTCTGACAGCGATTTGATGCGGCGAGACAGATCGTGGTCGAGAAGTTCGCACTGCAGCCGCAGGATCGAGATCAGGATCTCCGCAGATGTCGGCCAGTCAGCGACCGGATCGGAGGTCAGCGCTATTCGTTGCTCGAGGCGTTGCCGGAGGTAGTCCAGCTGGTGTCCTAACGCAGTCGGCGTCAACTCGGGAGGCGACACTTTGAGGTGGTCGGCGGCGGCAGCGACGGTCGCTTCGGCGCGCGCGACCACAGCCGGGTCGTCTGCGATGGAGGCCATAGACACTCGCGAAACCATCGCTACTCCTCTCGTCTTGGCAGTCGGCCATTCCGCCGATTGGTCATACCATTGGACCGAAGTATAGATCACGTGTAATGCGCGCCACAACTAATTGGCAAAGATACGCACGTCACACCGCTGACGGCGGTCCGGTAAATCGGACTGTTCGTCCTGTTCATCAGGCTATACGAGTGCAAACCTGGAAGCGCTTGTGTGTAACCTTTAGCAATGGTCTAATGGTCAGGCCATAGGAGGTGGGTCTTGCACGCAGTGATCATGCGAGAGTTCGGGGCCGCGGTTGTGTTGCGTCCGGACGAATTCCCAGACCCCGGCGCACGGCCGGGATGGGTGACCGTGGCGCTCCGCGCCAGCGCGCTGAACTGGCATGACGTCCTGGTTCGCCAGGGCCGCTACAGCTCACCGCTGCCGCACATCATCGGCGCCGACGGCGCCGGCGTGCGCGCCGACACGGGAGAGGAAGTTGTGATCCTGCCCTCGCTGAACTGGGGCGACCACGAGGAAGCACCCGGCAGCCGTTGGGAGATTCTGGGCGACCACACCCCTGGAACTTATGCCGAGTTGGTCAGCGTGCCCGCCGATTGCGTGGCGCCCAAACCTCGTGGTCTGAATTGGGCCGAGGCCGCCGCGCTGCCACTTGTCGGTTTGACGACATACCGTGCTTTGTTCGTCCGCGGACGGCTAAAAAGCGGCGAGTCGATGCTGGTGGTCGGCGCAGGCGGCGGGATCGCGACGATGGCAATTGCCCTCGCGGTTGCCGCCGGGGCCAGCATCACCGTGACCTCCTCGTCGCCCGAAACCATCGAGCGCGCGGTAGCCGCGGGGGCCCGCGACGGCGTTCTGCACAACGAACAGGGATGGCCGGAGCAGGCGCGTGCCATATCGCCGGAGAATGGGTTTGATCTGGTCCTTGACCCGGTCGGCCGTTGGAGCGAGTCAGTGCGAGCGTTGCGGCCCGGCGGCCGACTGGTGGTCCTCGGGGCCAACGCCGCTCAGACCGCCGCCATGGACATCCGCAGCTTCTATTTCGGGCAGTTCGATCTGCTGGGAACCACCATGGGCAGCGGTAGTGACTTCGCCGGCTTGCTCCACCTGATCGATCGGTGCTCGGTGCGCCCGCCGGCGATCGACCGCGAGTTCCCGCTGGATCGGGCAGCCGAGGCACACGAATACCTGGAGCATGGACGCACGTTCGGCAAATGCGTACTGACACACGGCTAGGAGGCCCGGAGTGAGCGAGTCAGCCGAACTGGTCAGCTATCGGCTCGAAGCGGCCAGCCCTGAAGGCGATGCCCAGGCGGCCTACCTAACGCTAAACGACCCCGCGCGACGCAACGCCTTGTCGGACGCGCTGCTCGATCAGCTGAGCGCATCGCTGCAACGCGCGGCGGCCGACCCGCGGGTGAGAGTGGTCATCCTGACATCGTCTCACCCACGGATCTTCTCCTCTGGCGGCAACCTTGACGCATTCGCCGACGATCGCGCGACGATCGTCAAATACGCTGGCCTGTCGCGATTCCCTGCCCTCTTCCGCACGCTTACTGGAATCCAGAAGCCGGTGATCTGCGCCGCCAACGGTGACGTGCTTGCCGGAGCGCTCGGCATCGCGTTGGCCTGCGATCTCATCATCGCTAAAGAATCGATACGACTTGGCTGCCCGGAGATCAACGTCGGCGCCTTCCCGTTCATGATCTCGGCATTGATCTTCCGCGCCACCGGTCGCCTGGTCGCCAACGAACTCATGATGACCGGGCGGCTAGTCACTGCCGCCGAGGCTGCCGCCGCCGGGTTGGTCAACAAGGTAGTACCCGACACCGAATTCGACGACACCCTCCGTCAGTGGATCACCGACATCGCCGGCAAATCACCGTTGCTGCTCGGTATGGGCAAGAAGGCGCTGGCAGCGACCCGCGACATGCCACTGGAATCGGCGCTGGAATACCTGCAAGCCCAGCTGGCCTTGGCCTTCACCACCAACGATCTGACAGAAGGGGTGCTGGCCTTCAAGGAGAAGCGTTCGCCCCGCTGGCGCAACACCTGAAGACCACACCTCGCCACGACTCCTTGCCGTTTCGGTCTGACCATTCTATGATTCGAAGAATTATGCCTCCGCGGCAGCCGCTGCCCGGAGGGCGGGATCCCGAGAACCGAGGAATTGCGCGATGAAGCCAAGCCCATACACCGACCGCTACCGCCGGCATGAAATCGACCAGTTCTACGCGTCGGGGCTCTGGGCGACCGAGACCTTTCATGACCTGTTGGTTCGGCGCGTCCAACACAACCCCGACAAAGTCTTCGCGACTGACGGGACGAGATCGCTGACGTACCGAGAGCTCTTCGACGCCGGCCAACGGCTGGCCGTCGGCCTACACCGGCAGGGCTTGCGACGCGGTGACACCGCCGCCGTCCAGCTGCCCAACTGGGTCGAATTCATCCAGGTGCTGACCGCACTGTCGCGGCTCGGCGTGATCATGGTCCCAATCATGCCGATCTATCGACGAGACGACGTCAGCTACGTCCTCGCTAATGCCGGCGTGCGAGCGGTGTTTACTCCTTCGAACTTCGGAAAATTCGACTACTTGGACATGTATCTCGGCCTGCGCAAGGAGCATCCGGAACTCACGCTCGTCGTTACCAGGCCCGACAGCACCGCCGAGGAAGCCGCCGACGCCGATGCCGATGTATTCACCCTGCAGCAACTGGAGGCCGACGCCGACGACGAGAGCGCCCGCCAGGAGCTCGACGCTCCGCCCAATGCAGATGAGCCGTTCGTCACCGTCTATACCTCTGGCACCACCTCTCGGCCGAAAGGATGCGTGCACACGTTCAACACGTATTGTGCTGGATCACGCGCGCTGATCGGGCCATTCGGCTACACCGAGGCCGACGTGCAGTTTGGCCCCTCTCCGATAGCCCACACCACCGGGCTGGTCACCAGCGTGTTGCTGCCCCTGCTGACAGGGGGGTCGACACACGTCATGGCCAAGTGGGACCCGGCCCGCGGCATTGACGAGATTCAGCGCTTCGGCTGCACGGCGGCAGTTACGGCGCCAACCTTCCTGCACACCTTGATATCTGAATACAACGCCGAGCGCCACGACCTATCAACGCTGCGGTTGTGGACGTGTGCGGGCGCGCCCATCCCTGCGGCGGTAGTTCAGCAGGCCAGCGCAGCACTTCCCAACATCAAGGTCCTCAGCCTCTACGGGCGAAGCGAAAACCTAGTCACCACAACATGTTCCGTAACTGACGACGTTTCGCGCGCGCTAACCTCGGATGGCAAGGCGATGCCGGGTGCGGAGGTCAAGATCGTCGATGAAAAAGGCCACGAGGTGCCCCGCGGTACCGAGGGCGACATCGCTTACCGCGGCCCAGCCCATATGATCGAATACCTTGCGAATCCTCAAGAAACCGCGGCCCTTTTCACCAATGACGGCTTTTCCAAGTCGGGCGACCTGGGAACCATGACCGACGACGGATTCGTGCGGGTTACCGGCCGCACCAAAGACATCGTCATTCGCGGCGGGATGAACATCAGCGTTCGCGAGATCGAGGAGCACTTGGCGCATCACCCCACGCTGCAGGCGTTCTCGGTGGTGGGCATGCCCGACGAGAAGCTCGGCGAGAGGGTGTGCTGCTACGTGGTCGCCAAGCCGGGAAACGAGCCGCCGACGGTCGACGCCCTCCGCGAGTTCTTGCTCGGCGAGGGCATGCCCATCCAAAAGACACCCGAGCGCGTCATCACCCTCGACTCGCTGCCGATGACCGCGACCGGCAAGGTGCTCAAACACGAGTTGCGCAAAGACATTGAACAACGCCTCAAAGCCGAGCACGCACATGGCCAAGAAGTGGCTGGCAAACCCTGATGGAAGTAAAGGACAGTCCCGAGGATGCTGAATTCCGCGTCCAGGCTCGTGAGTGGTTAGAAGACACCATGCTGCAGCTGGGCGGCGTGGAACCAGCTCGCCTTGAGGACAAGCTGGATTATTGGCGCACCTGGCAGGGCTTCCTCTTCCATGCCGGATATGCCGGGCTGTCGTGGCCTAAGCAATATGGTGGCGGCGGCGCCGATGCGAAACTGCGCGCGATCTTCAACGAAGAACTCGATCGAGCCGGCGCTCCTGAGCGGCTCAACATCATCGGCGAGGACTTCGCCGGGCCCACCATAATCGAATTCGGCACGCCAGAGCAGCAACAACGCTATCTCCAGCCGATTCTGACCGGTGACGACATTTGGTGCCAGTTGTTCTCCGAGCCGGAGGCCGGCTCGGACCTGGCCTCGTTACGCACGACCGCCACCAAGGTGGACGGCGGGTGGCGAATTCAGGGTCAAAAAATCTGGACAAGCCGCGCCCAGCTGGCAGCGCACGCGATCCTGCTTGCCCGCACGGGAGGCGGACCCCGCCACCGCGGGATCACGTATTTTCTACTGGCGATGGACAGTCCGGGCGTCGAGGTCCGTCCGCTCGCACACATGCTGGGAGAGGCCGAGTTCAACGAAGTTTTTCTTGACGAGGTATTCATTCCTGATGACTGCGTCCTGGGCGACGTGGACGGCGGATGGCGGGTCGCGATGGGCACCCTGGCGTTCGAGCGGGTGGCCATCGCCACCGGCCGGGTGAACACCACCGGCGCTGTCAACGATTTGATCCGCCAGATCTCCGGTCGTACAGCCGATGACGGCACACCTTTGGGAACCGACCCGCTGGTGCGGCAACGGATCGCGGATCTCTACGGGCGGGCGCTCGTGCACTACCTCATCGGACAGCGGGTAATCACCGGCGCCGCCGGGGACGGTCCACCCGGCCCGGTGACCTCGATCGGGAAGCTGTTCTTTTGCCCGCTGGTCGAAGACATTGCCGATTTCGGGCTAGAGCTCGATGAGATGGGTGGGCAGTTCTCGCTCGCCCCGAAGGGTGCCGTCGATTCATTATCGGCCGACGGCCAGCGGTGGCTACGACTTGCCTATCAGGCTCGAGGTACTGCCATCGCGGGCGGCTCGACCTTTATCCAGCGCAACATCGTCGCCGAGCGCATCCTCGGCATGCCCAAGAGCTGAAGTCGCGAGGAGGCGGGTGACGATGGACAAAGTCGTGGCAACGACGGCGAAAGCCGTCGCCGACGTGACGGACGGGTCGTCGCTGGCCGTCGGCGGGTTCGGGCTGTGCGGCATCCCACAGGCGCTGATCGCGGCGGTGCTGGACCTCGGCGTCCGCGATCTGGAGACGGTCTCGAACAATTTGGGCGTAGATGGGATCGGCTTGGGATTGCTGTTGGAACACAAGAGGATTCGGCGCACGATCAACTCCTACGTCGGTGAGAACAAGGAATTTGCCCACCAATACATTTCCGGCGAGCTAGAGCTGGAGCTGACCCCCCAGGGGACCCTGGCCGAGCGGCTGCGTGCCGGTGGCGCCGGGATCCCAGCCTTCTACACGCCAACGGGAGTCGGGACGCAGGTCGCCGACGGGGGTCTGGCGTGGCGCTACCACGCGGACGGTACCGTGGCGGTGGCCTCGCCGCCGAAGGAGACCCGCGAATTCGACGGTGTCGCTTACGTATTGGAACGGGCTATCCGCACTGACTTCGCACTGGTGCATGCGTTCAAAGGCGACCGGCACGGCAACCTCGTCTATCACGCGGCGGCGGCCAATTTCAATCCGGACTGCGCCGTGGCGGGCCGGATCACCATCGCCCAGGTTGAGCACTTGGTCGAACCAGGTGAAATCGACCCCGCCCACGTGCACACCCCGGGGATCTACGTGCACCGGGTGGTTCATATCCCCAACCCGGTGAAGCAGATCGAGAAGGAGACCGTGCGGCCATGAGCTGGAGCCGAGACGAGTTGGCGGCGCGGGTAGCCGCCGAACTGCACGACGGGCAGTACGTGAACCTCGGTATCGGGTTGCCTACCTTGATCCCGAGCCACATCCCCGCCGACATCACCGTCGTCCTGCATTCGGAAAACGGGATTCTCGGTGTCGGGCCGTACCCTCAGCGCGAGGACCTCGACGCCGACCTGATCAACGCCGGTAAGGAGACGGTCACCACGTTGCCGGGTGCGGCTTTCTTCTGCTCGTCGTCCTCGTTCGGGATCATCCGCGGCCGACACCTGGACATCGCGGTGCTCGGCGCCATGCAGGTCTCGGCCGCCGGCGATCTGGCCAACTGGACCATCCCCGGCAAGATGATCAAGGGCATGGGCGGGGCGATGGACCTGGTGCACGGCGTGGAAGAAGTTTTCGTGATGATGGAACACACCGCCAAGGACGGCAGCGCGAAGATCGTCGAGCAGTGCACACTGCCGCTGACCGGCAAGCGTTGTGTGAGCCGAATCTTCACCGACCTTGCCGTCATCGACGTCGCCGACGATCGCCTACATCTGATCGAGACCGCACCCGGTGTCAGCGTCGACGAAGTTGTCGCGAAAACCGAACCACACCTTGCGCTTTCGGCGTTGGCGTGACGCCTCTACCCGAGCTTTAGTCGTCGACCGCGATCGCCTCACGTTTGTCAACAGCGAGCGCGGCCTTCGCGTAGCTGTGCACATGCCGACGCATGCGCCGACCGGCCGTATCGGCGTCGCGGCTACGGATTGCGGTGGTGATCGACCGATGCGCCCGCGCCGTGACTATCCGCACGTTTTCGTCGACGAACGCCGGATTCTCGGTCCCGGCGTAGATAGCGTGGGACAACGCGGTCATGAAGCCGATCAACAGTTCGTTATGACTGGCCATCGCCACCCCCACATGCCAGTCAAGGTTGGCCTGCAGAAACGTCGACAGGTCGGCGTCGGGATCGGCGATGTCTTCGTTGGCACGATCCAGCAATTCCAGATCGTCGTCAGTCCGTTTGCGGGCTGCCGACTCAGCGCAGAAGGGCTCCAGCGCCTCACGGGTTTCCATCAGGTCCGCGAGCTTGATCCTCTGGCCGCGGATCAGCATGCTCACCGAGCTTGCCATCCCGTTGGTCGTCGGCCGCTGGACGAATGCCCCACCGGCCCGGCCCGCCCTGACCCGAACCAGGTTCTGCACCTCCAGGATGCGTAATGCCTCCCG
>DATAZN010000100.1:0-2746 GCA_036272035.1 Mycobacterium sp. | reverse complement strand
GTCGCCACCAACGCCTGCAACAGGGCGCGGTTGGCTGCGATCACCGGCGGGGGAACCATCGCCGCGAACGTCACCTCATAGGCAGCCGCCGCCGCTTTGGCTTGAATGGCGGTCTGCTCGGCCTGGCTAGCGGTGGATCTCATCCACGCCGCGTAGGGTTCGGCCGCGGCCGTCATCGCCGCCGATGCGGCGCCAAGCCAGGGCCCTGCGCTTAGCTCCGAGATCACCGATCCGTATGAGGTTGCTGTCGAGTGCAACTCGGCGGCAAGGCCGTCCCAGGCCGCCGCGGCGGCCAGCATCGACCCTGACCCAGGGCCGTCATACATTCGCGCGGAGTTGACCTCCGGTGGTAAAAATGCGAAATCCATTGCTGCACAACCTCCTAATTGATCGCCGCTGCGTCAGTAGCCACGATGGGCGGAGTCGACCCCTAAGACATAATCGAAGTTCTCTCGCGCACCCATCGCTGCACAACTGCAGCTTGCGCCCCTACCGGTCGATCGCGACGCCAAATGTTTGGATCCCGACCGCAAAGTCGATGAAACAAAATACCGGGAAAGAGAGTCCGACGGCGGCCAACGACTGTTTGCGAGGGGCCTACGGGTCGCTCCGATTTAGAAAGCGACCTCTTCCGATGTGCCAGGACCAGTCGCATTGGCTGACGCCGCGTAAGGTTGCGGCGCCAATCGAGGAGTTCGTCGACCTGGCAGCTCGACGTCCTGCGGAGCTGGTCGGTCGTGGTCTCGGCGTTATTCGGGGCAACTCGCCGCAACACGATTCGGCCACTGCGCGCTGTCGGCTACAGCACCGCGCAATCGTGGTGTTCATGAGAGGCTCCATTCTGTTGGAGCCACGCCGGATGCCTGCTTGTGCGAATCTTGTGCGGGATTACATCTGATCTGCGGAAATTCTGGTGCCCCCGGCAGGATTCGAACCTGCGGCCTTCTGCTCCGGAGGCAGACGCTCTATCCCCTGAGCTACGGGGGCGCACGCACCAAATGCTGCGCCAATGGGCCACGACAGACTAACGCATCACAGCGGCTGGCTGAGCACCGGAATGGATTCGAAGCCAGAGGACCTCAGACCATAGGATGGCCTGCGTGAATCCCGCCGATCTGGCCGAGCTGCTGAAGGCCACCGCGACCGCGGTGCTGGCCGAGCATGCGCTCGACACCGCCGCGCTGCCGCCGGCGATCACCGTCGAGCGGCCACGGAACCCCGAGCACGGCGATTACGCCAGCAACTTGGCGCTGCAGCTCGCCAAGAAGGTCGGTGCCAACCCCCGCGAGCTGGCCGGATGGCTCGCCGACGCACTCGCCAAGGCAGACGGCATCGCCTCGGCGGAGGTCGCCGGACCCGGCTTCATCAACCTGCGGCTGGACGCCTCCGCGCAGGGTCTGATCATCAACAACGTCATCGACGCCGGCCACACCTACGGCCACTCCGACGCTCAAGCCGGCCACAACATCAACCTCGAGTTCGTCTCGGCCAACCCCACCGGGCCCATCCACATCGGTGGCACCCGCTGGGCGGCCGTTGGCGATGCGCTGGGCCGGCTGCTCACCACACAGGGCGCCGACGTACTGCGCGAGTACTACTTCAACGACCACGGCGCCCAGATCGACCGGTTCGCCAACTCGCTGATTGCCGCCGCGAAAGGTGAGCCCACTCCGGAAGACGGTTACGCGGGCAGCTACATCGCCGACATCGCCGCGCAAGTTTTGCAGCAGGCACCGGATGCGCTGAGCCAGCCCGACGCCGAACAGCACGAGACGTTCCGGCGGATCGGCGTCGACTTGATGTTCACCCATATCAAGAAATCGCTGCACGACTTCGGTGTCGACTTCGACGTCTACACCCACGAGGAGTCGATGCACACCAGTGGCCGCGTCGAGCAGGCGATCGCACGACTGCGCGAGAACGGCAACATCTACGAGAAGGACGGCGCAACCTGGTTGCGCACCAGTGCTTTTAGCGACGACAAGGACCGCGTCGTGATCAAGAGCGACGGTAAGCACGCTTACATCGCGGGCGATCTCGCCTATTACCTGGACAAGCGCGGGCGTGGTTTCGACCTGTGTATCTACATGCTCGGCGCCGACCACCACGGCTACATCTCCCGACTGAAGGCTGCGGCCGAGGCATTCGGCGACGACCCAGCGTCGGTCGAGGTGCTCATAGGCCAGATGGTCAACCTGGTCCGCGACGGGCAGCCGGTGAAGATGAGCAAGCGGGCCGGCACGGTGATCACGCTCGACGATCTGGTCGAGGCGATCGGTGTCGACGCCGCGCGCTACAGCCTGATCCGATCGTCGGTGGACACCCCGATCGACATCGACCTCGCGCTGTGGTCGTCGGCGTCCAACGAAAACCCGGTCTACTACGTGCAATACGCGCACGCCCGGCTTTCCGCACTGGCGCGCAACGCCGCTGAGCTAGGCCTGATTCCCGACACCGGCCACCTCGAGTTGCTCACCCACGACAAGGAGGGCGCGCTGGTTCGTAACCTGGGCGAGTTCCCCCGGGTGCTCAAAACCGCGGCCGCGCTGCGTGAACCGCACCGCGTGTGCCGCTATCTCGAAGACCTCGCCGGCGACTACCATCGGTTCTACGACTCGTGCCGGGTGTTGCCGCAGGGCGACGAGGAGCCCAACGAACTGCACACCGCTCGGCTGGCGCTCTGCCAGGCGACCCGCCAGGTGATCGCCAACGGGCTGGCCATCCTGGGTGTCAGCGCTCCGGAGCG
>DATAZN010000099.1:0-2766 GCA_036272035.1 Mycobacterium sp. | reverse complement strand
TTCTTCGAGATCGACCAGTCGATGGTCGATACCGCGAGCGACCCGAAATACTTCACCTATATCAAGAATTGCGAACCGGACCTGAAGCCGGTGATCGGCGATGCGCGCCTGACCTTCGCCCGCGAGCCCGACGGAATCTACGACATGATTATCGTTGACGCCTATTCGTCGGACGCGATCCCGATCCATCTCGCCACCGAGGAGGCGATGAAGATCTACAAGGACAAGCTGGCGCCGCAGGGCGTGGTGTTGATGCACGTCTCCAACCGGCATCTGGAGCTCGAAAGCGTGGTGGTCGGCATCGCCGACGCCAACGACCTGAAGAGCTGGGTCTATAACGAGGATTCCAACCGCGACAATGAATACATCTTCGCCACCGACGTCGTGGTCAGCGCGCGCGAGGAGGCCGATGTCGGCAAGCTCGCCTCGTCGGACAAGTGGGAACAGACCGATCCGACCTGGGGCGAGCGGGTCTGGACCGACGACTATTCCAACATATTGGGCGCGGTCTACCGGCGGTTGCGCGACGGCGAATAACGAGGACTACTTTCCTTCTTCCCGCAAAGCGAGGCGACGTAACCAGACGCGCGCCGGCCCCGAGTCAATTCCCGGACTGCAGCGTTTTCCAGCGAAGTGGACACCGGTTCGCGTGAAGAAAACGCGTCAAAACAAGAGTCTGGAGCTTCGGTTCTGATTCAATCGGAACCGATCATGCTCTAGAACCGATAGGCGACGCCGGCCTTGACCATATTGAGGTGCGACGCCGTGCTTCTGGTCGGGAACGTGACGGCGCCGGTTGCGGCGCTGACTTCCGTGATGGTGGTGGCCGAGGTGTTGAAGCCGACGTAGTCGTATTCGAGTTTCGCCGACCAATGGGCGGCAAAGCCCCACTCCGCCCCGGTGCCGACGGTCCAGCCGTTCCGCGTCGACGACGTCGTGCTGCTGTTCAGCAAAACTCCCGCAGGGCTGCTCGTGGTCGTAAAGCCGTCGAAGCCGGCCCAGGCCCAGCCGCCTTTGGCGAAGAACAGCCAGTTGTTGTTGGCGTAGCCGAGCCGGCCGGTCACGGTCGACACCCAGTTCATTCCATCCCAGTGCTTGGCGACGTCGCCATTGCCCGGGACGGGACTGATGTCACTTCCGGTCCCCCTCAGATCTGCCCAAGTGTAGTCGCCGTCAATTCCGAATACGATGTGATCGACCTGATAATTGTAGCCTCCGTAGACCCCGCCCAGCACGCCGCTCAGATTGATCGGATTGAGCACGGTTCCGGGCGGGAAAGCCGGCGTCGCGGACGGTTGCGTGACGATGGTTGTTTGCTGGGATGCCCACCCGCCGCCGATTTCGGCGCCGGCATAAAAGCCTGTCCAACTATAGACCGGTGGAGGCAGCGGCGGCGCCTTGACCGCCATGTCAGCCGCCAGCACGGGTGTTCCGATCATTGCAGCAATTGCAGCAAATCCAATCGCGGCTTTCCCCATGGATGGCTCCCCAATCAATATTTCCCCAGAAACCCTTGTCGCCAGCCCAACGGCGATCCCATCAAATCTGAGTCTCTCGACGCGCAGATCAACGAGACTCGTTGGACCGGCACCCCAGTATGTCCGACGCCCTCGTGCTGTGCCTTAGGGATACCTTATCTTTTGCTTACCGAGTCCTTCATTTTCGTTTTGCGATGCTCTGCCGGGGTTGAGCATTAACGAGGACTACCACTTCGGGTCAAAAGACATGCCGATTTTTGCCCGCGAAGGCATCGGCTCGAACGTCAGTCGGGTGGAGAATCAAAAGGCCGGTCAGCCGGCTTTCGCCTCGAGAGCGACCACGCCGGCCGATGCAGCGGCGACCGGATCGTTGTGGGTGAGGTGGCGGAAGCTCCCGATCGCGGCGGGACGCCCGAGCAGATAACCCTGCACCTCGTCGCATTTTTCGTTGCGCAGGAACTGCAGCTCGGCTTCGGTCTCGACGCCTTCGGCCAGCACCGGCAGGCCCAGCCCGCGTCCAAGCCCCAGCACCGCGCGAACGATGGTCGCGGCCTGTTCGTTGGAATTGACCGACTTGATGAAGGAGCCGTCGATCTTGATCTTGTCGAACGGAAAAGCCCGCAGGTTCGACAGCGAGGAATAGCCGGTGCCGAAATCGTCCATCGCGATGCGGACGCCGAGCGCCTTGACCTGCCGCAGCGTGGTCAGCGCGCGATTGAAGTCGCGCACCAGCGCGGTTTCCGTGATCTCGATCTCGAGCCGGCGCGGCGAGAGGCCGGTGTCGAGCAGGGTCTGGTGCATCTCCTGGACGAAGTCCGGGTTGTAAAGCTGGATCGCCGAGACGTTGACGGCCACGGTCAGCGGCTGCTCCCAGGCCGCCGCGTCGCGGCAGGCGGTCCGGAGCACCCAGTTGCCGATATCGAGGATCGCGCCGCTTTCCTCGGCGATCGGGATGAACACCGCCGGTGAGATCTCGCCGCGGGCCGGGTGTTTCCAGCGCAGCAGCGCTTCGAAACCGGTCATGGTCTCATCCTGCGCGCCTTTCTGCGGCTGATACACCAGTCGCATTTCATTGCGCGCAATGGCCAGCCGCAGATCATGCTCGAGCATGCGTCGCTCGCGCACCGCCGCCCCCATGCTGGCTTCATAGAAGCGGTAGGTGTTGCGGCCTTCGGTCTTGGCGCGATACAGCGCGGTGTCGGCGTGGCTGAGCAGGGACTCGCGGTCCATGGCGTCGCTGGGGCACATCGCGATCCCGATGCTGGTCGAGATGCTGTTGGTTTCCGGC
>DATAZN010000098.1:0-1865 GCA_036272035.1 Mycobacterium sp. | reverse complement strand
GAGTGCCGGCAGCCGTACTTGTTGTCGAACTTCGACTTGGTCACCGAGTCGTTGACGTTGATCGCCGGGAAGGCCAGGTCGCCGGCAGCGGCGAACTGGTAGAGCCGCAGCACGCCGGTGGTGGTCTCCTCGGAGACGCCCTTGATCGACGCGGCGACCTTGGACCACTTGTCCTTGTCGGTCTCGAAGCGCTTGCGCAGCAGGCTCAGGAACACCCGGTGCTCATCCGAGTCGTCTTCCTCATCGGGCGGCACCACGCCGGCCTTCTCGTACTGCGCGCCACGCAGCACCAGCATGGTGGCGTCGCCACCGTCGTCCAGAATCAGGTTTGCCGGCTCATCGGGCCAGGTCAGAACCTGCTCGGCGGCCCACCAATACTCCTCGAGGGTCTCGCCCTTCCACGCGTACACCGGCACACCCTGCGGCTTCTCGGGGGTGCCGTGCGGGCCGACGACCACCGCGGCGGCGGCGTGGTCCTGGGTGGAGAAGATGTTGCAGGACGCCCAACGGACCTCGGCGCCCAGCGAGGTGAGCGTCTCGATCAGCACTGCGGTCTGCACAGTCATGTGCAGCGAACCCGAGATGCGGGCACCCTTGAGCGGCTGGACGTCGTGGTATTCGCGGCGCAGCGACATCAGACCCGGCATTTCCTGCTCAGAGAGCTCGATGTCGCGGCGGCCGTAGTCGGCCAGCGACAGGTCGGCCACCTTGAAATCGAGCCCGTTCACCACGTCGGGAGTCAGCTGCTGTTCGGTCGTCGTCATCTACTACCCATTCCTCTGGTCAACTAATTAGCTTGGTTACATATTAGTCGCGACGAATTCTCGGTCGCGATCTGAGGTCAGTCGGATTCGACAAGCCTATTAGTTGGCTTCGCCTGGCTCGCCGGTGGTACCACCCCGGGCCTGCGACTCGAAGTCCTCTCGGAACTCGCCGTACCGCTCGGCCGTCGGCGTCATGAGTCGTGCCAGGTCAGCGGCCACGTCGTGGTCGGCCTCCGGCGGCATCGACACGTAGCTCATGGCCAGCCGGACGATGGCGCGCGCGATCATTCCGGAGTCTTCCTCGCTGGCGCGCATCCAGCTGTGCACGAACGACGACGTCAGGCGGGCCGAGCAGTGCGTGATGATCGGCCCGCTGTCGGTGGTGATGATCTGCAGCAGGTCGGGTTTGGCCACCCCGGTCAGCAGCGATATCACCAGCGGGTCGGCCGCCGAGTCGGCGAAAAACGCCCGAAAGCCTTGCAGGAAGGCCGCATAGACGTCGCCGACGTTGGCGTAGATGGCGTCTTCGACGGCGTCCACCAGACGGTCGGCCAGCCGCAGCGCGTAGCCCTGGGCCAGGCCTTGCCGCGATCCGAACTCGTTGTAGATGGTCTGCCGGCTGATGCCCGCGGCGCGGGCCACGTCGGCCAGCGTGATCGCCGACCAGTCGCGACTACCCAGCAGCTCGCGCATCGCGTCGAGCACCGAATCACGCAGAAGGGCCCGGGACGCCTCGGCGTACGGGACCCTTCGCATATGCGCGACCCTAACGCCTCTCGCGCCACTCCTGTGTATCGCGGCGCTCGAGCTAGTCGCGCTCATTCGTGTCACGAGCGGGCGACTTCCACCATCTCGAAGTCCGACTTGGCGGCACCGCAGTCCGGGCAGCTCCAGTCCTCGGGGATGTCGTCCCAGCGGGTGCCGGGCGCGATGCCGTCCTCCGGCCACCCCTTGGCCTCGTCGTATTCGAAGCCGCACTGCACACAGACGAACAGTTTGTAATCGCTCATTTCCTTACCTCCAGAATTTCGAAGTCGGGCTTTTCAACGACGGCGCAGTCTGGGCAGCCCCAGTCCTCGGGAAGGTCTTCCCACCCGGTTC
>DATAZN010000097.1:0-4798 GCA_036272035.1 Mycobacterium sp. | reverse complement strand
AGGTTCTCAGTCCAATAGGCCTCGTCGTCTAGATAATCGGTGGAAGCTTCGTATTCCGACTCGCAGCGAACCAACTCCTGCAACGAACCGAAGAAGGCCGGAGGAATGGGTGCGTCAGAAACAATCGCGGCGTAGACAGTTGCAATCCGATGGGCGAGCAGCGTAATTCCGGATCCGTCGATGACGATGTGGTGGAAACATCCGAACAAGTAGAATTCGTCGGCCCACGTTTGAAACAGCGCAAATGTGAACAGCGGGCCGCCCGACGGCATTGGAATGCTTTGGATCGATGCTGCTATCGCACGGGCTTCCTGGACCGGATGGCGCGAGTCGCTCAGGTCATAGAAGGCCAGCTCGACCTCCGGATCGCCGGCCCTTTGGAAAACCTGGCCATCCACCTCGAAGATGGCGGCCCTGGCTGGTTCGGCCTCCCGCATCACGTGACGGATCGCCTGCTCGAGCAGATCGCGCTTCATCGCGCCGTCGAATCGCACCAGCACGCCCAGTTGCCACTCGGTACCGGAGTGACCGGTTTCCTGTGCGAGCCAGATGTCTAGTTGTCCCCGCGTCAGCGGGAGTGCGCGGTCATCATGATCCATCTGGTTTACCTATCGAGACCCCCTGTCTCACCGCCAACCTGTCGCGCAGACTCTTCGGCCGAATATCAGCCCAGTTCTGTTCGATGTAGTCCAGACACGCTGCGCGCTCCCCTTCGCCATACACCACCCGCCAGCCGGCTGGAACATCTGCGAAGGCCGGCCACAGGCTGTGTTGCTCCTCGTCGTTGACCAAGACGAAAAAGCTGCCATCCCCGTCGTCGAAAGGATTGATACTCACGCGCCTCCAGACCGCTTACTCGACATGGGTATAACAAGTTCTAGACGATACTGGAGGACAACACAGCTTGTCTAAGGGTTTGGACGATTAGTCTGCGAGAGCGGACAAGACGTTGTGGGCGATGGCCATCGGCATCGGCGTCCGCGTCGCCGCCGTGCACTGGCGCGGACCTGCTCTGACACCAGGTTTGCATTGGTCCGTTTGAACCTCGACGGGCACATCGGCGCGCTGGACATCTATCTCGGCGACGTCAGCGCGTAGGACACCTGCTGTCGTCCGTGGGCGCGCTCCAGAGACGGCCGTGGGCTGCCGATCGGCTCCACTACGGCTCGTAGTAAGGCAGTGAACCTGGCCGCGCCCGGGTGGCATACCCACTTCAGCGTCCTGCGCGTAATTGAGATCGCAGGATTCTGTACTCCAACAATCCGGCCCGCATCTGCTCGTAGATCGCAGACCCAGGTAGTGCGAGAAAGTTAGCCACACGCGCATTTCCGTCGCCATAAACCTGCGCCCAGTTATTGCTCGCTTGATCGCGCGAGGCCAACACGTTGGCCGTGATATCGCGGTCGGCTTCGGTGACAAAGCCAAGCGCTTGCAGACGACTCCGCACGTAGTCCCAATCCTCGGGGCTCAGGAAGTCTGTGTGCAAAAACCATGCCCCGGGTCGGCAAATCCGGTGAACTTCGCTCAGGAACTTCGGCAGATTCCCATATGAGTGTGACGACTCCACATTGAGGACGGCATCGCAGGACCCGTCTTCCAGTGGAATATTTAGTGCATCGCCCACCCTGAAATCCGTCGAATTGTCGAGATGTGTTTTGCGGCAGAAATCGATCGCTTCCGAGGACATATCGATGCCTATGACCTGAGCGCTGAATTTTTCCGCGACAAGTCTCGAGTTACCGCCGCGTCCACAGCCTATTTCGACAACTGTGCGGTCATCCAGGTCAATCGCTCCGATAACTTCGAACACCAGCCGGACCGAGTGGGCATTAAAGGTACCTTCGCGAATGGCGAACGCCGACTCGTTGTCAGAAGTCGTCGGGAGGTATCCGTAGTTGAGGAAAAACGATGAGTCGGCAACTCCGATGGCTTCCAAGCGGCGGCTCAGGAGATCGTAAAAACTGCGCCATCCACCGGCCGTCGTGGACAGTAGGTCGTCAGCCAGGTGCTCCGACATTGCAACTTCGCTCTGCTGATTCATTATGTCGCCCTACCAAATCTGGTGTGTTTTATGTCGATTCGGGATCTAATCGGCAGGTTCGGACCCGCCGCCGGATTCGACCTGTAACTGCGGTACCTGACCGGCCAGGTACTCCGCGAGCGACCCGATGGTGGGGTAGTCGAATACCGCGGTGGCGCTGATCGTGAACGCTCCGCCGAACTGGGGGAGTAACCGGTTGCTGAATTCGACGGCCATCAGCGAATCCGTACCCAGCTCCAGGAACCGGCTGGTCGCGGCCGGCGGCTGCGCGAGCCTCAGGAAATTCTGCACCTCGTGCCGCAGGTATTCGGTGAGGAAACTGCTGCGGTCCATGTCGGGCACCTCGTGCAGTTGCCGGAGCAACTCGCTGTCGCCGCGTGTCGCGGCGACAGCGCTTGGCAGCACGTGGTCGAGAATCCATGGGCGAGTGCCGCCCAGCCCCTTCGCGGCACGCTGCCAGTTGGCTTTGATGACGGTTGCTTGCCCCGTTCCGTGGGCGATCATCTCGTCGAGCGCGTTCAGGGCGGCCGAGGGATCCAGCGGAATCAGGCCTTGCGCACTGAGATTGGCGCGCGCGGCGTGCGACGTGGCCATGCCGCCCTGCGCCCATGGACCCCAGTTGATTCCGGTCGCGGGAAGGCCTTGCGCCCTGCGATCCGCAACCAGCCCGTCGAGCAACGCGTTGGCAGTCGCGTAGTTCGCCTGGCCGGGCGAACCGATCACGCTGGAGGCCGACGAGTACACGATGAAGAACTCAAGATCGTCGTTCCTGGTCAACCGATCGAGGTAGCAGGCGCCGAAAGCTTTGGGCGCCAGCGTCGTTCGAAAACGCTCCGGGCTCTGTTGTGAAATCAACGCGTCGTCGAGCACCCCGGCCAGGTGTGCCACGCCGGCAAGCGGAGGCAATTCCGCCCGGATCCGCTCCACCAGGTTCCTGGCCTGTGTCTCGTCGCCGACATCGGCCGCGAAGGTATGAATCCGGCACCGGTAACGCTCGGTGAGCTCGGCAATGGCCCGTTGTGCCTCCGCGTCCGGCTCACGCCGGCTGGTCAACACGATGTCGCCGGCCCCGAGTTGGGCCAGGTGGGCGGCCGTGTGCAGGCCTAGTGCACCCAGGCCGCCGGTGATCAGATAGCTCCGATCCCCGCGCGGCTGAAGCGGTTTTGGCATCTGCACCACGATCTTGCCGATGTGTCGCGCCTGCTGCATGCGGCGGAACGCAGTCTTCGCCTCCGTCAGCGGGTAGACCTCGACAGCCAGCGGCGCCAGCTCGCCGCTGGCCATGCTGTCCGCCAACTCGGCCAGCAGGCCCCCGATCCGTTCGGGTTCTCGATCGATGCACCCGTCCAGCGCGATGATCTCGTAGGCGATGTCTGGACGGGCCGCCGCCATCTGTTCCGGAGTCCAGATGTCCCGCTTGGCGATTTCGGCGAACCGGCCGCCCTGCGCGGTCGCCCGCACGGTTGCGGCGATGAACCCTTCATTGGTCAGGCTGTTGAGCACGACGTCGACGCCCGCACCGCCGGTGTCAGCCAGGATCTGATCCGCGAAATCCGTACTGCGCGAATCGTAGACGTGTTGCACACCCATGTTGCGCAGCGTCGCACGCTTGTACGCGCTGGCGGTGGCGAAGACCGTCGCACCGCGCTGCTGTGCGATCTGGATGGCGGCCAGACCGACGCCGCCGCTGGCCGCGTGGATGAGCACCCGATCACCGGGCCGCACGTCTGCCCAGTCGAAGGCAAGCCGGGTCGTCAGCGCCCCGGCGGGTATGGTCGTCGCGCCTACCGCGCTCACCCCGTTGGGGACCGGCGATAGAAACAGGGCCGGCACGTTGACTCGGGTCGCAAACCCGCCCGGCATGAAGCCGAAGACCCGCTGACCAACCTCGAATCCGGTCACGCCGGCACCCAATTCCGTGACGATGCCGGCGAGGTCGCCGCCGATCATTCCGGCGTCCCCCGGATACAGGCCGAGCACATTGAGCACATCCCGGAAGTTGAGACCCGCGGCCTCTACCCGGATCTGCACCTGGCCGGCCGCCGGCGACGGCACGTGCGTCTCGGTCAGCCGAAGGTTGTCGATCGCGCCGCGTTCGGTCGGCGCCAGAATGTAGTCGGTTGCATGCGGTACCGGGAGTTGGCCGCTGCGCGCCCATTGCAGTAGCCGTGGCACCAGGTACTTCCCTTGGCGCAGTGCGAGTTCGGGCTCCTCGACGGGCGCACCCAGCAGGCCCACCAGCGATCCCACGGCGTCATCGAAGCTGTCGCAGTCGACCAGCCGGCAACGCAGGACCGGCTGCTCGGTAATGATGGTGCGCCCGAAGCCCCACAGCGCCGACTGCGCCGAGTCGACCGGCTCGCCAGGTTCGGTCGCGACGGCCCGTTCGGTGATGATCCACAGTCCGCCAGGAAGTTTCACCTCGCCGCCCTGGGCGGTGTGTACGGCGCTGAGCAACTCGGCGATCTCGGTCTCCACCCGCCCGGCGAATTCGGTGGCCGACTCTTCTGCGCTGGGCCGCCCGGCGCTGCGCCAGATGATGCCGGAGACCGGCGCACCGCGATCCTCAGCCTGCGCGAACGCCTGCTTCCACGGCTCTGGATCCGCGGTACGGTCCAACGAGATACCGCCCGGCAGGCCAGCGGCCAGCTCGTCAAATCCGGCAGTCAGCCAGGTTCCTTCCACAGCTTTGTCCGACTCCGGCGCCGGCATCTCCTGCCAGCCAAGGGTGTACAGGTTGCGGGTGGCATCGCCGCC